>NZ_CP123923.1:5136250-5472500 GCF_030450125.1 Streptomyces sp. WP-1
GTGCCGGGGCCGTCGCCGCCAACTCCCCTGGCGTGCTGTCCGGCAACGTGATCCAGATCCCTGTGCACGTTCCGATCAACCTGTGCGGCGACTCCGTCGACATCATCGGTCTGCTGAACCCCGCGTTCGGCAACACCTGCGCCAACGGCTGACGTTCGGTACCCACCGCACGCCAGCCGGCCGGCTGCGTTCAGGCCGGCCTCGGACCGTCGATCCATAGATCCATTGGCCCGGGGCCGGCCTTCCCACATCTTCGAGCAGTTCGAGTAGGAAGACTACGAGATTGCGACAGACCCTCAGCAAGGGCATGGTCGTGGCCGCAGCTGCCGCGACCGGCGTGCTTTCGTTGTACGGCACGGCCGCGCTCGCCGACTCCAACGCGCAGTCACTGGCCCAGGGTTCACCGGGCGTGCTGTCCGGCAACAGCATCCAGGTCCCGGTGCACGTGCCGGTCAATGTCTGCGGCAACTCCGTGGACGTGGCCGCGCTGCTGAACCCCGCGTTCGGCAACTCCTGTGCCAATGGCGGCCATTCGGCCACCCACCACCACACGGGTTACGGCAACGACTCGTACGGCGACGACGAGCCGACCCCCGCCTCCTACGGCAAGCCGGACCCGACTCCCACGCCCACGTCGTACGGCCACGACGACCCCACACCGCCGGCGTACGGCAGCCCGGATCCGACGCCGACCCCGACGTCGTACGGCAGCGACGAGCCGACACCGACCTCCTACGGGAGCGACGAGCCGACGCCGACCCCCACGTCGTACGGCAGCGACGAGCCGACGCCGACGCCGACGTCGTACGGGAGCGACGAGCCGACCCCGCTGCCCTCCTACGGCAGTGACGAGCCGACCCCGCCCGGTTCGTACGGCAACGACGAGCCGCCCACCCTGCCGCACACCGGTGGCAACGCCAAGGCCATGATCGCGACCTCGGCCGCGAGCGCCGCGCTGATCATGGCGGGTGCGGTGCTCTACCGCCGCGGCCGGACGGCCGCCCGTCGGTGACCTGCCGGGTGCCGGACCCCGAGCGTCCGGCACCCGCCGCCCAGGACCCCCGCGCACGCCCGTGCGGGGGTTTTCGGCATGGGCGCCCAAGGCCCTTCCGAGCGGCCTCCGTCGGACTTCACTCCTTTGGCGGCACAACCCGGGGGAGCGCGACGCGTTGACACAACGCCGGGCATCCGCCCGGATGTTTGTGTCTATTCCAAGGAGCACCTCTCCATGTCGCGTATCGCGAAGGGTCTGGTCCTGACCTCCGCCGCCGTCGCGGCCGTCGCCGGCGCCGCCGGTGCCGCCGCCGCCTCCTCCGGCGCGGACGGCGTTGCCGCCAACTCGCCCGGTGTCATCTCGGGCAATGTCATTCAGGTCCCGGTCCACATCCCGGTCAACGTCTGCGGTGACAGCATCGACGTCATCGGTCTGCTGAACCCGGCGTTCGGCAACACCTGCGTCAACGGCTGACGTCCGGGGCGCACACCCCTTCGACCGGCCGTCCACTCCGCGCATCCGTCGCGGAGGTGGGCGGCCGGTTCTCATGTCCGCCCATCCCCCGGACGGGGCAGTGGCGGGCCCGGACGGGGCACATGGCGTCGCGAGCGGTTGCGGGGCGGGTGGGGCGAACTGACGGTGGGCTCAGACCCCGAAGCCCAGCCGAAAGGAACCCGCATGCGTGCTCTGCCCGTCCGGCGCCTCGCGTCCACCGCTCTGAGCGCCGCCGTCATCGCCGCGATCACCGGCCCGGTCGCCGTCGCCGTCGACACGGCGCGCGGCCATGGCGAGGCCCCCGCCTCCCAGACCGCCCTGCCCGGCGCCGCGAAACTCCTCGCCCGGGTCAGGACCCTGGACCGCGCGGGCACCCTGCCCAAGCCGGTCGTCGAACTGCTCGACCGCTCACTGACGAAGGGCCGACTGCCCGCGGCGGAGGCCGAGCGGCTCGGCGAGGCGGCGAAGCAGGCCGTCGTACGGGCGTTGGCGGCGGGGACGGCCGGGGCGCAGGCTCCGGGCGGGCCGACGGCTGCCGCGGTCCCGGCGGCGCCCGTCGCTCCGGCGCCCGCTGCTCCGACGGCTGCCGCTCCGGCCCAGGCCGCGACCCCCGCGAGCCCGGCCGCCCCCGCCAAGCCCGCCCCCGTCCCCTCGGGATCCGAGTCCCAGTCGGCGCTGCCCGAGCCGGCCGCGTCGCCCGCCGTACCGCTCAGCCCGGCCCCGCGGGGGGCGGCCCGCAGCGTGCCGGTCGCCCGTGACCTCGTCAGCGATGTGCTGGCCGCGGTGGACGCCCTGGTGCAGGCGGCCGTCTCCGACGTCGACCAGGTGGTCGCCGCCGCCGACACCCTGGTCGACCAGCTCCTCTCCGCCCTCGGCATCGGCGTGCCCACCCCGACCCCCACCCCGACGACGCTTCCGAGCGTGCCCGCGGCGGGCTGACCCGCGGAGTCCGGCCCCGGGTCCCGCCCCCTTCCGGCCGAGGCATGTTCATATGTCTTCTCGGCCATGGGGTTTCCGCTCCGCCGCGACGCTCGTTGGACACGTCGTTGCCGAAGAAAGGAACACGATGAAGTCCCTGAAGGCTGCCGCCGTCCTGGCCGGTTCCGTTGCCCTCGCCGGCGTCGCCGCGCCCGCGTTCGCCTACAACGCCTCCGACCTGACGCCCTCCAGCCTCAACGGCGCCGTCGACCAGCTCGCCAAGGGTGACTACTCCCTGCGGGACCTGATGCCGCTCCAGCACCAGTCGAACGCCCTCGACACCGAGGACAAGGACTCCGTGCTGCACTCGGTCAAGGGCGCCACCACCGCGCTGAACCAGCACAACCCGCTGCTCGGCGGCCTGCCCCTGAAGGGCTGACATCCTCCGCGCGCCCGGGGCCGGTACCGCATCCGCGGTACCGGCCCCGCCCCTTTCCAGGCCGTTTCCCTCGTTCGTGTGGAGCCCCCCGGTCCACTGGTCCGGACGGGTGAGAAGCCGCCGGGCCGCCCCCGGGCGCGTCGGTATGGTCGCGCGGTGACCTCAACCACCACGGAACTGCGCCCCGCCGACCTCGGCACGCTGGTCGTGCTGCCCTGGAGCGGCGCGGCCCCCGACGGCACCGACATGCCCTACCTGCTGGCCTACTCCCTGGGGGACGCCGCGGGCGGCCCCCAGGTGACCGCGGCCGCGGTCGAGCAGCTGCTGGTGAGCAACGGACTGCCGGTCGGCGGCGACCTCGTCGACGGCACCTACCGGCCCAGCCTCCCCATCACCCTGCTGGTGGAGGCCGGGCAGGCCGTCGTACGGATGCCGCGGCTGATCGCGCAGGCCCCCGCGCCGCCCGAGTGGCTCGCCGCCGTCCGGGCCCGCGGCTTCGCCTACCTGGTGTTCACCACCCGCGCGTGGCCCGAGGGCGCGCCCGGCAGGATCGTCCAGCCGGACGCGCTGGCCGCGTTCGCCGGCGCCCCGGAGACCCTGCACGCCGCCGCGCATGTCGTGCTGCCGGCCACCAGTCTGCGTGGCTGACGGCGTGGACGAGGGCCGGGGCCCCGGCATACGGCGGCGCGGACAAGGGGCCGTACGAGCGTGAGCCGCCGGTGACCGACCGGCTGACGAGCGCGACCGGTCGTACGAGCGCGATCGGCCGGTGAGTGTGACCGTGGCCGGTCGGGCGACGGCGGGTACGGCCGACCGGCTCACCAGGACGACCAGGTAACCATGTCGTCCATGCCGACTATTACGGCAACCGGGGGAATTGTCGCGCCGCCCCGTTCTCCGTCCCGGCACCGCCCGTTACGCGATACGGACGCCGAACTCCCGCATCCGGAAAGGGCCGTACCCGAGATGAAGCCGACCACCCGAGGAACCCTCGCCGCCGTGCTGACCGGCGTCGCGGCCGCCGCGAGCGCGACCGCCCCCGCCGCCGCGGCCGGCGCGATCCCCGTGCCCGTACCGCTCCAGGGTGTCTCCCACTCCCTCGGCACGCGGATGCCCGAGGCCACGCTGGAGGTGCCGCTGCTGACGCCGGGCGCGCCCGAGGGGCCGCGCTATGTCACCGGCCGGCTGCTGCCCGAGCCGATCCTGCCGAGGCTGCCGATCGGCGGGACGCTGCCCGGCGCCGACCTGCGGGCGCCGCTGCCGCATCCGCTCGGCGACCGGCTCGGCGTCGACGCCCCTGCCGCCGGGCTGCACACCGCCGGACCCGGTCTGAACCTGGTCGCCCCCCTGACCGCGCCCGACCCGCACCTGTTCGGCCTGCCCGCCCCCCGGCTCCCGGAGGCGGGCCTGCTCGCCCCGGCCCTGCGCACCGTCGCGGGCGGCGACCTGGGCGTGGGGCCCGCCCGGTAACCCGCAGGGCTCCCTCACCAGCGCCGTTCGGCCGTACGCCGGTGACCCGGCCCCTCCTCGTCCGTTAGCGGGTACGACATCTGTTCCCGGACGAGGAGAGTGCGATGGTCGACGGCGACGACGCAGCTGCGGCGGCCGCAACAGAGCAGGTCAGAGCGGATACGACGGCCGGCCTCGGGCGCAGGCGGGTGACGCGGGGGCTGCTGTCCTGCGTCGCCGCCCTCGCCCTCGCGCCGGTCGTCGCCGCCTCCCGGCCGGTGCCCCCGGCCGCCGGCGGTGACTCCTTCGACGAGACGTACCGGGGCCGGCGCATCCAGGGCGTCCGGCTGCCGGCCGCCGGACGCAGCACGGCCGACGAGGCCTGGCGGATCACCGTCGACGGCCGCCCGCTGCATCTGATGCGGCGGGCCGACGGCACCTGGCTGAGCATGGTCGACCACTACACGTCGTACCGCACGCCCCAGGAGGCGGCGCGGGCCGCGGTGGACGAACTCGGGCCCGGCCAGCGGCTCAGCGACCCGGCCCCGGGCCCGCTGGAGGGCGCGCTGCCCGACGGCGTCAAGGACATGATGGACCGCATGGGCATGACCATGGACACGGGCGGCATGGACATGGGCGGTACCGGCATGGGCGGCACCGACATGAGTGCGGGGACGGGGACGGGGGGCCGGTATGGCGTACGTGCGTAAGAACGTCGGCGCCCTCACCGCGACCGAGCGGAAACGGTTCGTGGACGCCCTGCTGGAGGTCAAGCGGCGCGGCCAGTACGACGAGTTCGTGCGCACCCACATCGCGTACTTCGCCGCCGACGGCGAGACCCATCTGCGGGCCGCCCACATGGCGCCGTCCTTCCTGCCCTGGCACCGCCGGTTCCTGCTGGACCTGGAGAACGCGCTGCGCCGCGTCGACTCCTCGGTGACCCTGCCGTACTGGGACTGGACCCGGGACCGCACGGCGACCTCGGTGCCCTGGACCAAGGACCTGCTCGGCGGCAACGGCCGCAGCTCCGACCAGCAGGTGACGACCGGCCCGTTCGCCTACTCGACGGGCAACTGGACCATCAGGGAGGGCGTCACCGACGGCCGCTACCTCACCCGCGACCTCGGCCGCGCCGCCTCACCCCTCCAACTGCCCACGAAGGACGACGTGAACTGGGCGCTGAACGACCCGGTCTACGACGTACGGCCCTGGGACTCGACCGTCACCCAGGGCTTCCGGAACAAGCTGGAGGGCTGGGGCACCGGCAGCGGCAGCGCCTCCTGGCACAACCACAACCGGGTGCACCGCTGGGTCGGCGGGGCGATGCTCGGCGCCGCGTCGGTCAACGACCCGGTGTTCTGGCTCCATCACGCCTACCTCGACATGCAGTGGGAGCGCTGGCAGCGGGCGCACAGCAGCCACCGCTATCTGCCGGCCGATCCGCCCGGCGCCGGTGACGCGCAGCACGGCCGGGTCGTCGCCCGGCACGAAAAGCTGCCGCCGTGGAGCGACACCCCGGATCAGCTGGAGGACATGAGCGGCGTCTACCGGTACGCGTGAACTCACACCGGGGTCACCGGTACGGGTGAATTGCCGTCGGTGTACGCCAGGGGGTTCGGTCCGGTGACGCGCGCGAAGAGCCCCGGCGCTCGGAGGTGCCGGGGCTCTTCGCGGTGCGCGGGCGAGGTGTCAGTCGCCGTAGTCGGCGCTGGGCCGCGCGAGGGCACCGCCCTGGTTGACGCAGGTGTTGCCGAAGGCCGGGTTCAGCAGACCGATGACGTCGATGCTGTCACCGCAGACGTTGACCGGGATGTTGACCGGAACCTGGATCACGTTGCCGGACAGCACGCCGGGCGAGCCGACGGCCGCGCCCTCGGCGCCCGCGTCGGCCAGAGCCAGCCCGGCCGAACCGATCACCACGGCACCGGTGCCGAGGGCCACGGCGGCTGCCTTCGCGATGCGAGACATCACGTTCCTCCTGTCGCTCGGGATTCGCGACGGCTGCTCCCGCCGTCGCACTCCACGTTCAACGCGGCCGTCCGACAGGGGTCACGGTGATCGGCGGGGGATCACCCTTTCAACAGACAGACGCCCGTTCTCGGCGGATTCACGGCAATTGTCGTACCGGAGATTTCGCCAGATAGGACTGAATGTCCTCCACGGCCTGGGTGAAGTACGTCCGGTAGTTGGCCGCGGAGACATAGCCGAGATGCGGGGTGGCGAGCAGGCGGGGCGCGGTGCGCATGGGGTGGCCGGCGGGCAGGGGCTCGATGTCGAAGACGTCGACGCCGGCGCCCGCGATCCGGCCCTCGTGCAGCGCGGCCAGCAGTGCGTCCTGGTCCACCACCGAGGCGCGGGAGGTGTTGATCAGGTAGGCGGTCGGCTTCAGGAGGGCGAGTTCGGCGGCGCCGATCAGCCCCCGGGTGCGGTCCCCGCCGGGCACGTGCACGGAGACGAAGTCGCTGCTCGTCAGCAACTCCTCCTTGGAGGGAGCCAGTTCCACCCCGGCCGCCGAGGCGCGCTCCTCGGTCAGCCGAGGGCTCCACGCGCCGACCCGCATCCCGAAGGCGAGCCCGACCCGCGCGACCGAGGTGCCGATCCGGCCGAGCCCGAGCACACCGAGACGGGCGCCGTGCAGATCGGCGCCGACCGTGGACTGCCAGGGGCCGCCGGTGCGCAGCGCGGTGTTCTCCTGGACGATCCCCCGGGCGAGCCCCAGCAGCAGCGCCCAGGTCAGCTCCACCGGGGGAGTCCCGGAACTCTGCGTCCCGCACACGGTGACACCGTGCTTCTCGGCCGCGGCGTAGTCGATCACGGTGTTGCGCATCCCGGTCGCCACGATCAGCCGCAGCCGGGGCAGCCGGGCGAGCAACGAGCCCGGGAAGGCGACGCGTTCGCGCAGGGTGACGACGATGTCGTACTCGGCGAGCGCCGCGGCGAGCGCGTCCTCGTCGGCCAGGTGCTCCCGCAGCGACACGACCTCCACCGCGTCCCCGAGCACCGACCAGTCGGCCGACTCGACGGCCACACCCTGGAAATCGTCTAGCACCGCACAGCGAAGTCGCACGCCGTTCTCCCCTCACGTTCCGAGCACTTCGAGCGCCTCGAAGTATGTCGGACGGCGGGCGAGCGGCGCGCTCCCCGAACGACTCCCGCGTCCGCACCGCGACCAGGGCGTCAGGAACGTTCCCCAGGTGGCCGTCGCGCCGACCGAGGTACCAGATCTCCGCCACGGCCTGTGGGCCGGGGCCACCGGTGCGACGGGCCGGCGGTTGCGCCTGCCGCTCAGGGCCGGGTCAGCGGGCTGCTGCCTGCCAGGCCTGGAGTACGCATGCGTACGCCGCGTCCAGGGCGTCGTACCGTGTGGCGCCGTCCGTGGTGAGGGCGGCGTCGGCCGCCTCGGCCGCGCGCGCGAGCGGGCGGGCGACGTGCGCGGGGGTGGTCGGGGCCGTCGCGAACTTCCACAGCTGTGCCACGAGCACGTCCAGTGTCGAACCGGTGCCGACACCGGCAGGTCCCCTCGGGCCCGCGAGGGCGGGGATCCAGCCGCTGTCGGCGGCGAGCGCCTTGCGGAGCCCTTCCATCAGCTCGTCGCCGGTCGGGCGTTTCTCGTCGTTCATGTGGGGCTCGGTCTCCATGAGTGCAGAGGGAAGAAGGGGCCGGACGAGCGGGACGGGGGAACGCGGCGTCCCGCGCTTGCCGGGCACGTGCCGGGTCATTTCGGGCATGCCTCTGTCGGCCGCGGAGGGGTGCGGGAGTGCCGGCGCGGCCGGACTCCTTCGGCAGACCGCGGCGTGCGGCCCGTCGGCGTGGCCGTGTTCGCCGGAGGGCGTGGGGGGAGGGGGGAGTGCCCCGGGGCGTCGGAGAGGTCCGGCGGCCCCGGGGAGCGGCTTCACGGCGGTGTCGGCACGGAGGGGTGGGGGCCCGGTTCCCGGTTCCCCGGGGGGTGCCCCTATGTCTTTTGCGGCTTCGGGGAGGTCAGGCCCCCGGAGCCGCCAGGCGCTCCGTGAGGTGGGTGACCACGTCGGCCAGTCCGATCTCGTGCTGCGCGCCGTCCTTGAGGTCCTTGAGGACGACGGCCTCGCGCTGCCACTCGTCGCGCCCGACGATGACCGCGAAGCGGGCGCCGTCGCGGTCGGCGCGCGAGAGTTCCTTGCCCAGCTTGCGCGGCTCCAGCGTGGTCGAGGTGCGGATCCCGGCCTGCCTGAGCCGGCGGGCGACCTCGCGGGAGGCGGGGACCAGGTCGTCGTCGACGGGGATCACGCTGACGTCCACCTCGCTGCGGGCCTCGGGGAGCAGGCCGTGGGTGCCGAGGAAGTCGTGCAGGGTGACGTCGCCCATCCCGAAGCCGATGCCGGGGATGCGCTGGTTGGTGAAGAGGCCGGCCAGGTCGCCGTAGCGGCCGCCGCCGAAGAGCGAGCGGTTGTTGTCCGGCGAGCGGTCGAACACCTCGAAGACGGTGGAGGTGTAGTACTGCAGGCCGCGCACGATGAAGGGGTCGAAGACGAAGAGGTCCCTGGCCTCGCTCTTCATCACCCGCGCCAGTGTGGAGGTCTCGCGGACCTCGTCCGGGAGGGCGGTCAGCACCTCGGCCCCGGAGCGCAGCGTGGATTCCAGGAGGTCGAACATCCGGGCGTCCAGGCCGAACTCCGCGGCCTCCTCGCGCAGCTTCTCGGCCGGCACCTTCTCCCAGCGGTCGATGAGGGCCATCGTCTGCTGGTGCGCGCTCTCGGGCACCTTCACCACGTCGCGCAGGATGCTGTTGAGGATGGCGCGGTCGCCCACCCGCAGCAGCCACATGTCGCGGGTCGCGCCGAGCGAGCCCATCAGGTCGTGGATGAGTTCGAAGATCTCGATCTCGCAGTTCGGGCTGTCGGACCCGAAGATGTCCACGTTGAGCTGCCAGTGCTCACGGGTACGGCCGCGCTGCGGCCGCTCGTAGCGGTGGCAGTTGACGTGGCTGTACCAACGCACCGGGAACTGGAGGCTGTTGGCGTTGGCCGCGATCATCCGGGCCACCGAGGGGGTCATCTCCGGGCGCAGCGCGATCCGGCGCCCGCCGCGGTCGGTGAGGGAGTACAGCTGCTGGTCGGCGATCTCCTGGCCGGACTTCGCCTCGTAGATCTCCGCGGACTCCAGGATCGGCCCGTCGTAGCGGCCGTAGCCGTAGCGCTCCACCGTCTCGTACAGATGGCTGAACACCTGCTGTCGGACGGACATCTCGGCAGGGAGGAAATCCCTGGTGCCGCGGTAGGGAGCGGTGGGCAGCAGACGACTCACGGAGGGGCTCCTATGGGGGTCACGCGTAGTGAAGGGCATTGTAACAAGGGGGGGTTGACGTCATGTCAGAGTTGTGGTGCGGGAGTCCCCGCGGGCGTGCGGGGTCCCACCACGGCCGATCCCACTCTGACGTGCGTCGCGCCCGCGGCGATCGCGGCCTCCAGGTCTCCGCTCATGCCGGCCGACATCACCACGGCGTCCGGGTGGTCGGCGAGCAGCCGTTCCCGTACGTCGTGCAGCCGGGCGAACGCCCGGTCGGCCGGTTCCAGGGGCGGGGCGACGGCCATCACCCCGGCCACGGTGAGCAGGGGCTGTTCGGCGATGAGCGCGGCGAGCCGGGGGACCTCCTCGGGGTGGGCCCCGCCGCGTCCGGGGCCCGCGTCCAGGCTGACCTGGATCAGGCAGCGCAGCTCCCGCTCGGCGCGGCGGGCGGCCTTGCCGAGCGCGGACACCAGGGAGGAACGGTCCACGGAGTGCACCATGTCGGCGTAACGGGCCACCGAAGCCGCCTTGTTGGTCTGGAGCTGGCCGATGAAGTGCCAGGTCGGGGCGGGGGAGAGGCCGGCGCAGGCCGCCGCCTTCGCGGACGCCTGCTGGTCCTGGTTCTCGCCCACGTCGCGCACGCCCAGCCCGGCCAGCAGGCGGACGTCCTCGGCGGGCCGGTTCTTGGTGACGGTGATGAGCGTGATCCCCGAGCCGTCGCGTCCGGCCGCCCGCGCGGCGTCCGCGATCCGGGCGCGCACGTCGGCCAGCCGCTGGGCCAGGACGGCCCGCCGGTCTGTCAGGACGCCGGGGTCCAGGTGTCGGCCGGGGGCGGGGGGCAGGGGTGTCGTCACGGTGGTTCCTCCTCGTTCGGTCCTCGTTCGATCCGGGTTCGGCCCGGGGTCCGGTCCGGGGTCAGTCCGGCAGGCCGGTCAGGGCCTGTGCCACCCGGTGGGCCTGCTCTTCGGTGAGCGCGGCGAACAGCGGCACCGAGACCGTGCTGTCCACGACGCGTTCGGCCACCGGGTAGTCCCCGGGCTCCAGGCCCAGTTGCCGGTGCAGCAGGTGCCGGGCGGGGATCAGAGGGTCGGCGCGGACGCCCGCGGCGCGCAGGTGGCCGATCCACCGCTGCTGCTGGCCGCGGCCGGTGGCCCGCAGGCAGTAGCGGTAGGGCACCTGGCCGGGACCCAGGCCGGGCGGCGGTGCGACGTGCGGCGGCAGGGCGGCGGTGTAGCGGGCGGCGAGGGCGCGGCGGTGCGCGGTGATGCGGTCCAGGCGCCGGAACTGGCTGAGCGCCAGGGCGGCGGCCGGGTCGGAGAGGCGGTGGTTGAACCGCGGGGTGTAGACCTCGCGGGCCGCCGGGTCCTGGTGGACGCGGACGCGCTCCCAGGCCGCGCGGTCGGCCTGCAGCAGCATCCCGCCCTCGCCCGCGGCGAGCGTCTTGGTGGCGTAGAAGGAGAACACCGCCGCGTCCCCGATGCCGCCGAGGAGGCGCCCGTGCCGGTCCAGGCCGCCCAGGCTCTGGCAGCAGTCCTCCACCAGCAGCGCGGCCAGGGGGCGCAGGGCGTCCAGGTCGGCGGGGTGGCCGTGGGTGTGCACGGCGATGACGGCGTCGAGCCGGGCCGCCGGGTCGAGCCGTGCGGGATCGAGGGTGAGCGTCTGCTCGGTGACGTCCACGACCACCGGGGTGCAGCCGGCGGCCAGCACGGCGTCGAGCAGGGCCGAGCAGCCGTAGGTGGGGACGGCGACGGTGGCGCCGGTGCCGTCCAGCCCGGCGCCGTGCAGCGCCAGCCTCAGCCCCGCGGTGCCCGAGGAGACGGCGCTGGCGTGGCGGGGGCGGAAGCGCTCGGCGAACGCCTCCTCCAGGGCGGCGGTCCGGGGGCCGGAGGCGAGCCATCCGGAGCGCAGCGACTCGGTCACGGCGGCGATGTCGTCCTCGGTGACCAGCGGCCCGTTGTGCGGGACCACGGGCCCGGCCGGGGCTGTACCGGCCGGGTGCCGGGGACCGGCCTGCGGCGGGGTCACCCCAGTCCCTCCTTCAGCCTGTCCAGTGCCTGGCGCAGCACGCTCTCGCGCTTGCAGAAGGCGAAGCGGACGTGGCGGCGCCCGGCGTCCGGGTCGGTGTAGAAGACCTGGTGGGGGATGGCGGCGACACCGCAGCGCCGGGGCAGCGCGCGGCAGAACTCCAGCCCGTCCCGCTCGCCCAGGGGCGTGATGTCGGCGGTGACGAAGTACGTGCCCCGCGGCGGCCGGACGTCGAAGCCGAGGGCGCGCAGCCCGTCGGTCATCAGGTCCCGGCGCCGCCGCAGGCGGTCCGTGGCGGTGGCGAAGTACTCGTCGGGCAGGCGCAGGGCGTCGGCCACGGCGTGCTGGAAGGGGGTGCCGCCCGCGAAGGAGAGGTGCTGCTTGACCTCGCGGACCGCGGTGACCAGGTCGGCGGGGCCGGTCGCCCAGCCGACCTTCCAGCCGGTGAAGGAGAAGGACTTGCCGGCCGAGGACACGGTGAGCGTCCGCTCGAACATGCCGGGCAGCGCCGCGACGGGCTGGTGGACCCCTTCGAAGACCAGGTGCTCGTAGACCTCGTCGGAGATCACCAGCAGATCGTGGGCGCGGGCCAGCGCGGCCACCTCGCACAGCTGCTCGGCGGACAGGACCGCGCCGGTCGGGTTGTGGGGCGTGTTGAGCAGCAGGACCCGTGTGCGCCCGGTGATCGCCGCGGCCAGGTCCCGGGTGTCGAAGGTGAAGTCCGGCGCGTGCAGCCGCACCGGCACCAGGGTGGCCCCGGCCAGGGAGGCACAGGCCGCGTAGGAGTCGTAGAAGGGCTCCAGGGCCACGACCTCGTCACCGGGCGAGGTCAGCGCGAGCAGCGCCGCGGCCAGGGCCTCGGAGGCGCCGGTGGTGACGACGGCCTCCCGGTCGGGATCGATGTCCAGTCCGTAGAAGCGGCGTTGGTGGTCGGCGACGGCGCGGCGCAGGCCGGGCAGGCCGGGGACCGGCGGGTACTGGTGGTGTCCGGCGCGCAGGGCCCGCACGGCGGATTCGACGACGGTCTGGGGGCCCGCGGTGTCGGGGAAGCCCTGGCCGAGGTTGACGGCGGCGTGCTCCGCGGCCAGGGCCGACATCTCGGCGAAGACGTTGTGCCCGTGGGCGGCGAGGCGGCCGCGCCGCGGACCGCCGGGCGGCCGGTGCCGTAGGCCGGTCACGGCCGGCCGCCGCTGCCGGCCGCCGCGGCTTCGGGCCGGTGGATCTCCAGCAGCGCGAAACGGTGCAGCATCTGGCTGCCGTTGAGGAACACCAGCGCCGGGTCCGCTCCGGCCTCGGTCTGCGGGTCGGGCACGGTGTGCGAGCGCAGCGGGTCCTCGGGCCGCCGTGCGCGGGCCGCAGCGGGCAGGTAGCGGTGGAAGGCATGCCGCAGTCCGGCCTCCTCCAGCAGCCGGCCGACCGTCCGCACGGAGAACTGGTTCCAGCCGGGCAGCCACTCGGGGTCGCCGTCCGGGTGGCGCAGCCGGACGACGACGTCCACCGGCTCGGGGTTGAACAGGCCGAAGACGTAGGCACGTCCGCCGGGCGCGGTCAGGCGCAGCAGCGCGTCGATCCACTGCCGGGGGTCGTCGAAGTGGCTGTGCAGGGCCACCATGAAGACGGTGGTGAACGGCCCGGTGGGCAGGGTGTCGGGCCGCAGCACGTCGCCGGTCACGAAGCGGGCGCCGGGCACCCGCAGCCGGGCCTGCTCGACCAGGGCGGGCTGGATGTCCACACCGGTCAGGTCGGTTCCGGGGTGCCGTTCGAGGAGATAGTGGGCGAAGGCCCCGGCCGCGCAGCCCACTTCGCACACCGCGGTGCCGGGGACGTCCTCCAGCCAGGCCGCGGCGTGGTCGACGACGAAGGGGAAGTAGTGCGGGTGGTCCCTGTCCACGGGGCGCTCGGCGTAGCGCAGGTCCAGGTTGCGCGGGCCGCCGGCCGGTCCGGGCAGGTCCGTGTGCCGTGCGGGTCGGGGTGTGGTGGTCATCGGCCGCTCCCGGTGGTCGTGGGCTTGCGGGTGAGCGCGGCCAGCCGGGCGAATCCCTCGACGGGCAGGCTGCGGAAGGGCAGTTGGTCGCCGCAGGGCAGGGCGTTGCGGCGCAGGAAGTCGCGCAGGTCGTGGCCGATCCCGTCGAGGCCGCCGGTCAGCCGCCCGGAGCGCAGTTCGAACAGGGTGCGGCCGCGGCCGGTCCAGGGACGCAGGTCGGGGCGGTCCTCCACGGTGAGCAGATGGAAGGCCCGCCGGCCGGCGGCGTGGGCGTTGACGGTGTCGGGACCGGTGTCCCCGGTGACCAGCAGCACGCGGTGGCCGTCGCCGACGTCGATCCCGCCGTCGGCGGTGCGCTCGGCGGTCAGGCCCTTCCACTGGAGTTCGGCGATCCAGTCGTCGAGCAGCGCGTCGACGCACCGGTGGGCCTCGGCGCCCCGCGGGGGACGGGGATCCAGGGTGCGCTTGACGGCGGCGGGCACACCGCCCGCCAGCACCCCGGCGGGCAGGCTGCGGCTGACCACGCTGCCCGCGGCGACGATGGTGTCGGCGCCGATGGTCACCCCGGGGAGCACCGTGGCGTGGTAGGCGAGCCACACGTTCCGCTCGATGCGCACGGGCGCGAAGGTCGCGGGGTAACCGTCCAGGAGCCGGTGGCCGAAGTGGAATCCGTGGGTCCACACGGTGAGGTGCGAGCCGGAGCCGACCTGGTCGCCCAGGATGATGGGGTGGTTGGCGTTGAGGATGCTGTGCGGCCCGATCGCCACCCGGGAGCCGAGGACGACGTGCGAGGTGGAGGCGGTGGTGCCGCCGTAGCCGACGCTGGTGCCCTGACCGAGGTAGAGCAGCCGGTCGGCCTGGAAGGACCGGCAGGTGATGCGGGTCCCGGACTCGATGCGGCCGCCGCCCTCGATCTCGAAGGCGTCGGCGACCAGCACGGTGACCGAGTCCTGTAACTCGCCGGCGTCCCCCAGGAAGAGGGTCCCGGCGCGCAGGTCGCAGTTCTCCCCGATGGTGACGCCGTCGCCCAGCGTGAGGGTGTCCGCGGCCAGGACCGTACCGGCGCCGATGGTCACGTCACGGCCGATGCGGACATTGGCGCCGAGCCAGGCGCGCACGCCCGGCCCCAGTGTCACTCCGGCCTCGATCAGCCGGCGCCGGCCGGCCGATCCGTCGTCGGGGCTCTGGTCGATGGTCACGTCGAACCCTTGCGGCCCTTGGCCAGCGCGGCGCCCAGGCTCTCGGTGAAGGCGGCGAACTCGCGCGCGGCCGGCCCGCCGTCGCGCTCCAGGGCCTCGGCCAGCCCCGGGCAGCGGTCGGTGAACACCGGTGCCTTGACACCCGTCAGACTGGCGCCGGTCACGACGGTCTTCACCCAGGTGGACTGGTACATCCCGGCACCGTCGAGCCGGGCACCGGACAGGTCGGACTGGCTGAACCGGCTGTAGGCGCAGTTCGCGCCGACCAGGCCGGCCTCGCGCAGGTCCGCGGCGAAGTAGGCCTGTACGAGGGTGGCGCCGTCCAGGACGGCGCGGCGCAGGCTCATGCCGCGCGGCGGATCACCCGTGATCATCGCCCGGTAGAGGTTGGCGTGGCGCAGGTTGGCCCCGGCGAGGCTGGAGTCGCGCACGGTGAGACAGCGGCCCAGGAAGGTGCTCATCTCGGCGTCGGACAGGTCGCTCTCCACGATGTGGAGGTTCTCGCCGCGGGCGGCGGTCAGGACCGCCCCGCGCAGGCTGCTCTCCACGATGCTGCCGTTGTTCAGCGACGCCCCGCCGAGGCGGACCTGCGGCAGGGTGCAGCGCACCCAGCGGGCCCCGGTGAGCTGGGCGCCGCTGAGGTCGGCGGCGGTGACGGCGAGGTCGGTGAAGTCGCCGTCGGGTGCCTTGAGCCCGGCCGCGCTCCAGCCGTGCGCCTGAATGCCGGTGAGCCGGAGCTGGGGCAGTCCCGCGTCGGCGAGCACCAGGCCGTCGGCGGCCGTGAGGCGTTGCAGGGCCAGACCGTGGCCGGCCACCGAACGCAGCGAGGTCTCGCGCAGACTGGACTTGGTGATCGAGAGCTGGTCGACGCAGGAGCCGTCCAGCGTGGCGGAGTCCAGCAGGCATTCGCTGATCAGCGCGCCCTGGAGGTTCATGTTGCGCATCGAGGCGTCGGCCAGGTCGCACTGGTAGAACGAGGAGCCGGACAGGTGCCCGTCGTCCAGGTGGGTGCCGCGCATGCTGCACCCGTGGAAGAGGGTGCCGGTGGCGTCCCGCAGCCCGGTCAGGTCGGCGCCGTCGAACACACAGGTCTGCGCGGCGAGGGCGTGGACGTAGGCGGAGCGCAGGCTGGCCCCGGTGAGGTTGGTGCGTTCCATGCCGGGACACACCATGGTGACCTCGGAGAGGTCCGCCTCCTGGAGGCGGGTGCTGTGCAGCAGAGCCCGGTTGAGGGTGGCCCGGCGCAGGTCGGCCCCGCGCAGGTCGAGCCCGCTCAGGTCGGCCTCGGTGAGGTCCATGCCGCGGCCGGTGCGGTCGATCAGGCGCTGGGTGGTCTCGGAGACGTGTTTGAGGAGCGCGGGGCGCAGATCGTCGTCGGCGGCGGCCAGGCGCCGCAGCAGTTCCAGGGAAGGGGTGTCGGGCATCGGGGTTCCTCAGGGGTGGGCGGGACAGGGAGGTCCGGTGGGCGCGAGGCGGGCGGGACCGTCCGGCGCGCGCGGGGGAGGGCCGTCCTCCTCCGGGGGGCCCGGCCGGCGGCGGCCGATCACCGACCGGATCCACCGGCCGATCTCCCCGGGCTCCGGGTCACCGGCTGCCAGGGGCCGGTGCTCCAGGACGACGGCGGGGGCGCCGGTGAGGGCGAGCAGCTCGGGCAGCACCTCGGCGATCGGCAGATAGCCCGCGGCGGCCGACTGCCCGGGACGGGCGGGTTCGTGGCCGTGCTCGGGATACCGCGCGGCGGTGGTGTTGTACAGGTGCATGCTGCGCACGGCGGGGCCCAATGCCTGGGCGTAGGCGAGCGGACCCTGCCGGGGGCCGAGCAGGTGGGCGTGGCCGAGGTCCAGGCAGAGTCCCAGCTCCGGGCGGCCGGCGAGGGCGTCGCGGTAGTCCGCCGCGCTGTGCAGCAGCGGGTGCGCGGAGAGGTTCTCCACCAGGACGAGGACCCCGTGCTCGCGGGCCAGACCGCAGGCGGCGTCCAGGAAGTCACGGCACCAGCTGTCGAACCCCGCCGCCGGGTAGGGCGGATAGGGGCTCGGGAAGTGCACCACCACGTGGAGCGCGCCGAGGTCGGCCGCGCAGCGGACCGTGGCCCCGGTCATCCGCAGCGCGGCCGCCGCCTCGTCCGGGTCCGGGCCGGTCGGGGCGAACCGGCGCAGCGGGCGCGGCTCGTCGTAGGGGACGGGCGTGTGCAGCGCGGGCCGGATGCCGTGGCGGTCGCAGAACCGGCCGATCGTGCCGAGCATCGACCGGGGGTAGTTGTAGAACTCGACGACATCGGGCTCGTACGCGAGCAGTCCCGCCAGATCGGTACGGTCGGCCAGCACCCCGGAGGAGACGCCCAGCAGGGTCATGCCGCACCCCGCGTGGCGGTGTCGGGGGCCGGGGGCGTGGCGGCGCGTGCCGCGGCGATGCGCGCGGCCGCGGCCCGGTCGGTCTTGCCGGTGCGCCCCAGCGGCGGTTCGTCGACGAGGTGCACCCGCTCGGGCACCTTGTGGGCCTCCAGCCGGGCCAGCCCGTGCGCCCGCAGCTCCTCCTCGGTGGGCGTCCGGCCCGCGCGGGGCACGAACAGCAGGTGCAGGCGTTCGCCCAGCAGGGCGTCGGGAACACCGACGGCCACACCGGCGGCGCAGTCGGGGTGGTCGGCGTAGGCCTCCTCCACCTCCAGCGGGGAGATCTTGGCGCCGCCGCGCACGATGAGCTGCTTGGCGCGGCCGACGAGTTCCACCAGGCCGTCCTGCGGCCGGTGCCGGGCGAGGTCGCCGGTGCGCAGCCAGGGCCCGGCCATGGTGGCGGCGGTGGCGGCCGTGTCGTCGAGGTACCCGGTCATCAGATGGTCCGTGCGGAGCCAGAGTTCACCGGCCGCGCCGGGGACCGCCGCCGTCCCGTCCGCACCGCTGTCCGGGCCGGCGGCGCCCGCGGCGTCCGGGCCGGTGCCGGCGGCGCCCGGCGGCACGATGCGGTACTCCACGCCGGGGGAGGGGCGCCCGATGGTGCCGGCCTCGTCGTCGTAGCGGTCGGGCGTGAGGATGAAGTCGGAGGTGGCGCTCTCGCTCAGCCCGAAGACGTCGGCGATCCCGGCGTGCGGCAGCAGCGCCCTGATCCCGCGGCCCAGTCCGGCGGGCAGGGGTTCGCCGCCGCAGATCCAGGTGCCGGGGGAGCCCGTCTCGGCGAGCCGCCGCAGCAGGGCGGCCGCGTCCGGGGACCCGTCCAGTTCGCGGCGGATCAGCCGCAGCATGCTGGGCACGACGGCGGTGCGCTCGACGGGCCGTTCGGCGAGGCGGTCCAGTACCTCGCGGGCCCGGAAGCGCGGGGTGAGCAGCAGGGTGCCGCCGGTGGCCAGGGTGAGCAGGGAGGTCCACTGCCCGAAGCTGAAGTTGAGGTGCAGCAGGTGCAGGGCGCTGTGCCCCTCCGCGAACGGCAGCGTCGAGGAGATCGCCCGGAGCTTGGTGTGCAGGACGCGGTGGGAGAGCACCACGCCCTTGGGGCGGCCGGTGGAGCCGGAGGTGAAGACCACCAGTGCCTGGTCGGCGCCCAGTTCGGCCGGTACCCGCGGCAGGGCGCCGCCGTGCGGACCGGCCCCGGCGTCGGGGACGATCCCGTCGATCCAGGGATGGCCGGCCGGGCCGGTGGCGTCCTCCCACGCCGTGGGGCGGTGCCGTGGGTCGCCGAGCAGCAGGCGGGCGCCGACCCGTTCGGCGGTGGAGCGCAGTACCGGGGCGGGGGAGTCGCGGTGCACCGGGACCACGACCGCCCCGGCGGTCCAGGCGCCGAGTTCGCACACCAGGTCGCCGCACCGGTTGTCCACGGCGACGAGAACGGGTTCTCCGCGCCGGTGTCCGGCCCGCGTGAGCGCGGCGGCGATGCCGTGGCCGCGCTCACCGAGGGCGCGGTAGTCCAGGACGTCCTCGCCGTCGTCCAGGGCGACGCGGTCCGCGAAGCGGGCGCAGGCGCGCCCGAGGAGCGCGTCGAGCCGCCGGGGGGCGGGGTCCGCGAGCGCGGTGGCGGCGGGGGCCCTCATGCCGGAACCTTCCGGGCGCCCGAGCCCGAGCCGGAGCCCGAGCCCACGCCCGAGCCCGAGCCCGAGCCCACGCCCGAGCCGGAGCCCGCGCCCACGCCTGCGACCGCGGTCCGGTGCGCGGGCCCGTCCTCGGCGGGATAGACGAAGTCGTCGTCCAGCGCCCGGACGACGGTGCGCAGGCCGGTGTCCCACAGCGACGCCGCGTATCCCTCGCACTCCGCGAGCGTGCCGGCGGCCAGCGGGAACTCGGCGTGGTGCAGGGAGGTGAAGATCACCTCGAAGGCGCGCGGGAAGTCCATGCCGGGCAGGGCGGCCATCACGGCGGCGACCAGGTTGTCGAAGGAGAGCTGGTTGGGCGAGCGGGTGACGCACACGGCGTGGTCGCGCGGCCCGTCCGCGGGGTGCGGCGCCTCGTACAGACGGGGGTAGGTGGGGCGCCAGACGCAGGAGGCCGGGTCGCGCCACAGCGGTTCGACGACCGCGCTCAGCGCCTCGGGATCGCGCCATCGCGGGGGCAGCAGGATCCCGGGCGGGTAGGCCTGCGGAACGTCCTGGTAGTGCCCGAAGTCGGTGTCGCCCAGCAGGGCCCGGCAGTCCGCGCAGTCCTGCCCGAAGACGGAGAGCTGGAGCGCGAACTCCTCCCAGTGGTCCGGGGTGTGGACCACGTTGGCCCACACGCCGAGGCGGTAGGCGGCGCGTGCCTTGCGCTTGACGGCGGCGGCCGTCTCCATGGTGTCGTCGCCGCCGCGGACGACGATCACCTCCATGGGCCGGTGCGCGTACCAGAGGTCGAGGGTGAGGTGCTCCAGCGGGTTCTCGCTGCGTCGCATGTCGGCGAAGGCCCGGCGGATGTCGTCCTCGTCCAGCAGGATCCGGTGGTGGCACAGGACGGTCAGCCCGGCGTCGCGCACCGTGTCGAGGATGTAGGGCTGGAGGCGGCGCGAGACCCCGTCCGGCTTGATCAGAAGCAGGGAGTGCTGGCTCTCCGACACGCTTCCCAACGGATTCCCCTTTACGTTCGCGGGCTTGGCACCGCGAGATTGACATGCCACGGCACGGTTAGTCAATAAACGTAGTCAAGTTCCTGCACGGCTGGCGGACGCGCTCTCTGTGTGTGGGGCCCTGTAAGTCAACGCTGCGGTGCGACACCCGCGTTGCGGTGCTCGTACCCGTTCGCGCCGTCACCGATGTGACCGCTTCAGAAGTTATTGACAGAGCTACTTGACTCGCTGGTCTCAGTCATGGTCATATCGCTTCGTCGGCAAGGGAACGAATGCCTTGCGGATTACTCACACAATGAAGGAGTCATCATGACCCGTAACCACGCTGTCGGCCTGCGCCCCCGTCTCGACAAGATCCAGGTCCGCGCCGGCAAGTAAGCAGGACCAGCGCCGGGCTGCCGACCCCGTTCGGGCCGGCAGCCCGGCCGCCGCGTTCCCGGCCGTGTCCGCGGGTCCGGTCCCCGGCGGTGCTCCCGGCGGCCTCCCGGACGGGACCGCCCGCAGCCCCACCCCGCCCGCACCGCGCAGCGACGGAGACCTCCCCCGTGACCGAACAGCTCCTGATGCAGAACGTCCCCGTACTGGTGGACCACACCCCCGGCAGCCGCACCACCACCGTGTGCGTGGCCCTCGGATCGGGTGCCCGGCACGACCCCGAGGGGGTCGCCGGTGCCACGCACATGCTCGAACACCTCGTCATGTCGGTCCCGTTGGACGGCGGCCCCTCGCTGAGCGAGCGCATCGAGCGGCTCGGCGGCAACTCCAACGCCCTCACGAGCCCCGAACTCCTGGTGATCTACGCCCAGGTGCTCAACGCGGACGCGCCCCAGGTCATCAGCTGGATCGGCACGGCCCTGCTCCACCCCGAACTGACCGCCGCCCACCTGGACAGGGAACGCCAGGTCGTCCTCCAGGAACTGGGCGCCGCGGCCTCCGACCCCTCCGACGCGGTGCAGGACGCCTTCCTGGCCCAGCTGTTCGCCGGCCACCCGCTCGGCTCCCCGGTCGGCGGCGACCCCGAGAGCATCGCCCGCATCACGGTGGACGCCATGCGCGACGCCCACCGCCAGGCCCTGTCCGGCGCGCCCGTCGCGGTGAGCGCCGTCGGCGGACTGCCCCCCGAGGAACTGCTCGCCGCCCTCGACAAGGCGGGCCTCGGCACCCTCCCGGCCGCGCCGCCCCTCGGCGCCCGCCCGCTCCAGGACCCGCCGCCGGTCCGCACCGCCACCCCGGAGCGCTGGCCCGAGGAGTTCTGCTGGGTGCAGGCGGGCAGCCGGGCGCCGCACCTCGGCGATCCGCGCCGGCACGCCTACACCGTGCTCGGCCATCTGATGGGCGCCAGCCCCGCCTCCCTGCTCTACGCGCGCATCCGCAACGACGAGGCGCTCGCCTACTCCTTCCAGTCCTGGTCCCGCAGCTACAGCGACACCGGCGCCTGGCGGATGCTGGCCGGTGTCGACCCCGCCAACGGCCCCCGGCTCCTGGACTCCTTCCGCGCGCTGCTCGCCGAGATCGCCTCCGACGGGCCGGGCGAGGAGGCCTTCTCGGCAGCCGTCCGGCAGGCCGTGGTGGAGGTCGTGCTGCGCGCCGAGTCCCAGCAGGAGGCCGCCATCGCGCTGGCCACCGACCGGGTGCTGGCCGCCGAAGTCACCCTGCCCGAGCAGGAGATCGAGGCCCTCGGACGGGTCACCGCTCACGAGGTCGCCACCGCGGCGGCCGCGGTGGCGCGCGACCTGG
Source organism: Streptomyces sp. WP-1 (assembly GCF_030450125.1). Lineage (NCBI taxonomy): Bacteria > Bacillati > Actinomycetota > Actinomycetes > Kitasatosporales > Streptomycetaceae > Streptomyces > Streptomyces sp. WP-1. The sequence goes on from NZ_CP123923.1 coordinate 5,157,772, forward strand.
TCGCCGTGGTCCGGCCCGAGGCGGAGCGAGCCCTGTGACCGCCGACCCCGCCGCCCCGGCGCCCACCGCGGCCCTGACCGCCTGCGACGACTACCTGGCCGCCGCCGACGAGGCGGGCCTGCTGCACCGCATCGACGGCCTGGTCTACGTGGCCGGCGCCTACCACGAGCCGCTCACCGGGATCGACCAATGCCTGGTCGAGCACGCCGACCCGCGCCTGCTCCACGCGGCGCCTGCCTTCCTCGAAGCCCTCTTCGCCCGCTTCCCGCAGTGCGCCGAGGCGGTCGTCCGGGTGCCCGGCGCCGACGACCCGCACCCCGCGCTCACCCCCCATCTCAGCTACCTGTCCCTGCCCTTCGACGCCGCGCCCGCCGCGCAGGACACGGACGCTCCCGGGCTGCGGATCGCCCCGGACGAGACCCGCGAGCACGACCGCGCCGTTGACGACTGGCTGTGCCGGGCCATGGTCACCGGTGCCGCGGGCCGCGGCCTGACCACCCGGCCCGAGGAGGTGCGGGCCGCCGTGGACGCCCTGCTGGACTCTCCCGGCCGGCGCACCTTCGTGGTGTACGCCGACGGCGGCGACCAACCCGTCGGCCACGCCACGCTCTGCGTCGACGCCCACGACGACCCCAGCGGCACGGACTTCGTGGACCTCGTCGACATCCTGATCGACGACCCCGTCCTGCGCCCCGCCGCGATCACGGCCCTGGTGCGGGCCTCCGCCCTCCTGGCGCGGGACCTCGGGCTGCCCCTGCTGGGCAACGTCTGCCACGGCCTCGACGAAGCGGGCCGCAGCGGAGCCGTCGCCGTGGCCCTGGAGGCCCGCGGCTGGCGCCGCACCCACCAGTACCGCCACGCGTCCCGCCCGAGCGCGACGGACGCGGCCGCACCCCAGGACCAGGAAGAGACCCAGTGAACCCACCGACTCGTTCCGTCTTCCCCCTCAGCCTCGACCTGCTGTACGAGCTGCTGGACGTCGACCGCGACCTCGCCCCCCGCCATCTGCTGCGGCGGGCACGCCAGGAGGGCGCCGTCGTATCGACCCTGGTGCTCTCCCTGGCCGAACGCGAGGGGGTGGCCCTGGGCGAGGGATCCCGGGCCGAACTGGCCCGGATGACCCGCAGATGCGAGCTGTACCGGGAACTGGACGCGGTGGTCCGCGCGGTGCCCGGGGCCCGCACCGTCAAGGGCCCCTCCCTGAACCGCTACTACCCGCAGGGCCTGCTGCGCTCGGTCGGCGACCTCGACGTCGTCGTCCCCGACGAGGCGACGCTGTGGCGGGTGCTGGCCGAGGTGCTCGACCGCCAGGAGGCGGTCGAGGTCCTGATGACGCAGCTGGACACGGACGGCCGGCGGGACCTGCTGGTCTCGGTGTGGTGGCTCGGCGAGGACCCGATGCTCGACCTCGACCGCGGGGTGGAGGTCACCACCTTCGCCTACGGCGGGCTGCCCGAACAGGGCGTCCCGCTGCGGCCCGAACTGCCCGCCGAGCAGGTGTACGCCGATGTGCTGGCGGTCGCCGAGGAGCGCTTCCAGCGCGACTTCACCCTGAAGGACGTACTGGACCTCGTCTGCGTCCTCACCTCGCCCGCGGCCCCCGACCCCGCGGCGCTGGCCCGGGTCGCCGCCGGCCACGCGCTGGCGCCCGAGCTGGAGGAGCTCTGCCTCAAGACCACCGGGCACCCGGCGCTGGCCCCCGTCGTCCCGGCACCGCTGCTGGACGGCCTGCGCGAGAGCGCCCGCCTCGAACGCGCCCGCCGGGCCGCCGCCGGCCCCCTCGCCGAGGCACCGCGCCTGTACGGCTTCCAGCTCACCGAACCGCTGCGCCGCGGGGCCGGGGAGACAGTGGAGGACCATGACCTCGACGGGGTGCTGCTGCGCCGTACCCCGGTGGCCGACCTCCTGCTGGTCACCGGTGAACTCGTCGGCCTCGCCGACCACGAGACCGCGCAGGCCGCGCTGTCCGCGCTCGCGCCGTGGCCCGAACGCCCCGCCCCGCGCACGGCCGCGGCCCCCGTCGGAAGCGGGAGCTGAGCCGTGGCGATCGTCGACGTACAAGACCTCGGCCGGGTGTTCACCCCCCGCCGCGGCGCCGAGGTCACCGCGCTGGAAGGGGTGACCTTCAGCATCGGTGAGGGGGAGGTGCTCGGTCTGCTCGGCCCGAACGGCGCCGGCAAGACCACCCTCTCCCGCATCCTGACCACCCTGCTGCTGCCCACCTCCGGAACCGCCCGGATCGGCGGCCACGACGTCGTGCGCCGGCCCAAGGAGGTCCGCCGCCTGATCGGCCTGGTCCTGGGCGGCGACCGGGGCCTGTACGGCCGCCTGACGGCACGTCAGAACCTGCTGTACTGGGGCGCCTTGCAGGGCCTCGGCGGCAAGCAGGCCCGGCGGCGGACCGACGAGATGCTGGAGCGCTTCGGGCTCGGCGCCCGCGCCGACGACCGCGTCGAGCTCTTCTCGCGCGGCATGGTCCAGCGCGTCCACCTCGCCCGGGCCCTGCTGAGCAGCCCCCCGCTGCTGATCATGGACGAGCCGACCAACGGCATGGACCCGCACGCCGGGGCCGGCTTCCGCCAGCTCGTCCACGAACTGAAGGACGCGGGCTGCACGGTCGTCCTGACCACGCACGACATGCACGAGGCCCAGGACGTCTGCACCCGCATCGCCCTCATCGACCACGGCCGCATCCTGCGCATCGGCGCCGCCGACGAGCTGCTCGCCCGCATCGGCGCGCCGCGCACGATCCGGGCCGAGGGCGTCCGCGCCGAGGTCGCCGCCCGGATCGCGGAACTGCCCGGCAGCACCGAGGTCACCGAGCAGGGCTCCCTCACCGCCCGGCTCGACGGCCCACAGGCCCAGTCCGCGGCGCTGGCCCTCCTGCTGGAGGCCGGGGCCACCGAGATCGCGGTGGCCCCGCCGGGACTCACCGAGCTGTACCGCACGGTCATCACCGACCGGGAGTTCGCGGTCTGATGCTCCACTTCGTACGCGCCCAGGCGCAGATGCTGATCCGTTCACCCCAGCTCTTCGCCACCCTGGTGGTGATCCCGTGCTACTCGCTGGTCTTCTTCCACTTCCTGAAAGGGCACCACCAGGGCGGCCTGGCCACCACCACGGCCCTGACCGCCTTCCTGATGGGAGCCTGGTCCCACGCGGTGTTCGTGGCCTCGCAGGCGGTGGACGACGACCGGGCCCAGGGCACCCTGAGCCTCTCCCTGCTGACGCCCTCCCGCTACCTGCTCGCGCTGGCCCTGCGGACCCTGGTGACCACCTCGCTCGCGCTGCCCGTGCTCGGCGAGATGTTCCTCGTCGGCCGCTGGGTCTTCGGGCTGCCGATCCGGGTGGACCGGCCGGGGCTCACCCTGCTGGTCGCGGCGCTGGTGACGACCGGGGTGGCGGCCACCGCGCTGCTGATGAGCGGCCTGATGATCCTGGTCCGCGCCGCCCGCAGCCTGCAGAACGCCCTGACCTACCCCTTCTACCTGCTGGGCGGGCTGATCCTGCCGGTCACGACGCTCCCCGAGCCGCTGCGCTGGATCGCCCGCGGCTTCTTCCTCTCCTGGGGAGCGCAACTGCTGCGCGACGCCGCCGTCGGCCCGGTCGGCGACCTCGGCGCCCGGCTGGCCGTGCTGTGCGCCCTGGTCGCCCTCCAGGCCGCCGCCGGGTTGTGGGCCGTACGCCGGGTGCTGTCCTTCGTACGCAGTGGACGGGTGGTTCTCCATGACTGACCTCGCTCTCGGAACCGGCACCGCTGCCGGCGGCCCCGCCCCGGATCCGGTCCCCGCCGGGCGCCCGGCACCGGCCGCGCGGCTGCGTGCCGCCGGACGCCAGGTCGCCTACGGCGCGCTGGCGAGCTACCAGGACTACCGCGCGATGTTCACCCTGCGGACCTGGCTGTTCGGCTGGACCGTGCGCCTGATCTGCCAGGTGCTGTTCTTCGCCGGCCTCGGCCGGCTGGTGGGCTCCCCCTCCGCCGAGACCTACCTCGCGTTCGGCAACGCCGCGGTCCTCGGGCCGCTGGGCGCGCTGGGCGTGGTCTCCTCCACCGTCGGCGAACGGGTCTCCGGCACCCTGCAGTTCCTGCTGCTCAGCCGGGCCAGCACCTTCCTGGTGCTGGCCTCGCGGGGGCTGCACTGGATGGCGGACGGCCTGCTGACCTCGACCATCGCGCTGTGCGTGGTCTCCCCGCTGCTGGGGGTGCCGCTGCACTGGGCGGCGCTGCCGGTGATCCTCGCCGTGCTCTGCCTCAGCACCGTCTCCTGCTACTGCCTGGCCCTGTGCATGACCAGCGTCAGCGTCCGCAGGCCCGGCTCCCGGATGTATCTGACCGCCGGCACCACCATCGTGCTGATGCTGCTCGCCGGGGTCACCACGGCGGTGCCCGGGTCCGGTGCCGCCGGTCTGCTGGCCCGGGTCCTGCCGCTCACCCACGGCCTGTCGGCCGCCCGGACGCTGGCCGCGGGCGGCCCGCTCGACCTGGGCGCGGTGGCCGGCGAGGCCGCCGTCGCCGCGGGCTGGGGGCTGCTGGCCTGGCTGCTGCTGACCAGGGCGCTGCGGCACACCGTCCGCACCGGATCACTGTCGCTGCGCTGAGCACACTCCCAGGGGGGATACACATGAGTCACACGTTCGAGTCCCTGCCCCGCGGGTTCAGCGACCTGGTGGGCGAGGAGGCCGCCCAGGGGGTGTGGGCCGAGGCGACGTTCCGCTCGGTGACGCGCAGCTTCGGCTTCGCGCCCGTCACGGTGGCCCCGGTCGGGTACGCGGAGACCTTCGAGCAGTTCGGCTCCGCGGCCACCGGACGCATCTTCGCCTTCGAGGACCTCTCCGGCCGGCGGCTCGCCCTGACCGCGGACTCCCTGGTGGCCGTGTTGCGGGCACTGGCCGGGTCGGGGCGGCTGACCGGCGGCGCCAGCGCCCTCGGCGCGGCCTGCGTGCCCATCGCGCGCTACCGGCGCAAGCGGCACCGGGGCTGGAGCCAGGCGGTCGCGGTCATCTGCAACGAGACCGACGAACTCGCCGCCGACCTCACCCTGCTGCGGCTCTGGGCCGAGCTCTTCCAGATCCTGGGGCCCGCCACCGGGGGCAGGCTGGAGTACTGCGACTACGGGGTGCTCGACGCGATCGCCGCCGACGAGGGCCTGAGCCCGGCCGAGGCCCGCGCCGCGCTCCACCGCCGCCGCCGCGACACCGGGGAGCCGCGAGGGGCGCAGCCGGACCCGTCGTCGCACGCGCAGCCGGATCCGCTGTCTTACGCGCAGCCGGACCCGCCGTCCCACGAACGGTTCCTGCGGCGCCTGGACCGCCTCTCCGCACTCTGCCGGGGGCTGCCGCCGGACGAGGCCCCCGAGCGCGTGGCGGCGGCGGAGCCCGTGGCCGCGGAGCGGACGGCCCACCTGCGGACCGTCCTGACGATCGCCCACGAGCTGGGGGTCCGGGTGGAGTTCGGCCTGGACTGGGAGCACGCGCCGGAGTACCAGGCGGGGTTGTGCTTCCTGGCCCGCGCCGGTGACGGCCGCACGCTGGGCGACGGCGGCGGCTACCACCACATGGTGCGCACCCTGGACATCGGGCTGAGCAGCTGCTGGAGCACCAGCGCCTCGGTCAACCTGCTGGCCGAGCTGGGGCCGGTGCCCGAGGCGGAGTGCGTGCACCTGATGCGCATGCCCTCCGCCGACCTGCGCACCTTCATGGACGCCGCCCGGCATCTGCGCGGGGCCGGATACGACGTGCTGGAGCACTGGCGGCCCCGCAGGCTGGGCCGCCAGCTCCGCCAGGTCCCGGCCCGGCCCACGCACTGGTTCGCGCTGGTGGGGGAGAAGGAGGCCGGAACGAGGCGGCTCACCCTGCAGAACGCGGCCACCACCGGGGTCACGAGAAACCTCGACCTGCCCCAACCGCAGACCGTATTCGAACACCGCTGACAATGTTTGTGACTCGAATATTGACTGGTCTGTAAAGCGGTCAATATCATTCAGTCAATCAGATTCGACCCAAGGGAGTAGGCCGATGCAGCCCTCGACGTCCCCGCGACCGCTTCTGGCGGCGCTGCAGGACCGGACGGAGCCCGTCACGGTGTGGGGGGCGGGCTTCATCGGTCTGTCCGCCGCGTGCGCGCTGGCCGGGGCGGGATTCCCCTGCACGGTGCTCGACACCGACGAGCACCGGGTGCGCGAGATCAACGCCGGAGTGGTCCCGCTGCCGGGCTTCGAGGACGTCATCCCCCTCGCCGAGGCCCGCTCCGGCGGACGGCTGCGCGCCGCGTCCCCCGACGACGCCCCGGCCGTCGCCGCCAGGGTGCACCTGGTCTGCGTCAACACCGACCGCGCCGGCCGGCCGGTGACCGGGCCGCTGACCGAGGTGCTGAGCGCCGTCGGCCGGGCCCGCTCCGGCGGCGAGACCCTCGTCGCCCTGGAGAGCACCGTCAGCCTGCGCTGGCTCGACGACCTGGTGCCCGCCGCGCTCGGCGCGGACCCCGCCGACGACGCGTCACTGCACCTGGTGGCCGCGCCCCGCCGGGACTGGATGCTCTCGCCCGACATGAACCTGCGCACCCTGCCCCGGGTGGTGGGCACCGCCCGACCGGAATCCCTGCCGCCGGCCCGGGAGCTGTACGAGGCGATCAGCGAGGTCGTCCATGTGGCTCCGGACTGGCGGCACGCCGGGCTCACCAAGCCCGTGGAGAACCTCTACCGCTATCTGGACCTGGTCCTCACCAACCAGCTCGCCGAGGCCTACCCCGGCCTGGACGTGCCCGAGGTGCTGCGGCTGGCCGGCACCAAGTGGAACGTCCCCACCTTCCACCCCTCCATCGGCATCGGCGGCTACTGCATCCCGCTCAGCCCCCGGTTCGCCGTCGACGGGACCGCCGGCCCGGGCGAGGACACCCCGCTGCCCCTGGTCGCCGCCGCGATGGACTGGGACGGCGAGCACCCGGCCCGCGTCGCGGAATCGATCCTGCGGATCGCCGACGGCCCCATCGGCATCCTCGGCCTCAGCTACGCGCCCAACGCCAGGATCGTCGAGGGCTCGCCCGCCGCGCGGGTCGCCGAGCACCTGCTCGCCCGCGGCGCCGACGTCCTGCTGCACGACCCCTACTTCACCCCCGAGGAGATCACCGCCCTCACCGGCGCCCGCCCGCTGCGCTGGCCGGACGACCTGAGCGGCCTCGCCACCCTGGTCGCCGCCACCCCGCACGACCTGTACGCCGACCTGCCCGCCCGCCTCTCCGCCCTCCAGGACCCGCCGGCGCTGGTGGACAACCTCGGCGGCTACGGCGCCGCGCTGCGCGGCACCGCCGTCCCCTACGCGGAATGGGGCACCCCCGCCGCCCGGCCCTCCGCCGCCCCCCGGCCCTGAGCCCCCGGGCGGCGCCACCCCCGTCCGCCCGCCCCGTCCGTCCGTTCGCACACCCACTCAAGGAGACCCCCATGAAAGCCGTCGTCACAGGCGGAAGCGGATTCCTCGGCAGCACCATCGCCTGCCGCCTGATCGAGGAGGGCCACGACGTCACGGTCCTGGACCTGGTGCCCATCGGCACCAAGGCCCTGAGTCCCGACGCCCGCTTCGTGCAGGGCGACGTGCGCGACTTCGACCTGCTGATGAAGACCTTCCAGGACGCCGAGGAGGTCTACCACCTGGCCGGCGTGCTCGGCACCTCCGAACTCCAGGAGACCCCGCAGGAGGCCATCGACGTCAACATAGGCGGCACGGTCAAGGTCTTCGAAGCGGCCGGCACCTGCGGAGTGCCCCGGGTCTTCTACCCCGGCAAGCCCAACGTCTGGCTGAACACCTACACCATCACCAAGGCGGCGGCGGAGTCCTTCGCCCAGATGGCCAACGACTCCGGCCCCAGCCGCATCTGCTCCCTGCGCTACTACAACGCCTACGGCCCCGGCCAGTCGCTGCTCCCCATCCGCAAGATCGTCCCCGCCTTCGCCGCCCAGGCCATGCGGGGCCTGCCCATCCAGGTGTACGGCGACGGCGAGCAGATCGTGGACATGGTCTTCTCCCACGACCTCGCCGACATGACCATCCGCTTCACCCGCACCGAGCGCACCGACGTGATCCCGGACTGCGGCAGCGGCGTCAGCGTCAGCGTCAACGAGGTGGCCACCGCGGTCAACGAGCACTTCGGCAACGCCGCCGGCATCCAGCACCTGCCGATGCGCCCCGGCGAGGTGCCCCGCACCGTCCTCACCGCCGACATGACCGAGCTGCGCGACGTCCTCGGCGAACCGCGGCTGAGCGACTACACCACCTCCCTGGCCGAGACCCTGGAGTGGTACGCCCGGCTGCCCGCCGAGCAGATCGACAAGACCGTGGCCTTCTACGGATGGCAGGTGTGAGCGCACACGGCGCCGGGCACCGGCCGGCCTCCGTACTGGTGGTGGTCGCCCACCCCGACGACGCGGAGATCGCCGCCGGCGGCACCATCGCCCACCTCGGCGCGCACGGCGTCCGGGTGGTCACCGCCGTCCTCTCGCTGCCGGAGTCCGGCGCCGGGGCCGAGCAGCGCACCCGCCACACCGAACAGGCGGCCGCGACCCTCGGCTACGAACTGCGCTGGCCGACCGGCGGCGAGCACCGGCAGGTCGCCGACCTCGGTGAGATCGCCCTGGTGGCCGCGGTGGACCGGCTGATCGCCGACGTCGCCCCCCGGGCGGTGCTCACCCACTGGAGGGGCGACGGCCACGCCGACCACCGCCTCACCGCCCGGGCGGTCGCCGCCGCCACCCGCACCCGCCGCGTCGACCTCTACGGGATGCGGCCCGGCGAGACCCGCACTCCCGCCTTCGCCCGCTTCGCCCCCCAGGCGTTCGTCGACATCACCGCCCACGCCGCGGCCAAGCGGAGCGCCCTCGCACCCTTCGGCGCCGCCCGGCCGGGCTTCCGCCCCCTGGACCTGGCGGCGGTGGAGGCCGCGGACCGCTTCCACGGGAGCCTGAGCGGAACCGACCGCGCGGAGGGCTTCGTCGTGGAGCGCGTCCACGGAATCGGGGGGCTGCTCCCCACCGGCTGAACCGCGGGAGACCGACCCCGCGGCGGCTCGATCCCGCCCCCGTCCGGCGGCCGACATGCAGGCCTGGCACCGCCAGGCATTGACCGAGTATATTCACTCATTATTTCCTGCTGTCAGTCACAATAAGGGGAAGCCGTCATGGCGGAATCGCAGGCACTGGGTTCACGGATCCGTCGGCTGCGCCGCGAGGCAGGCCTGTCGCAGACGGACCTGGCCGGCGCGACCCTCTCCCCGAGCTACATCTCGCTGCTGGAGGCGGGCAAGCGGACCCCCTCCCCGGAAGTCCTGGAGCAGATCGCCGCCCGGCTCGGCTGCGCTCCGGGACACCTGCTGGAGCTGCTCACGACCGAACGGCAGGACACCCTCCAGACCGATCTGCGCTACGCGGAGATCAGCCTGCGCAACGGCGACCCCAAGACGGCCCTGAACACCTTTGCGGCGGTCCGCGACGAGGCCGCCGCGGCCGGGAAGGAGGCCGTCCGGCTGTCCGCCGAGTACGGCGTGGCCCAGGCCCTGGAGCACGACGGCCGGCTGGAGGAGGCCGCCGACCGCTACCAGGCGCTGCTGGATCACGCCGGCTACGGGCAGACCCTGGTCCCGCGGCTCGCGGTGGCGGTGGCCCTGTGCCGCTGCTACCGGGAGATGGGCGATCTGGCCCACGCGATCGACCTGGCCACCGCCACCCTGGAGGAGGCCCGCGGGCTCCAGCTCACCCCGACCGTGCTGGGCGTCGAACTGCTGGCCACCCTCGTCGGCCTGCACTGCGAGCGCGGCGACCTGCACCGCGCCGCCGCACTCGCCCGCACCGCCATCGAGGAGGCGGAGGGGATCAGCGACCGCAAGGCCCTGGGCGCCGCGTACTGGAACGCCGGAGTGGTCGCGCACCGCAACGGCGCCTCCGCCGACGCCCTGCTGCTGCTGGAACGCGCCCTGGCCATCTACTCCGAGGGCGACGACGCCCGGGCGCTGTCCCGGCTGCGCAACGCCTACGCGTCGGTGCTGATGCAGACGCGGGACGGCGACCTCGCGGAGGCCAAGGCGCAGCTGACCCGCAGCGCCGAGAGCCTGGCGGAGCACGGCAGCACCGTCGACATGGCGTACTGCGAGACCGCGCTGGCCCGCGCGTGCCTGCTGGAGTCCGACGCCGGCCAGGCCGAGCGGCACGCCCGGCGGGCACTGGAACTGCTGGGCGGCGGACACCGGCTGGAGACCGCGCGCACCCTCCTGGTGCTGGCCGGCGCCCAGCTGCAGCTCGGCGACGCGGCGGCGGCCGAGGCCGGCTGCGAGCGGGCCGCGCTGCTGCTGGAGGCCTCCGAGGCGGACCGGCAGGCGGCCTCCGCCTGGAACGACCTCGGGGACCTGCTGGAGCGCGCCGGACACACCGACCGCGCCCTGGACGCCTACCGGCAGAGCCTGCGCTGCCTCGGCCAGCGCAGCAGCCTGCTCCCGGCCACGGACCGAGCAGCCGCCACGGGGGCGTCCGGCGCCCCGGCTGCCGCCGCGGAACCCGCCGCTCACCGGCGCGCGACCCGGTCGTAGACCGTTCGCTGCATCCCTGTTGACCGCCGCGCGACCCGGGCGTAGATCGTTTGCTGAATTCCTGTTGATCGCCGGCGCCTAACGTCGGAGGAGACCGCACGGGAAAGGGGCCGCCGCCCCCTCCCCGGCACCCACCGGTTCCTCCCCGACGAAAGCAGATGCCCCGCATGCCGAACGCCTCCGCCCGCCCCGCGGGTGCCCGCACGCCCAGAGGGGCCGTCACCGGCCTCTTGCGCCATCGAGCCGTCCGGACGGCGGTCCTGGCCCTGCTGCTGGCGGTGCTCCCCGCCTCGCTCGCCGCGGCGCCGGTACCGAAGGCGGGCGACGCGCTGACCGCGTTCCACAACCCCTCGCCCACCACCGACATCCCCCTCTGCTGCTGACGCGACCCGCCCGCCGCGGCTCCCCACCCCACCCCACCCCACCCCCTCACATCGACCACCGGCAGAACACCGGTGGTGACCGTCAAGGAGGACTCCCCATGTCTCAGCTGACCCGCGCCTGTACGGCACTCGGCCTGACGCTCCTCGCCGTGACCGCCCTGGGCACCGCCGGCTCCGCCCTCGCCGGCCCGGCGCACACCCGCACACCGGGGAGCGAGCACAGCGTCGTCCGGGCAGAAGACCGCACCGAGGTCAACAACACCGGATCGAACTACGACCCGCCGCCCGCGAAGATGTGATCCACGGCCGGCACACGGCCGTCCGGCGGCGTGGCCACCTCCCGCCCCGGGCGGCCGTTCCCGTACGCCGCCCCGCTCCCGCCCCCCTCGTCCGCGCCGCCGCGCCCCGCCAGCCCGGCCAGCAGCTTCGACACGTCGGCCGCGTCGGGCAGCCCCAGCCGGGCGAAGACACCGCGGGCCGACTCCAGATGCTCCCTGGCCCGCTCCGCCTCTCCCAGATCGGCCAGCGCCCGCCCCAGGACGACCAGGGCCTGCGCCCGGTCCCGTTCGGAGCACACCTCCTCGCAGCGGGCGACCGCCGCGGCCGCCTGCGCCACGGCCTCCCGCCGCCGCCCGGTGCTGCGCAGGGTCTCCGCCAACCGGTAGAGCACCTGCGCCTCCCGCTCCCGCAGCCCGGCCGCCCGGCACACCGCGAGGGCCTCGCCGTACCGGGCCACCGCCTCCTCGTAGCGGCCCAGCCCGTGCAGCGCCAGGGCGAGCACATACAGCGCGTAGGCCGTGCCGACGCTGTCACCCAGCTCCCGCATCAGCGACAACGCGGACTCGCACGAGGGGATGGCCTCCTCGGGCCGCCCGCTGCGCACCCGGGCCAGCGCCGCGTTGACGGTCGTCGCCGCCGCACCGGAGTGGTGGCCCAGGGCGTGCGCCAGGGCGATCGCCTCGTCGTAGCAGGCCGCCGCCTCCTCGAAGCGGCGCAGGAACTGCGCCACGAGACCCAGGTCGTTGAGGGCCTGGCGCAGCGTGTACACGTCTCCCGCGGCACGGGCCGCCTCGACGGCCAGCCCCGCGTGCCGCCCCGCGTCCTCGATCCGGTCCGCGCGCAGCGCGATGCCCCCGCAGAGCATCCGCGCCCGCCCGACGATCCGCTGAGAGCCGGTCAGTTCCGCGGTCTCGGCCAGCGCGAGCGCCACCGGGGTCATCCGCTCGTACCACACGGCATGGGTGAACGGGCTGACCGCGAGCAGCAGGTCGACCGCGCTGCCGAGCCGGTCCTGCGCCGCGTCCGGCAGCCGCAGCGTGACGGCGCTCAACGCCGCCGCGACCAGGCCGTCGATCTCGGCCGCCACCCAGGCACGCGCGGCGTGCACATCGCGGAACTCCAGCCCCGCCGATCTCAGCGGGCCGAACGCGTCCGCCACCGCGTCCCCGGGGATCGCGTGCGGGAACGCGCTGGCGGCCGTCGCCAGCAGGAAGTCCAGCAGCCTGCCGAGGGCCGCCGCCGCCTCCCCGGGGTCGTGCGCCTCCGCGCGCTGCCGGGCGAAGACCCGCACCAGATCGTGGTACCCGTAACGGCCGGGCTTGGCGGACTTCAGCATCGCCGCGTCGGTCAGCGACTCCAGCAGCACCTCCGTGGTGGCCTCGTCGACACCCATCGCGGCAGCAGCCGCCGGCACCCCGATGTCCGCCGCGCCGGCCAGGGCGACCAGCCGGAAGGCCCGCGCCTGCGCGACGGTGAGCTGCTCGTAGCCCAGTTCGAAGACGGCATCGATGGCCAGCGCCCCGATCCGCAGCTCGGCGATGCGCCGCTGCTCGTCCGCCAGCCGCGCGGTCAGCGTCGCCGCCGTCCAGGCGGGCCGCGCCGCCAGCCGGGTGGCCACGATGCGCACCGCGAGCGGCAGATGCCCGCAGGCCTCGATCAGCTTCAGCGCGTCCTCCCGCTGCGCCGCCAGCCGCTCCGGGCCGATGATCGAGCCGAGCAGGTCCAGCGCCTCCCCGGAGCGGAACGGCTCCAGCAGGAGCTGGGCCGTCAACGGAAGGTCGAACATGGGCGATCTGCTGGTGATGACGACGGCGCAGCTGGACGACCCCGGGATCAGCTCGCGGACCTGGGCGGCGTCCCGCGCGTTGTCCAGGACGATCAGCAGCCGCCGCCCGTCCACCAGCGACCGGAACAGCCGGCAGCGGTCCTCGACGTCGTCGGGCACCTCGTCCTCGGGCACGCCCAGCGCGGCCAGGAACCCGGCCAGGACGAAGCCCGGTTTCGCCGGGTCGGCCCCGCTGCCCCGCAGATCGGTGTGGAGCTGCCCGTCGGGGTAGTGGGTCCGGGCCCGGTGGGCGATGTGCAGGGTGAGGCAGGTCTTGCCGACGCCCCCCATCCCGGCGGCGGCCAGCACGACCGGCGCCCGGCGCACCGGTTCGGTGAGCAGCGCGAGCCAGGCGTCGACCTCCTCGGCCCGGCCGACGAAGTCCGGTGCGTCGTAGGGGAGCTGGGCGGGCACCGGCTGCCACGCGGGGGCCACGGCCGCCGTCGTCGCCGTCCCCCGGCCGGCCTCGCCGTCGTCGCCGTCCTGCCCGGGCGCGCCCTCGCCCTCGGCGTCCTCACCCTCGGCGTCCTCTCGCGGCGGCCGAGGCCGCGCCGGTTCCAGCAGGTCCCGGTCGGGTCCGGCCAGCGCGGGGTCGCCGGCCAGGATCCGCCGGTGCGTCTCGGTCAGTTCGGGACCGGGCTCGATGCCCTGCTCCTCGATCAGCAGGTCCCGCACCCGGCTGAACACCGCGAGGGCGTCGGCCTGACGGCCCGCCCCGTACAGGGCGCGCATCAGCAGGCCGTACGGGCGTTCCCGCAGCGGATGGGCGTCGGTCAGCTCGACCAGGTCCGGGACGGCGGAACGGTGATGGCCCAGCGCCAGGGCGAGTTCGAAGCGCTTCTCGCACAGCGTCAGCCGCAACTCCTCCAGCCGGACGCGCTGCCGCTCGGCGAACGGCCCGGGCACCCCTGCCAGCGGCTCCCCCTGCCACAGGTCCAGGGCCCGCGCCAGCAGCCGCGCGGCCTCCGGTACCCGGCCGTCCGCCGCGGCGCGGGCGGCCCCGGCGGCCAGCTCCTCGGCACGGTTGAGATCCAGCGCCCCGTCCGGCACGGCCAACCGGTAGCCGTCACCGGCCAGTTCCAGGACGGTCGGCGCGGCACCCTCCGCCTCCAGCAGCTTGCGCAGCCGCCAGACGTAGGTGCGGATGGTGGTCACCGCCCGGGTCGGCGGCGCGTCCGCCCAGAGCGCGCCGACGATCTGGGCCATGGACACGGGCTGGTTGGCGCGCAGCAGCAGCAGCGACAGCAACGCCTGCTGCTGCGGCGGTCCCACGCGCAGCTCGGCGTCCCCCCGGTACGCGCGCACCGCGCCGAGTATCTGGAAATGGAATGCTCCGGCCACCCGGTGTTCCCCTCGCGACGGTCAGTGGGGCAAGCGGACAAGATCGCTCGCGGATACCTTAAAGACGGCATCGGCCGGGCCGGGGATCCACTTTGTTACGACTTGGTGCGCGCTTGAGGGACGGGTGTGCCGGTCCGGGGCCCGGCTGTCGATCTGCACGGTCCGCCGGCCGCGCACGCACGTGCTCCTGGCCGCCCGGCCCGCCAGCGCCCGCGAAGGGACCACCACCGGCGAGAAGGCCGCCGACGGCCCGATGCCCGCAGCCCTGCGCCGTCCAGGTGGACCTCGGTGCTCGGCCCACCGCCGGAGCGCCCGAGCGGGTGATCGGCGGGCGATGGCCTCAAGGGTGCGACGGTGGCCGACCCGTCGCCGCCCACGGACTGGACCGGCCGGCGTCAGCGGCTCGATCCGGTCCGGGCGGGCCGGTCGGCGGGCCGCCGCGACCATCGATGGGCTGTCGACCAGCCCGTCGACCGGCCCATTGCAGAGCGCCCCCGGCAGGACTCGAACCTGCGGCCAAGCGCTTAGAAGGCGCCTGCTCTATCCGCTGAGCTACGGGGGCCTGGTGGCGCGTCCAAGGATAAAGCTCCCTGCTCGCCGACCCTGTCGCTTCGCCTCCGTGGCTCGATGTGGAGGTTCGGTGAAGCGGTCCTGATAATCGCAGGCGGGTACGAATCGTGCAGCGCTTTTGGCGTCCGACGCGACCGGGTGTTGTGCACTCGTTATGCCTGGCCCGCGCCCATGTCCCAGTCGCCCCATCCGCCCTTTCTGTTCCGTCGGCGCGCAGACATGTCCATATGCTTCAGAATTCCCCTAAAATTGGGCATTCTTCACATGTGGTGACCTTGGACGTACGGCCTCAGCTGCTCGACACACTCTCCGCTCTGCGCGACCGTGTCGCCGCCGCACGCTTTCCGCTGCCCCTGGCCGGGGCCCCACGCGCGCGTGCCAACCGCGACGAACTCCTCGCCCAGCTGGACGACTACCTCGTACCCAGACTACGGGCACCCGAGGCGCCGCTGCTGGCCGTGGTCGGCGGGTCCACCGGCGCGGGGAAGTCGACCCTCGTCAACTCCCTCGTCGGGCGCCGCGTGAGCGAGGCCGGCGTGCTCAGGCCGACGACCCGCACCCCGGTGCTGGTCTGCCATCCGGCGGATCACCACTGGTTCAGCGGCATGCGCGTCCTGCCCGACCTCGCGCGCGTCTGGGTGCCCCACCACGCCTCCCGCGACGACGACCTCCTGCTCCCGGGCGAACTCCCCGGCGACCAGCCCGTCCGCGCCCTGCGCGTCGAGACCGCCGACACCCTCCCGCGCGGACTCGCCCTCCTCGACGCCCCCGACGTCGACTCCCTGGTCGCCGAGAACCGCGTCCTCGCCGCCGAACTGCTCTGCGCCGCCGACATCTGGGTCATGGTCACCAGCGCGGCCCGCTACGCCGACGCCGTCCCCTGGCACCTGCTGCGCACCGCCAAGGAGTACGACGCCACGCTCGTCACCGTCCTCGACCGCGTACCCCACCAGGTCGTCTCCGAGGTCTCCCGGCAGTACGCCGCCCTGCTCACCAAGGCCGGCCTCGGCGACGTGCCCCGCTTCACCGTGCCCGAGCTGCCCGAATCCGTCTGGAGCGCGGGCCTGCTGCCCGCCACCGCCGTCGCGGCCCTGCGCACCTGGCTCATCCAGCACGCCCAGGACCCCGGCGCCCGGCAGTACGTCATGGCCCGTACCGCCCACGGCCTCCTCGACTCGCTGAAGACCCGCATGCCCGAGCTGGCCGGCGCCGCCGCCGCCCAGTACGCGGCCGCGCTCCGGCTCACCACGGCGGTGGAGGGGGCGTACGACCGGGAGCACGCGCGCCTGCGCGACCGCCTCCAGTCCGGCGCCGTACTCGCCGGGGGCGCCCTCAAACGCTGGCGCGCCTTCCCCCTGGACTGCACGGCGGGCGAACTCCTCGACGCCCTCGTGGAGAGCCTCGGCGCGCTGCTGCTGTGCGCGGTCACCGCCGCCGACGAGCGGGTGGCCGAGGCCTGGCGCCGCGAACCCGCCGCCGCGGCCCCGGGACTCGCCGGGTGCGAGCCCTCGCCGGAGAGCGCGGAGCACCGTATCGGCCTCGCCGTACGGCGCTGGCGGCGCGAACTGGAGGAGTACGCCGAGGACGAGGTGCGCGAGCTGGACCGCAGCGTCGCGCCCGACCCCGAGGCCGTCGCCGCCCTCGCCGCCACCGCCCTGCTGGGCGGCCGCCGGGCGCGCCACGCGGGCGAACGGCTCGCCGACCGGGTCGGCGCCCACGGCGCGCTGCGCCTGCGCGACCGCGCCGAACGGCTGCTCGTCGACCACGTGGACCGCGTCGTCCACCGCGAACGCGAACGCCGGCTCGCCCCGCTCGACGCCCTCGACATCCATCCCGAGCCCCAGGCCGAACTCATCGCCGCCCTGTCCGTACTGCAGAAGGAGAGGTGACCGGTGTCCGCCGTCACTGACCAGGAGCACATGGACCACACAGACCGCGTCGAGCCCAGGGACCCCATGAGCCCTGTGAAGCGCACCAACCCCGCCAGCCCCATCGCGGGGCCCAGGGCCGTCGACATCGGCAAGCAGGGGGAGGGCGCCCGAGGCGACCAGGGCGGAGCAGGGGACGGCAGAAGAAGCAGGGACAGAGGCGGAGACGGTACGACGGCCTCCGCTGCCGCCGCCCCGGAGGAGCGGGACGAGGAGGGCACGTCGATGCCGGACGCGGGCGGGGCCGTAGCGGACGAGGCCCGGGAAGGCGGCGAGGGCGGGAGGAAGGCGGGCCCGGGTGCGCGGGGCGGGGCAAGTGGCGCCGGTGCGCAGGAGAGTGCGCCGGGCGGCTCCCCTCGTGCCGCGCGCGCCCCCCGTGCCGCTGGCCCCGGAAGCGCCCCGGCCACCCCCGCCGACCCGCCGGACGCGTCCGGCGGGTCAGCCCCCTCCACCCCCTCCGGTTCCTGGGACGACGGGCTCATCGCCCGCCGTATCACCGACGCCTCCGCCGCGCTCGCCGCCCCCGTGGCGCCGGTCCCGGCGCGTGGCGGGGCCGCCCGTACGGTCGTACCGCTCGCCTACGAAGGCCCCCTCCGCTCCCGTCTCGACGCCTTGCGGGAACTCGTCGGGCTCTCCCGGACGCGGCTGGACAGCCAGACCCTGGCCGAGGCGGGCCGGGTGCTGGACGAGGCGGCGGACCGGCGCAAGCTGTCCGGGCGGCACACGGTCGTCGCGATCGCGGGCGCCACCGGCAGCGGCAAGTCGCAGCTGTTCAACTCGCTCGCCGGGGTGGCCATTTCGGAGACCGGCGTACGGCGCCCGACCACCTCCTCGCCGATCGCGTGCAGCTGGAGCGACGGCGCCGCGGGACTCATCGACCGGCTCGGCATCCCGGGCCGGCTGCGCCGCCGTCCGCTGAACAACCCGGAGTCGGAGGAGCAGTTGCGCGGGCTGGTCCTGATCGACCTGCCCGACCACGACTCCGCCGCCGTACAGCATCGTGAACAGGTCGACCGCATCCTGAAGCTGGTGGACGCGGTGATCTGGGTGGTCGACCCGGAGAAGTACGCCGACGCCGTGCTGCACGAGCGCTATCTGCGGCCCATGGCCGGGCACGCCGAGGTCATGTTCATCGTGCTCAACCAGGTCGACCGGCTGCCTGGGGAGGCCGCCGACCAGGTCCTGGACGATCTGCGGCGGCTGCTGGACGAGGACGGCGTGGCGCTCGGCGAGCACGGGGAGCCCGGCGCCACCGTGCTCGCGCTGTCCGCGCTCACCGGCGAGGGCGTCGGTGACCTGCGCGAGTCGCTCGGTGAGTTCGTGGCCGAGCGGGGCGCGGCGGCCCGCCGGGTCGCCGCCGACGTGGACGCGGCCGCGGCCGGGCTGCGGCCGGTCTACGCCGCCGGGCGCCGGGTCGGGCTCAGCGAGGAGGCGCGCGAGGAGTTCGCCGCGCGGCTCGCGGAGGCGGTGGGCGCCACGGCGGCGGGCGAGGCCGCCGAACGGGCCTGGCTGCGCAACGCCAACCGGGCCTGCGGCACGCCCTGGCTGCGGCTGTGGCGCTGGTACCAGAAGCGCGGTACGGCGGCGACCGGCCGCCATCAGGTGGACGCCCAGGCCGACGAGGAGGCGACGGCGCGGCAGCGGGTGGAACAGGCGGTGCGTACGGTCGCCGACCGGGCCTCGGCCGGGCTGCCGGCGCCCTGGGCGCAGGCGGTGCGCGAGGCGGCCGTACGCGGTGCGCAGGGGCTGCCGGAGGCGCTGGACGAGCTGGCGGAACGGGCCGGGGGTCCTTCCGGGCGGCCGCCGCGTCCCGGCTGGTGGCCGGCCGCGGTGCTGGTCCAGGCGGCGATGACGCTGCTCCAGATCGCGGGCGGGCTGTGGCTGGTCGGGCAGATCGCCGGGTTGATGGCGCCCAATCTGGGGGTTCCGGTGCTGCTGATGGTGTGCGGGATCGTCGGCGGGCCGCTGGTGGAGTGGGGCTGCCGGATGGCCGCGCGGGGGCCGGCGCGGCGGTACGGCCAGGACGCGGAACGGCGGTTGTGCGAGTCGGCCGCGAGTTGCGGCCGGGCGCGGGTGCTGGATCCGGTGGCGTCGGAGCTGCTGCGGTACGGAGAGGTGCGGGAGCAGTACGGGAGGGTGGTGCGGGCGGAGGCGGGGGTGGGGTGAGGCTGATCTGAGGGCGGTGGGGGCGGGGTGAGTTCGGGGTCGTAGCGGGGGTGGCCGGCGGTGGTCACTCGCACGGGTGGCGGAGTTTTCCACAGGTGCGGGGACCGTCCACAGCGCTCGGCGGGCTCGGCCCGGCGGAGGCAGTCTGAGGTCGTGGCAGACGCCGCCGTACGGGACGGGCCCGTACGTACGTCCGCCCGTCCGGCGAGGGCGCCGGGCGGGGGAGGGGAGCGCGAGGATGAACGAGACCTTGGTCTGTGTGGTGGGCAATGTGGCGACCGCGCCGGTGTACCGGGAGCTGGCGGCGGGGCCGTCGCTGCGGTTCCGGCTCGCGGCGACCGCGCGCTACTGGGACCGGGAGAAGAGCGCCTGGACGGACGGGCACACCAACTTCTTCACGGTGTGGGCCAACCGCCAGCTCGCCGCCAACGCGATGGCGTCGGTGGAGGTGGGGCAGCCGCTGGTCGTGCAGGGCCGGCTGAAGGTGCGCACCGACGGGCGCGACGGACGCGAGGGGCAGCAGCAGTGGGCGTCGGCCGACATCGACGCCACGGCGATCGGCCATGACCTCTCGCGGGGTACGGCGGTCTTCCGCCGCGCGGGCAAGCCGGAACCCCCCGCCGGGGCCGCCCGGCCCGAGCCCGACTGGGCGACTCCGCGTCCGCCGGAGACCGGGGAGGGCGACGCCGTCCAACAGGCTTCGGAACCAGCCACCGTGACGTGAAGTCAGCCTTCCGCCCGGGTTTATTTATCGATAATCGCTGCTCAACGGCGGTCCGGCGATAACGATTCCGGATCGGAAACGCCATCGGATCATCCGACCGGCCAGGGAGGCACAGCCCGAGTCCATAGGATGCCGGGCGTGCCCCTCGGGGCCACCGATTCTGCTGGTGGGACCCGTCCCCCACGTTCAACGGGTCCTGCTCGAAGGGGAATTCTGTGCTTGCTGCGCTCTCTGGGTTCTGCCGGTCCACCACCGTGGCCCGCCTGGCCGCCACCGCCACGGTCTCCGGGCTCGTGGCGGCTGGTGTGCTGTCCGGCGCCGGTACGGCCGCGGCCGATGTGGCACCGCAGACCGAGGGCGGGGCGAGCGCCACGCTGGACGGCCTGAAGACCTTCGGCGAGGCCGTGGTCCATGAGGCGGGCGGCGACCAGCGGGTGTCGGCGGGTCTGTTCGAGATGTCCGTGGACGGCGGCGGCACCCTCCAGACGTACGGCGTCGACCTGCACAACCCGGTCCAGCGCGACGCCCGCTACCAGGAGACGTCCTGGAGCGGCACCTCGTTGGGCACCAACCGGGACGCGGGCAGGATCGACTGGATCGTGCAGCACTCCTACCCCCAGGTCAACGACCTCGCCGCGCTCGCCCACCGGGCCGGCGTGGGCAGCCTCACCGAGCAGGACGCGGCGACCGGCACCCAGGTGGCCATCTGGCGGTACTCGGACCACGCCAAGGTCGACGCCGTGGCCCCGGGCGCCGAGAAGCTCGCCGACTACCTCCAGCGCAGCGCCCGCGCCGGCGGCGAACCGGGGGCCTCGCTGACCCTGGACCCGGCCGCGGTCTCCGGCCGCCCGGGCGTGGTCGGACCGGTGACCGTGCACACCGACGCGAGCGCGGTCACGGTGATACCGCCCGCGGACGCGGCCACCAGCGGGGTGCGGATCACCGACAAGACCGGCAAGGCGCTCACCAGGGTCAAGGACGGCAGCCGGATCTACTTCGACATCCCGAAGGACGCGGCGGACGGCTCCGCCCAGCTGAGCGTGCAGGCGTCGACGACCGTCCCGGTGGGGCGCGCTCTCGCCTCCGACAGCCGCAGCCAGACCCAGATCCTGGCCGGCTCCAGCGAGTCCGCGGTCTCCGCGAGCGCGACGGCCGACTGGGCCGCGCGGGGCGCGATACCGGCGGTGACGGCACGCAAGGACTGCGCCAAGGGCACCGTGGACATCACGGCCGCCGACCAGGGCGACCAGCCCTTCACCTTCAGCCTGATGGGCACCGGGCACACCGTCCCGGCCGGCGCCACGCGCACCGTCCCGGTCCCGCTCCAGGAGGACCAGGGCTACGACTTCACGATCACCGGCCCGAACGGCTTCACCCGCCGCTTCACCGGCGTCCTGGACTGCAAGACCCAGGGCACGATCGTCTCCAGGGCCGCCGCCCAGACCGTCGGCGAACCGACCCCGCTGGCCACCCCCGCCCCCGACGACACCGACCTCGCGGCTACGGGCGGCTCCGCCCTCACCCCCCTGATCGCCGGCGTCGCCATCGGCCTGGTCGTCATCGGCGGCGCGGTCCTGGTCGTCCTGCGCAAGCCGGAACAGCCCGGCGAATGACCCCGCCGCACGGCGGCCGGATCAACGCCCCGCCCGCCGTGCCCCCGGCGCCACCACACCGACCAGCGCACAGACGAGGCCGGTGGCGCCCAGGCTCCCGACCATGACCATCGCCACCCCGACCGCGAAGAGACCGCTGGAGTCGTCGGACCAGTCGCACCAGGCGGCGAGGGTCAGCCCGATCGTCGTCCCGGCCACCGTTGCCACGGTGTGCCGCCGGAGGGCTGCCCAGCAGACCGCCACCAGCAGACTCACCACCAGCCCGGCCACCTGCCACACCTGGTACGGCCCACTCCCCACCCCGCCGGCCCCCACGTCCCTGTACTGATCCCACCCCAGCCAACCACCCCACAGCCCGCCCGCGACGACTCCCAACCCGAGCACCCACACGGACTGCTTGGCCAACTTCTTCCACCACGTTTCTGGACGCATACCCCCAGCGTCACCCCCGCCTCTGGCCCCCGCGCAGAGCACTCGTACTCACCTCAACCCCCGCACTCCTACTCACTCACCCCCTGCCAGCAAGCCGCCCCAGGAAGAAAGTCCAGGTCAGCGCCCTCGGCCACAACGGGTTTCCGTGTAGGTGTGGCGATACGGCAAGTTGGGGTGCCACGGGGAATCTCGGAGTCTGCCGAGCTTCATGCACCACGAGCAGCGCGGCCAAGAAGTCGCAGGTCAACACGACTGCCCGCCTCGCTCCTAAAATGGTGATCACGCACGAGCGCCTCGCGGGCCGTCCTGGGCCGTGGAAGGACAGCTGGGCTTGCTGTGGACGCGCGCGACGTCAGTCAAACCACGTCGACAGCAGACCCGCGATAGTCGCGCATATCAGGCCGATGGAAGCGAGGACGGCGGGAGCTGTGAATTCTGGGGCCTGCTCAAGACCTACAAGCTCGATCCGCTCTCGGATGTGCAAGAGGTCCCCAATGGTGCTCTCGCTGGGTGCCTCCCGTTCCAGCCTGGTCCTACGCTCTTCCTCCGAGAGTCCAGGATCTCCCATGATCTCTTCGTACCTTCGGAGTTTCCGCCTGAGGTGATCTCGTCGGCCGTCAATCCGCCGCCACAGCAGCCAGACGCCAAGCGCCGGCAGCACGCCGCTGGCTACGGTCAGGATGGTGATCGCTAGTTTCATTCCTGCACTATGCGGTGACCACTGAGTGGCAGGGAAGCCTTGGTCCTCGGCGTCGGCGCCGTGGTGAGTGTCTAACTGCGTGACAACGCCGACGAACAGTGGCGAACGAGCGCGGACACCTACGGACCATCAGCACAGGTAAGAGGCTTACGAGCCCAAGGCAGCGCACCCATCCAAGTTGCTTTGGGATGAAGAAGTCACCGCGCAACGTCTCGTCACTGCGGTTCCTCTGTCGCAGCTTGCTCTGACAGACGCCGATCGAGCAGCGTGGCTGATGCCGGTGGGGGCAGCGCTACACACGCGCGCCTGATCAATCGACGCACCCGCCATCGTGGCTGACTGTCGTCGGCCGGGGCTCAGACCTGAGGCCGTCGCACGCCAGTGCACGCGATCAGCCTGCTTCCGTCATCGGTGAGGAACAGCGTGAACATCCAGGAGCCATCGGCAGTCCTGATCTGCCCCAGGCGAACCGGCTGCTGATGCCGACCGAGTAACTCCACGGCACGGTCCAAGTTCGTGGTCTCGCTGCCCCGACGACGCGTGAGCCGCAGCCGGCGCGCATAGACGAGGGCGAGCGACTCGGCGGACGTAGCTCCGTCCCAGATCACGTAGGAGCCGCCGCAGCGGAGCGCAACCAGAGCGGCTGCAGACGCCTCATCGCTACCGACCAGCAGTCGTTCGAGTCGTTCCCGCTCCACACCCGTCACCCCCACCCGGATCCTGTTGTACAGCAGCCGGATACAGCAACCACAGCAACCGGCCCCACCCCGTAGCGACCCCTTGAGGCCAGAACGCAACCTGTATGGCCGTCTCCGACCCATCTCTCTAGAGCTACGGATCAGAAGTCGTCCGTGCCCCACTCTGGTGGCGGCACTCGTCGAAGTTGTGTCGCGCCGCCACGGTAGAGTCTCCCTCTGCCGACGGGGGGCAACAGATGACGGCGTACCAATTGGGCTATGCGGAGGGACAGTGGACCATCTGGATCGCCCTCGGCTTGGCGGCAGTCTGGGTTGCAACAGGCCGATGGCGGGATCACCCACGCGCTGAAGGCAGGAACACAGAACAGCTCGCCGCCGTGGCGCGACGCCGGTCCCGGCTGGTCAATCGTTCGATCCTCGCCGTTGCCTCTGTGTGGATCCTGACTAACATCGTCGTTGATCTCTGGGCGGTACGGCAGTAACTACCGTCACGGATCCTTGCGCGCTTGGAGAGCGATGAGCATCGCTTGCAGCGCTCGTGCCAGATACGTGCCAGATGGCGCGGGGAACCACGGGGAACACCGAGGAGTCCTCAGATGGTCGGGCATGTGCCGACACCAGCCCGCCGCACGTCAGCGAGGTAATCACCTCTGGATCACCTGAGCTTCCCAAGCTCAGAGCGCGAGTTCGATTCTCGTCACCCGCTCTTTGATCAAGGCCCAGGTCGATGACCTGGGCCTGCTTTCATGTCCGCGACGCGCTGGAGTGGGGAGTGGAGCGATCCGGCTGATGCAGACCGCCGACATCAGCCCGAGCTCATCGGCGGCGCCCGGAACTCGGGCTCACCCCAGGGCCGCCACCCCGGCTATGACGAGCCTCTCGGCCTCCCCGCTTGCTGCTGCTTGAGAGCTGCGCGATCCGCATAGGCACAGCCCACGGCGAGCGTGACGAGCATGCGCAGCGCCCCCGTAACGGCCCCGTCGAACATCGACGGGCCTGCGCAGAGAGGCGCGGCACGGACATAGATCGTGGCTCGGGACATGGGGAGGGTGACTCCACAGTCCTGTGCACATTCCCCGACCGCGCTACGGGTAGCGAAGCCCCGCACTACGCTCTTGGTGGGGAGACGTCACAGGTCGCGAGGCTGCCGAGCAAGACGTTCACAATCGAGAGGGCCGCTCCTTGCGCGCACAAGAGATCACATTTTTGAAGCTCGTTCAGGGGGAGAAGCAGTTTCAGGTACCTCTCTACCAACGGACCTACAGTTGGACGCGGAAGCAGCTGGAACGGCTGTGGGACGACCTGATCGACTTGGCCGAGCAGCAGCTCGAAGGGGGCAGTCCTCCCTCGCACTTCCTCGGCTCCGTCGTTCTGGCCCCAGGCCAGTTGCAGGCCGGAGGAGTGCAACGCTGGCTCGTCGTGGACGGTCAGCAGCGGATCACAACGATCATGCTGGCGTTCACCGCGTTGCGCGACCACATCCGGGACTCCGGGGCTGAGGGCTCCGCGCGAACGGCCGACCGTATCCACCGCCAGTACCTCGTCAACGAGTTCCTGGAAGGCGATGAGTACTTCCGGCTGCTTCCCACCCAGGCCGACCGGGCGTCCTATGGGGCCTGCGTCTCCAGCAGTCCTCGTTCAGGAGGCGCCGACAACATCGGGGCCTCCTACCGTTTCTTCCGCGGCGTGCTGGCGAGCGGACAAGAGCAATATGGAGCGGAGTGGACGACCGCAGTGGAGATAGCCCTACGGGACTTGCTCTCCATCGTGGAGATTACCGCCGAGCGCGGTGACAACGTGTACCGGATCTTCGAATCGATCAACAACACCGGTGTCGGCCTGAGTCAGAGCGATTTGCTCCGAAACTACGTGTTCATGCTGCTCCCGGGCCGGGGAGAGCGTGTGTACGAGCAGTTGTGGCTGCCTATGCAGCAGCAACTGGGGCCCAAGAATCTGGAACTCCTCGTCTGGCTCGACCTCGTCGTACGCGGCGAGAGCAAAACGAAGCAGACCGACATCTACCGCGTCCAGCAACAGCGGCTCGAACCGCTGGCAGGTAACGAGGAGGCGCTGGAGAAGGAAGTCGGCGAGCTCGCCCGGCGCGCCGAGCTGTTGCGGCGAATTCTCGATCCCGCGCTGGAGCCGCACGACGAACTGCGCCAGCAGCTTCACCACCTTGCCCGCTGGGGCGGACGCATCCACTATCCGATCGCGCTCCACCTGCTCGATCTCGTGGATACCGGGCGCGCCCAGGCCGACGAGGCGGCTGAAGCCCTCGGATACGTCGAAGGATTCCTCGTCCGCCGCATGCTGTGCCAGGCCAGCACCCAGAGCCTGAACCGCCTCTTCATGTCGATGCCGGGTGACATGGAGACTGACCAACCAGCTCCGGAGGCGGTGCGACGCTACCTCTCGGGCCGACGCCGCGGCTGGCCCACTGACGCTGAGGTAGCCGACGGGATCCGCAGCAAGCCGTTCTACTGGAACGGGCAGGCACCGCAACGCGCGTACGTCCTGGAGCGGCTGGAGGAGAGTTACGGATCGACGGAGCCCGTGGACTTCAAGCGGGCCAAGCTCACGGTGGAGCACGTTCTGCCACAGCGGCCAGCCCAGGCATGGATCGACGTCCTCGCCGAGGATTCGGATGACGGCCAGACCCCTCAAGAACTGCACGATCTGTTGGTCCACACCCTGGGAAACCTGACGCTCTCGGCCGAGAACACAAAACTCTCCAACCACCCCTTCCAACGGAAGCAACAGATTCTGGAAGCAAGTTCACTCCGGATGAACCAGGAGATCGCTGGGACCCGACGGTGGGGCCGCAAGGAGATCCTGAACCGCGCGGACAACCTGGCCACGCGTGCCGTCTCCCTGTGGCCTGGCCCCGAGGGGGAGCAACGCGCGGACAGCGAGGAGTGGACGGGATGGGCCGATCTGCGCGCAGCGCTGATTGCCATGCCCACCGGCACCTGGACAACTTACGGGGACATCGCTGAACTGATCGGCAGCCACCCTGTTCCGGTCGGCAACTTTCTCGCCACAAAGGCCGGCGTACACGGGGCTTACCGGGTCCTGACCGCTGCCGGACGGGTCTCCGCGTCATTCCGCTGGCCGAACCACGAATACGGTGGCAACCCCCTCACGCTCCTACACGCAGAAGGGGTGCCATTCGACTCCAGCGGGAAGGCGCGCAGTTCCCATCGCCTGACCGCAGAGGACCTCGCATCGCTTCTGGGCAAAGAGGTGCCCGAGATCGGAACGTCGAGCGGCTCCTCCGATCAGGTGGCCACGGGCAGAACATTCGATGCTCGTGCCACGCGCTTCACCGAACTGCTGCGGGCGAATCGGCCGGACGCCGCCGCCCCCATCCTCAGCTTCCTCCAATCGTGGGAAGGTCTCGCTCCCGGCTGCCATCTCGACTATGGCAAGGCGACCGAGACCAGCTGCTTCCTGATGCTGCGCAAGGAGTCCGTGCCCCGTACCGCCGCCATCTGGCCATTCACTCTCTATCCTGTATTCGGCACAGTCGAGGTCGTCTTCCAGTACATGCGCTCCAGGCCGCCCTTCGACGACAGCGGACTGCGTCAGGAATTCATGTCCCGTCTGAATGCCGTCCCAGGAATCGAGCTGGCGGAGGCGAAGCTCGAACTGCGCCCGTCGTTTCCTCTCGAGGTTTTGGCGGATCATTCCGAGGAGATCGTCGGAATCATGTCCTGGTTCGTCCAGCAGGTCATGGCGCACGAACCATCGGACGAGCCGGGCCAAGTCTCCGTCTAACCCCACCCAACTGATCGGCGTAAGCCGACTGGTCTCGGGGCCGCGCTGTCGCTTCACTGCAACGCGGCCCTCATCGCCGCCCTCGGTGCCGGGCGGGCTCACTTCGCCCGTTACGCAAGGACAGCAGGGGAAACGGCCCGTTCTCGAGTCGACCGCGCGATCATTTCCTCCCGGACACATCGACTGGAAGTATCCGAACGACGTTCCTGGGGCCACCGCCACAGGACAACAGCTAGCACTTATGAGAGATGTAGCAGCGGACGCTGCACAGGGGCAGAATTCGCCGTCGGATGGCTGGACGCACGCCGCCGTTCACGGCAGCGGAGCGCGCGGGTACGCGATCCGTTGGAGACTCTTCTCGGTCGTTTCTTCTCGCTGCTGGAGGACTACTTCATCGACCCGAGTTCAAGGAGCCGGAGATTTGCCGGACGACGAACTGAAGAACGCCGTCATCGAGCTGCTACGCAGAGTGGAATGACCAGCGTCAGAGACCTCTGGGGACCGGCCGCCGTGAAGGCTGGTGCCGAGGTCGGCTCCCCACAGGCGAGAGCCGGGCGCTTCCGGAAGTGGCGTCCGATCTATCCAGGTCGTGTCCCATCCGTGCCCAGCGGAACGGACAACAGCGGTCAAGTACGGCACCTGGAGGTCATGCCAACCTCGCGCATCTCGACCAAACGTGCAGGTCATAGGGGATGCGACCGCCCAAGGGCCGCTGATTCCTAAGCTGAGGGCTCAGAGTCTCTTCCTCCCCCGATGCCTAGCGTTCCGGCGGCCGACGGAGGCAGCGGGGAGGGGAGCCGGTTGGTGCTTGGGCTTCCCTCTCCGTGTGAGATGGAGGGACGTCATGGGTGGACGCTGTTTGCGGCCGTCGGTTCAGGAACGGTGCGGTTTACCCATGGCCAAGAGATGGCCGCGGCTGGTCGCGACGCGGAGTACGTCCCGTAGGGACCCGGTCAGTTCCTTTGCCAGGAGGCGCAGGTCCTCCGGGTCCGTGTCAGGGTCGTTGATGGTGTCTGAGGCGTGGTCCAGCAGGTCGGCCGCCGTTCCCAGTTGGATCGCTTCGATGTTGTCCGCCAGGCGGGACATGTAGCCGGTCTTGTCGTCGGTGTTCAGGTAGCAGGGCTTGCCGTCCGAGCCGGATCACGGCAGGAGTCGTAGTTCGTTCGGTGCCGTCATTCTTGGGTCTGCCTCTCGTCGGTCGGGGGTGGGTGGTGAAGACGGCGTCGACGTGGTCGCCGGGGAACGCCAGGAGTGCGGCCTCGATGACCCGTCCCGAGGTGTCGGTGGCGACACGTGTGATCGCGAGAACCGGTGCGGAGGAGCGGATCCGGAGAGCAGAGGCTTCCTCCGGGGTCGGTGGGCGGGCGCACGCCGTTTCACGGACTGTCGCCCGCGCCGTGCTCAGGACGGCGAAGCGCGTGGCCGTCTTCCGCCAGGGGGAGTTGTCGTTCTGGACTGCGGCCGGAGCCAGGTCGGGTGGGGTGTAGATGCGGGCCAGTCCGTGCGGGGACTCTCCCCGTGGCTGACGCAGGAGAAGCTCTGCGAGAGGGCTGTCCGGTGGCACCTTGAGCAAGGTCGTCAGGTGCCCGTGTGCTGCTTGGACCGTGGTGGTGCGAACGGTGATTCGCGGACCTGCTTCGTCGGCGGTCCAAGGGTTCAACATCCCCCAGCCGCCCACGTACACGGTCTTGCGAGGCCGGCGGCGGGCGAAGTTGCCCTTGCCGGGGATCTTCTCGACTATGCCCTCGTCCTGGAGGACCGCGAGGGCGCGCCGCAATGGCACCGTACTGACCTTGTACCGGTCGGCGAGGGGCGCCTCTGACAGGAGGCGTTTGCCAGGCTTGATACGGCCGGTCGTGATCTGGTGCCGGAGATCGTCGGCGATGTCGTGATGGCGTGAGCGCACGGACCGGTTCACCGCCTTCTCGGCATGGGGACGGCGGCGAGCCGCGTTCGCGCGTGCACGGTCAGCAGTTCGCCCGACTCGAACACGATCTGCTCGGCACCTTGCGGGAGTTGGAAGAGGTCTGCCACCCGGCAGGGCTGGTCTCCGAGCTGGTGAGGTCCCCTCCTTGCACGGTGGCCGCGCTGACCTCGACGTCGGACACCAATGTGCTGCCAGGTGCCCAGCCGTTCACCGGTCCGCCCCCGCCGAGAGGCGTCGATACTCGGCATCCAGAAGGCCACACTCGTCACACACATCCGACGGACGTACTACAGCGGCCAGGGACGGCCCGTGGAAAGCGCGGGCGTCGTCGTGCCCGCCGCGCACTGCGGGATCGTCTACGGGACCCCGATCTACCGGTGATCGCGCCGTTCAGCGAGACTCCCTCCGGAATCCAGCGCGCATGGGCCACCCCCCTGCTTCGACCACCCGGATCTCCCTTGTGAGGGCCGGCGTCCTCACCGGTGGCACAGTGCATCCACGGAGCGCCGTGTGAGTCCGAACAGATCTTGTGGAACGGGAGAGGCAGATGCGTCGCCGCCAAGGGGCTCGCAAGGTCCCCGCAACCGTGACCGCGACCGTGCGTGAGTGGAGCGACGAGGAGGGGTGGGGCGTGCTCGACTCGCCCGAGACTCCCGGAGGGTGCTTCGGCCACTACTCCGACATTCAGGGATCCGGCTTTCGCACGCTGTCACCGGGGCAGGAAGTCGATCTCATCTGGGAAGCGCCCGGCTTCAAGCAGGACGGGTACGACTACCGCGCGGTGAGCATCGTCCCCAGGGCTGTTTGACCTCCGCGGTCACGGCCCGATCTCGGCGGACATCGGGTCGCTGAGCCGTCCCCGGCCCGTGAGAGGGTTCCAAGGCACCCGCCGGTGACCGGCAGCCACAGACGCCCTACCGCTGCCACCAGCGAAAGCCCAGGTCACAGCCCCCGGCCCCAACGGGTTTCCGCGCAGGGGTGGCGATGCGGCAAGATGGGGTGTATCTGCCCACTGCCAGATTTCAAGCTGCCGGACGGTTTCTCTTGGCTGAGTTCATTTACACCATGCGCAAGGCGCGCAAAGCGCACGGCGACAAGGTGATCCTCGACGATGTCACCCTGAACTTCCTGCCAGGTGCCAAGATCGGCGTCGTCGGTCCGAACGGTGCCGGTAAGTCGACCGTGCTGAAGATCATGGCGGGCCTGGAGCAGCCGTCCAACGGTGACGCGTACCTGTCGCCCGGCTACACCGTCGGCATCCTGCTCCAGGAACCCCCGCTCGACGAGGACAAGACGGTCCTGGAGAACGTCCAGGACGGCGTCCGCGAGGTCAAGGGCAAGCTCGACCGGTTCAACGAGATCGCCGAGCAGATGGCGACCGACTACTCGGACGCGCTGCTGGAGGAGATGGGCAAGCTCCAGGAGGAGCTGGACCACGCCAACGCCTGGGACCTCGACGCCCAGCTGGAGCAGGCCATGGACGCGCTCGGGTGCCCCCCGGGCGACTGGCCGGTCGTCAACCTCTCCGGCGGTGAGAAGCGCCGCGTCGCGCTCTGCAAGCTGCTCCTGGAGCAGCCCGATCTGCTGCTCCTCGACGAGCCCACCAACCACCTCGACGCCGAGTCGGTGAACTGGCTGGAGCAGCACCTGGCCAAGTACCCGGGCACCGTCGTGGCCGTCACCCACGACCGGTACTTCCTGGACAACGTGGCCGGCTGGATCTGCGAGGTCGACCGCGGCCGTCTGCACGGCTACGAGGGCAACTACTCCAAGTACCTGGAGACCAAGGCCGCCCGCCTCAAGGTCGAGGGCCAGAAGGACGCCAAGCGGCAGAAGCGCCTCAAGGAGGAGCTGGACTGGGTGCGGTCGAACGCCAAGGGGCGTCAGGCCAAGTCCAAGGCCCGCCTCGCTCGGTACGAGGAGATGGCCGCCGAGGCCGACAAGATGCGGAAGCTGGACTTCGAGGAGATCCAGATCCCGCCGGGCCCCCGCCTGGGCAACGTCGTGGTCGAGGTCGACAAGCTCAACAAGGCCTTCGGCGACAAGGTCCTCGTCGACGACCTGTCCTTCACGCTGCCGCGCAACGGCATCGTCGGCGTCATCGGTCCGAACGGCGCCGGCAAGACCACGCTGTTCAAGATGATCCAGGGCCTGGAGACCCCCGACTCCGGCACCATCAAGGTCGGCGACACCGTCAAGGTCTCCTACGTCGACCAGGGCCGCGCCAACATCGACCCGAAGAAGACGCTGTGGGAGGTCGTCTCCGACGGGCTCGACTACATCAACGTCGGCCAGGTCGAGATGCCCAGCCGCGCCTACGTCTCCGCGTTCGGTTTCAAGGGCCCGGACCAGCAGAAGCCGGCCGGCATCCTGTCCGGCGGTGAGCGCAACCGCCTCAACCTCGCGCTCACCCTGAAGCAGGGCGGCAACCTGCTCCTCCTCGACGAGCCCACCAACGACCTCGACGTCGAGACCCTCTCCAGCCTGGAGAACGCGCTGCTGGAGTTCCCCGGCTGCGCCGTCGTCGTCTCCCACGACCGCTGGTTCCTCGACCGGGTCGCCACCCACATCCTCGCCTACGAGGGTGACTCCAAGTGGTTCTGGTTCGAGGGCAACTTCGAGTCGTACGAGAAGAACAAGGTCGAGCGCCTCGGCGCGGACGCCGCGCGGCCGCACCGGGCGACCTACAAGAAGCTGACCCGGGGCTGATCGGTCTTGCGCCACATCTACGCGTGCCCGCTGCGCTGGTCCGACATGGACGCCTACGGCCATGTCAACAACGCGGTCTTCGTCCGTTATCTGGAAGAAGCCCGGATCAACTTCCTGTTCCGTCCGGACAAGGAGTTCCGGCAGGGCTCCGTGGTGGCGCGCCACGAGATCGACTACAAGCGCCAGCTCGTCCACCGGCACCACCCGGTGGACATCGAGCTGTGGATCACCGAGATCCGGGCCGCGTCCTTCACCATCGCCTACGAGGTGAAGGACGCGGACGAGGTCTACGTGCGGGCCTCCACCGTCGTCGTACCGTTCGACTTCGAGGCCCAGCGGCCGCGCCGGATCACCTCCGAGGAGCGCGAGTTCCTCCAGGAGTACCTGGAGAAGGCCGGCGCCGAAGAGGGCGAGGCCGTCGCGGCATGACGGTGCTGCACCTCGTGGACGAGACGGAGGCGGCGGACCTCGCCGCCTTCCTCGCCCGGCTGCTCCACTACGACCGCGGTGCCGCGGTGCGCCTCCAGGCGGCCGGCACCGCGCTCGCCGTCTTCGGCCGGCCACCGTCCTTCGAGGTGCTCGCGGTGCGCGCGGTACGGCTCGCGAAGCCGTACGAGCACGGCCTCGATGTCACTCTCGACGCCACCGTCTCCGCAGGCGAGCTGCTGGAGTCGGTGTCCGAACGGGCGGCCACCGCGGCCGTGCCGGGCGCGGTCACCGGGCCGCCGTGGGCCGGTGTGCTGCCGCCGCGCGGCGGCTGGCGGACCGAGCCGGGGCTGCCGGCGCCGGACGCGCTGCGCGCGATGGTCGCCGCGGCGGTCGGTGAATTCCGGGCGCGCAGCGAGGAGTTGGCGCCCGAGGGGCGTACCCGGGCGGAGCTGGACCGGATCGGGCGGGACATCTGGTCCCGCGAGATCGGGCACACCCGGCTGCCCGTGCGCGCCGTGCACGCGGCGCAGTCCCTGGGCTTCCTGCGCCCGGGCACCGGGGCGGCCGATACCGGCCTGCTGTCCTCGGGCGCGTGGCTGCGGCTGCGCACGCCCTACGGCTCGATCGCGGTACGGCGGGCCGACGCGCCCGGCTCCCTCGGCGCGCTGGGCGTCAGCGTCGGCGGCTGAACCGCCGCCGGTCCGACGGCCGGCTCAGTCCGCGGTGTTGATCATCGAAGCGGCGGCGTACGTCAGGTAGTTCCACAGCGTCCGCTCGTGCTCCTCGGACAGGCCCAGGTCGTCCACGGCCGCCCGCATGTGCCGCAGCCAGGCGTCGTGCGCCGCCCGGTCGACCGTGAAGGGCGCGTGCCGCATCCGCAGCCGGGGGTGGCCGCGGTTCTCGCTGTAGGTCGTGGGGCCGCCCCAGTACTGCATCAGGAAGAGCCGCAGCCGCTCCTCCGCCGGGCCCAGGTCCTCCTCCGGGTACATCGCCCGCAGCTCGGGGTCCTCGGCGACCCCCTCGTAGAAACGGTGGACGAGCCGGCGGAAGGTGTCCTCCCCGCCGACCTGCTCGTAGAAGGTCTGCTCCTGAAGCGTGCCGCGCCGAATCTCATTCACCCGTCCATGGTCTCAGACGGCGCGGCCCACGACTCAAGTCTGGGGACCAGGGAGAAGATCGGGGCCCTAGGGTGGGCGCATGGGTGCCTACGACACCGAGGAACTCGCCACCGTCGCGCGGGCCCAGATGGTGCGGGAGATCGCGGCGGAGGGCGCCTTCGCGGCGGACCCGCGATGGCGGGAGCCATTCGCCCGGGTGCCCCGGCACCTGTTCGTGCCGTACTACTTCGCCGCCGGGCCGCGCGGCTACGAGCGGCGCTGGGGCGAGAGCCCCGACCCCCGGGCCCGTGCACGCTGGGTGCGCGGCGCCTACGCGGACGAGCCGCTGGCCACCCGGCTGCGCGACGGCGAGCTGCTGTCCTCCAGCAGCCGGCCCTCCCTGATGGCCCGGATACTGGCCGCGCTGGACGTCGAGGACGGCGACCGGGTCCTGGAGGTGGGCGCCGGCACCGGCTACAACGCGGCCCTGCTGGCCCGGCGGCTCGGCGACGACGGTCTCGTCACCAGCGTCGAGCTGGAGCCGGAGATCACCGAGTCCGCGCGGGCGCATCTGGCCGCTGCCGGGCACCACCCGGTGGTCGTCACCGGGGACGGGGCGCGCGGGGTGCCCGGACGCGCCCCCTTCGACCGGATCATCGCGACCTGCGCGCTGCCCACGGTGCCGCGCGCCTGGCTCACTCAGTGCCGCCCCGGCGCGCGCGTCCTGCTCCCGCTGGCGACCGGGCTGCTCACGCTCGCCGTGCGGGACGCGGAGCACGCCGAGGGCCGCTTCCTCGCGACGGCCGCCTCCTTCGTGCCGCTGCGCGGACAGGGCCTGGCCGCACCCGAGGGCGTCTGCTGCACGGGGCTGCCGCACGGGGCCCGCGAGCAGGACACCTTCCGCTTCCTGCTGGCGCTGACCAGGGGCGCGCTCGACGCGCGGGAGGCGTACGCGCTGTGGGAGCGCGAGCGGGAGCCGGAGCGCGAACGGTACGGCGTCACGCTCGCCGGCGATCACGGCTGGGCCTGGCTGGACGACCCGGAGGGGCCGTACGCCTGGCCCCTCCCGTGACCGCTCCGCCGCCGGTGCTCAGCCCCGGCGCACGGTGATCGTCGTCCAGGCGCCCACGTGCACCCGGTCGCCGTCGCGCAGCGGAACCGGCACGAACGGCTGGATCGGCTCCTCGGACATGTTGACCGTGGTGCCGTTGGTCGAGTTCTGGTCGACCACCGCCCAGCTGCCGTCCGGCTGCTGCACCAGCATCGCGTGCTGGTGCGAGACGCCCGGGTCCTCCGGGGGCACGGCCAGGTCGATGTCCGGGGTGTCGCCGGTGGAGTGCCGGCGGCGGCCGATCGTCACCTGGTCGCCGGTGAGGGTGCGCTGCTGCTCGGGGGAGTACGCGGGCAGGTTCAGACCCGTGGCCTCGGGACCGGAGCGGTGCATCATCGCCATGAAGTACTCGCGGTCCGGGCCGATGGTGGCGGTCCAGGTGGACTGACCCGGGGCGTCCGGGAAGCCCGGGCCCGCGGGGGCCTTCTGGAAGCCGGGGCCCGAGGGCGCCTGGGTGCCACCGGGCTGGGGGTAGCCGTAGCCGCCGCCCTGGCCGGGGCCCGAGGGGCCGGCGGAGGACGGCGGGGAGATCACCCAGTCGTCCTCACCGCCGCCGAAGGAGGGACCACCGGAGCCGGGACCGCCACCGGGACCGCCGAAGGGGCCGCCGGCCGGGGGACGACCGGTCTCCTGCGGGAACGCGGGGGGCGCGGGCGGGCCGCCGGCCGCCGACGGGAACGCCTGCGAGCCGCCACCGGGACCACCGGGACCCTGACCGTGACCACCGTGACCGGAGGGGCCACCGTGACCGGCGGGACCTCCCGGGCCGCCGGGGCCCGTGGGCCGGGAGGGGTCGCCGAAGGGGCCCTGGCCGGGACCGTTCCCGAAGGGCGAGGGGCCGCCGCCCTGACCACCGGGGCCCGTGCCGGGGCCGCGGTCGCCGCCGAAGCCGGGCGGCGGGGGCGGGGACTGCTGGTTGCCGGACTGGGGGTAGCCGTAGCCGCCGCCCTGACCCTGGCCACCGGGACCCTGGCCGGGACCGGAGGGGCCACCGGCACCCGGACCACCGGCACCCGGACCACCGGCACCCGGACCACCGGCGCCGGGACCGCCGACGCCGGGAGCCTGTCCCGGAGCGTTGCCGAAGGGCGAGGGACGGCCGGCCGGAGCGCGATCGCCGCCGAAGCCGGGCGGGGACGGAGGGGACGGGGTGCCACCGGACTGCGGGTAGCCGTACCCACCGCCCTGGCCACCGGGACCGCTCTGGCCGCCGGGACCCTGACCGGGACCGGAAGGACCACCGGGGCCCGTGCCGGGGCCGCGGTCGCCGCCGAAGCCGGGCGGCGGGGGCGGGGACTGCTGGTTGCCGGGCTGGGGGTAGCCGTAGCCCCCCTGATGCTGACCGCCAGGGCCCTGACCCCCGGGACCCTGACCGGGGCCCGAGGGAGCGCCCGGCGCGCCCTGGCCCGGGACCCGGCCGAAGGCGGGCGGGGCCGGGGGGCCGGGGGAGGTCGGCGGGCCCGGCGGGGTGCGGTCGAACGGGGTCGGGCCCGAGGGCTCGCTGCCGAACGACGGGATCGGCTCGGCCGGACGGTTCACCCGCGAGGGCCGCGAGCCCTGGTACTCGTACCCGTCACCGTCGCCGAACGGCGTGTTGGGCGACGGGAAGTGCGGGCCGCCCGTGGGGCGCGGGGCCGCCGGGGTGTACGAGGTCGCGGTGTTGGTGAGGAAGTTCCACCGGCACTCCTCGCAGAAGGGTGCGCCGCCCTCGCGGGGCGTACGGCACTGCGGGCACAGCTCGGCCTCCCCGGTGGCGGCCGGCGGGCGGGCGCCCTGCTGGCCGGCCCCGGGGGGCGGGAAGCCGTAACCGCCGGGCGGCGGGGGCGGCGGAGGTACGGCACCGGCCATGCGGTGACCGCAGACCTCGCACCAGTCGTCGGAACCCGACTGGTGTCCGTTCGGGCAGGTCGGCATGTCGGTGCTTCCCCTTCTTCCGTTAAGGGTCCGGCTGGATCGCTAGGGTCGCTTCCAGGTCACTTCTTTACACGAACAGTCTTTGTGGACCGGGTCTCCAGAGTCATCTCGTCGGCCTCCGCGACCCTCGTCTTCAACCGCACAGTACCTGTCGCGGCGTCGACCACGTCCACCACCTTCGAAAGCAGTTTCGCAGTATCCGCGTTCCCCGAGGCGCTCGCCAGCTGAACGGCCCGTCCCAGTTTGGCCGTTGCTCCATCGAAATCGCCCACTTTGCGCAGATCGAGCCCCTGCTTGATGACTTGTGCCAGTTCGGCCTGGCCCGTGTAGTGGGCGACCTGCGGGCTGATCGCGGTGGAGGCCGTCATGTCGTCGGTCCATACGGCCCGCACGAGACCCTGGGCGCCGAGGTCCTGTGCGCTTCCGTCCGGTTGCGGCACCACCAACGACACCCGCGCGGCCAGCATTTCGCGCCCCAGCCCGGCCGGGGGGACCTCCACGCACAGGTGGTAGTCGCGGGACTCGTCGCCCCAGGACCCGGTCGGATAGTCCCCGGCGCGGGGCCCGGCCTCGGTGCGGCGGGCGGTCAAGTCCGCCACGGCCGGGGCGACTTGCTTGACATAGCGGATGGCGGTGCCGACCGGCGTCCACACCCGCAGGGCGACGTCGGCGACCTCCTTGTCCATCGCCGTCTCCATCATCCGCGTGAAGTCGGCGGCGAGGCCCGCCGGATCGGCGACGATGTCGGCCGTGCCGAGGAGCGCCGAGGCGATCCCTGTGACTTCTTTCACTTCCCAGTCGGTGCCCACGCCCCGCGCGTCACAGGTGAACCGCCCGGCGCAGGCGTCGAGGGCGGCGCGCAGATCCTCCGGGGCCTCGTGCTCGTTGCGCCCGTCGGTGAGCAGGATGCCGTGCCGCAGGGTGACGTCCGCCGAGGACAGCAGCCGGTCGGCGAGGCGCAGCCAGGTGCCGATGGCCGTACCGCCGGCCGCGGCGAGCCGTCGCAGCGCCTGCTTGGCCCGGTGCCGGGTGGTGGGGCTCGCGACGGCGAGGCCGCCGTCGCCGGGGTAGACCTCGGTGGCCACATGGGTGCCGGCGATCACCGCGAAGCGGGTGCCGTCGCGCAGGGTGTCGATCGCGGCGGCCGTGGCGTCCCGGGCGTTGCGCATCTTCGCCGGCGGGTAGTCCATGGAGCCCGAGCAGTCGACCATGATCGCCACGGCGGCGGAGGGGCGCCCGTCCGAGGCGGCGGGGCTCAGCCCCCCGCCCAGCCCCCCGGCCAGCGTGCCGCCCCCCGTCGCCGTCACCGTGACGATGGCGTTGACCTCGCGGCCGCCCTCGGGCAGGTACTCGTTCTGGTACACGTCCACCGAGAACCGTGGCACGCTCGGTTTCGCGAAATTGGCCATACGAACTCAAATCCCCCTCCACCGGCCCGCTCACGCGCGGCGGTGCTGTGTACGGGCCGGTCCCCTCCGGCCCGTGGCCCCCGTGGCCTCAGGCCGATCCTGCCCCCTGCGGCGGTACCGGGAACGGCAGGACGGCCACTGTTACGTTGTCGTGGCCCCCGCCGTCCAGGGCGTGGCCGACCAGGACGCGGGCGCTGTGCAGCGGCCGTACCGCGGCGTCCGCCGGGATCGTCTCGGCCATCTCCCGCGCCGTCTCGGCGTAGTTCCACAGCCCGTCGGTGCACACCACCACCACGCCGGGCCGGTCCGGCTTGAACGACGCGGTGTGCGGGTCGAGTTCATAGGCGTCCGCGCCGAGCCAGCCGGTGATCGCGTGGGCGCGCTCGTCGGCGTACGCCTCGGCCTCGTTCATCAGCCCGGCGGCGACCATCTGCGCGGCCCAGGAGTCGTCCTCGGTCAGCCGG
Organism: Streptomyces sp. WP-1; assembly: GCF_030450125.1. Lineage (NCBI taxonomy): Bacteria > Bacillati > Actinomycetota > Actinomycetes > Kitasatosporales > Streptomycetaceae > Streptomyces > Streptomyces sp. WP-1. Next base: position 5,195,835 of record NZ_CP123923.1, read on the forward strand.
GCGGGCGGCGCGCCGCGGTCGTCCGGCACCCAGTAGGCGCGGCTGTCGCCGACCCAGCCGACCACCAGGAGCCCGGCGGCGACCACGGCGGAGACGATGGTGCAGGCCGGGGCGTTCTGGTGCGGGTCGTGCTCACGGGCCGTGTCCGGCTCCCCGGCCAGCGCGTCGACGGCCCCCGCGGCGGCGACGATCGCCTCGTGCATGGCCGCCTGCGGGTGCGTGCCGCGCGGCAGGGCGGCGAGCAGGACGTCACCGGCCGCGCGCGCGGCGGCGGCCGACGCCTCGTCGGGGCGGGTCGCCGAGGAGACGCCGTCGCAGACGACGGCGAGCGTGGCGGGGGCGCCGTCGGGCAGCGCGGTGTGGCCGAGGGCGAAGAAGTCCTCGTTGCGGTGGTGGCGCAGCCCGCGGTCGCTGACGGCGGCCACCGGGCCCGACTCCCGCTCCATGTGGTCGCGTTCGCGGGGCTGGGCGTGCCCGCAGTTCTCGCAGTAGCCGTCGCCGTCCACCCGGCCGGCGCGGCAGGCGACACAGGTCGTGGCGGGCCGCGCGGGCGGCGCGGGCCGCTGTTCCGGCTCGGGGGTCTCGTTCGCGGCACGGGGTTCGGGGGCCTGCAAGGGGTACTCCTCGGGTTCCGCCGGCCGGTCGAGGCGGACGCCGGACCCGGGGGCTCCCGCGGGTGCGCCGGGGCGCAGCGGGTGGCCACCCGAGTCGGTGCCGGGCAGATCGGTCGGCAGATGCGTCTTGGGGGAGGTGGAGCCGGAGCCGGGGGGCTCGGGGGCGGGCCACTCCACGCCCTCCCTGGGCGCCGGGACACCGGAGTCCCGGGTGCCGGGCGCGGGAGAGCCGGTCATGGCCAGCGTGGGGTGGTCCTGGGGTGGGGCGGGCGGCACCGAGAGGTCGTGACCGCACGCACCGCAGAAGTGGTCGTCCGGTTCGACGGGTTCCGCGCAGCTCGGGCACGTGGCCGGTGCGGCCTGCTGGGGCATCTGCGACATCAACTACACCCACGTCCGGGGGCGGTAACGGTTGGCCCGTTCCACCAGTTCGTTCCTCTCCTGGCCACCGGGTGCCAGCCGGGCCAGCGTGCGGTAGGCGCGCTCCAGGCCGAAGCGCAGGCCCCGCTCGTCCAGTCCGCTGCCCAGCAGCACCCGCCCGCCGGAAGCCGTCCGGGCGGTGTTCCGGTCCCCGGAGAGTATCCAGTCCAGCGCACAGCCGAGCACTTCCGCCGACAGCAGCTCGCGCCGCGCCGGGTCGAGCCCGTACGCCTGGAGCGCCTCGACCTGCCCGGCGGCGGCGGTCAGATCCTCCAGGAACGGTACGTCACCCACGCCCGCGGTGCGTCCCCTGAGCCGGGCCCGCACGGCGGCGACCCGGGCGGCCGTGTAGTGGATGGACGACTCCGGCACCGACTCCAGCGTGCGCACCGCGCCCGGCCGGTCCCCGGCGGCGAGCCGCACCCGGGCGAGCCCGAACGCCGCGCTCACATAACTGGGATCGGTCGTCCACACCAGGTGGTAGTAGTCGGCCGCGTTGTCCAGCTGGCCCAGCACCTCGGCGCAGGCGCCGAGCGCCAGCTTGGGCGCGGCCTCGCCGGGGAAGGCGTCGTAGACCGCGTCGAAGGCGAGCGCGGCGCCCTCGAAGTCGCCGGTGACCAGCGCGGCAAGGCCCCGGTACCAGACCACCCGCCAGTCCTCGGGCCGCTCCTCGTCCAGCGCGGCGAGCCCGGTCAGGGCGCCGTAGTGGTCCCCGGTCTCCAGCCGCGCCCGCACCTGCCGCAGCCGGGTCTCCACGCTCTGCGCGGGCACCGCCGTCAGCGCCCCGAGCAGCTCCCCGGGCGCGGACGTCACGAGGCCCGCGAGGAACCCGGCGTTGGCGTCGCTCGCGTCGACCAGGGGCACGGGCAGCGCGAGGGCGGCGGCGGCGAAGTCGAGCGGCCTGACCAGGGCGGCCGGCGACGGGGGCGGCGCGGAGGCGGCGGTGCCCCGCTTTCGCCCCGGCAGCTCCCGCGCCCCCAGCCGCGACACGTCACCGGCCAGAACGGGGAACAACTCCACGTCCGTGACCCGCACTTCGGGCCCGAACAGGGTCGACAGGGCCGGCCGCGCCTGACCGCTCTGCAGGGCCACGACCTCCCGCAGCACCCCCATCAGCTGCTCCGCCATCTCCTGCGCGGAACCGAAGCGGCGGGCCGGGTCGGGGTCGGTGGCGCGCACCAGCAGGCGGTAGAAGGACTCGTAGCGGCGGAAGACGTCTATGGTCTCCGGGTCCGGCAGCGAGTCGGCGTGGACGTTGGTGTAGCCCTGGAAGTCGAAGGTGAGCACGGCGAGGGTGCGGCCCACGGTGTACAGGTCGCTCGCCACCGAGGGGCCGACGTCGGCGACCTCGGGGGCCTGGTAGCCGATCGTGCCGTAGATCGCGGACTCGTCGTCGTCCATGCGGCGTACGGCGCCCATGTCGATCAGCTTGAGCTGGTCCTCGGTCTGGATGGCGTTGTCGACCTTGAAGTCGCAGTACAGCAGGTTGCGGCTGTGCAGATGGCCGAGCGCCTCCAGCGCCTCGATGCCGTACGCGCACGCCTGCTCCACCGGCAGCGGATCGCGTCTGCCCTCCAGGGTGCGGCGGGCGTTGGCGATCTCCTTGAGGGACTTGCCGCCGACGTACTCCATGACGATGTAGCCGTCGAGGGAACCGGTGCGCTGGTCCAGGTGCTCCACGAAGTTGTAGATCCGCACGATGTTGGCGTGCTCGATCTCCGCGAGGAAACGCCGCTCGGAGATCGCGGCGGCCATCGCGTCCTGGTCCCCGGTGTCCAGCAGGCCCTTGAGCACCACCCAGCGGTCGGAGACGGCCCGGTCCACGGCGAGGTAGACCCAGCCCAGGCCGCCGTGCGCGAGGCAGCCCGCGACCTCGTACTGGCCGTGCACGATGTCCCCGGCCCTCAGCTTGGGCACGAAGGAGTACGGGTGGCCGCACTTGGTGCAGAACCCCTCGGTACGGCCCGGCCGCTCACCCCGGGCCCGGCCGACCGGCGCCCCGCAGTCCGAGCGGGAGCAGAACCGTTTGCGTTCGGGCACCTCGGGGTTGTCGAGGACCATGGAGTGCGGGTCGGGCCGCGGCACCTGCGGGACGTCCACCAGGCCCGCGCCGAGCCGGCCGCGCCCCGAGGACCCCGAGGCGGAGCCGGAGCTGCGCACCGACACCGAGCGGGCGGTGGCGGCGCCGCCCGACAGGGACCGCGAGAGCCGCCCGGACACCGAGCGCCGCGACCGGGACGACTGGGAGGACGTGCGCGCGCTGCGGGCGCTGGCCGACCCCCGGCTCTCGGCGGCGCCCCGGGTCAGACCGGTGGGCGGCGAGCCGACCATCCCGGTCGGCGACACCACGGGCGCCAGGCCGCAGGTGTCGCAGTACAGCTCACCGCCGCCGACGTCCTCGTACGACCCCTCGCAGCCCGGCCGCTGACAGGCCCGCCCGGCCCCGCTCATCACTGGTCCCCCTTACGGTCCTCGGGCGCGCCGTCCAGCAGCTCGGCCGCCGCCCGCTGGTAGCGCAGCACCGCGGCCTCGGCCACCCGCAGATCGCAGGGCGCGCTCCACAGCATCCGCCGTGCGGCGTCGTACCGCTCCACCAGGAACGGGTCCTCGGCCAGGCCGTGCCGGGCGACCTTCGCCTTGTAGGCGTCGAGCCGGCCGCGCAGTTCGGCACGGACCGCGAGCGGCGCGGTGACCGCGGTCAACTGCTCGCGGGCGCGCAGCAGTTCGTCCTCGGCCTTGCGTTCGAGGGATTCCAGCAGCGGGGACAGCCGGTGCCACTGGGCGCCCCGCCGGTACTCGGCCGCCGTCGCCAGCTGCTCCTGGAGCACGGTCGGCGGCCCGCTGACCACCGGCACCTCGGTGGCGGCGATCTTCGCCAGCACCTCGCCGCGCGCGGTACGGGCCTCGGCGAGGGTGCGGTCGGCGCGCGAGAGGAGGTCCCGGAGGCGGATCAGCCGGGCCTCCGCGTCCTGGCGCACGGTCAGCACCGCGTCGATCTCCCGGCGCACGTCCTCCAGGGCGCGCGCCTCGCGGTCGTACACCGTGGTGTCCGGGCGCCCGCCGCCGGGCGCCGAACTGCCCTTGGCCGGCACCCAGAAGGCGAGCGGGTCGCGGATCACGTCCTCGCGCAGCCGGGTCAGGGTGCGGGTGATCCGCTCCAGGTCGTCCCCGGCCGGGTGCTCGCCGGGGCGCACGCCGACGGAGTGCGCGAGCTGCCGGGTGCGCTGGAGCTCGGCGGCGAGGAGGTCGATCCGCGCGGGCAGCGCCGACCAGACCGCGTCGGCGGTGACGACCAGGTCCAGGCTGGTCGCGTACAGCTCGTTCATCCGGTCCACCAGCTCGGCCAGCGAGAAGCTCTCGCTCAGCCTGCCGGTGCCGGGCCCCGGGACCGCCACGGAGGTGCCGCGCAGCAGCTCGGTCAGCTCGGCCAGGTCCTCCCGGCTGGACCAGCGGCGCCGGGCGCGGATCTCGCGGGCGCCGCGCAGCGCCGCCGTATAGGCGTCGAAGTAAGACCACAGCAGGGTGATCCGCGCCTCCGCGGCCTGCCAGCGCTCCTGGGTGACACCGGCCAGTTCGGCGCCCTCCAGGAGTCTGCGGCCCGCGTGGTCCTGGAGGGCGAACAGCGAGGTCTCGATGGCCTCGTGCTCCTGGCCGAGCCGCGCCAGCGCACGGTCCACCTCGTCCCGGTCCATCACCGGCCCGGCGGGGTCCGTGACGCCCATCGATCACCTCTCGCTTGCTGTGTGTTCCGGTCGGCCGTGGTTCAACTGGTGCGCAGATACCGCGGTGCGGGCGGCCTGGACGCCGAGGAGTCCTTTCCCAGTGTGGCCGACAGCCATGTGTCGTACGACGCCTGCCAGCCGCTCGCGCGGTAGGCGACCAGGACCCGGTTGACGCGGCGCACCAGATCGGAGGCGTCCTTCTTCATCGCCACTCCGTAGTACTCGGTCGTGAACGGCGCGCCCTTGAGCTCCACGGTCGGGTCCTGCGCGGCCTGGCTCGCGGCGAGCGCGCCGTCGGTGACCACCGCGTCCACCTCGCCGAGCTGGAGCCGCACCAGGCAGTCCAGCTGGTTGGGCACGGTGGTGGAGATGTCGGTGGAGGCGGGCAGCGTCCCGGCCTTCTTGTCCGCGTCCAGCTTCGCGTACCCCGTCGAACCGGCCGCCGTGCACACCCTCTTGTGCGCCAGCGTGCCGTTGTACCCGGTGATCGGGGACGACTTGGGGGCGAGGACCTGCTGACCGGTCTTGAAATACGGCGCCGAGAACGCGACTTGCCCGAGCCGCTCGCAGGTGATCGTCATCGTGCGCACGACCATGTCCACCCGGCCGTCCTGGATCGCCGCGATGCGCTGGTTGGTCGGTATCGCCTTGAACTGGACCGCGTCCGGGTCGCCGAGGATGTCCTGGGCGATGCGGTGCACCAGGTCGATGTCGAAGCCCTCCAGCTGGGCGCCCTCGGTGTTGGGGTTGCGGTAGCCCCAGCGGTAGCTGTCCTGGTCGACGCCGACGATCAGCTTGCGCCGGGCGCCCTCGCGGTCCTTGATGGCGTCGACGGTCGGGCCGTCCGCGCCGGAGGGGGCGAGGGTCTGCGCTTGCGCCTCGGAGTCCTGGCAGGACCCGGCGCGCACCTGGCTGCCCTCGGCGAGCTGCTGCCCGGCCCGGTCCGGGGCGGCGTGGTGGTGGTGCGCGATCTGGGTGCACGGCAGCAGCAGGACGAAGGCCAGCGCCAGGGCGCACAGGACCGCCATCGTGCCGACCCCGCCCCAGCCGCGCAGCCGGCTCGCGTCCATCGCCCCGCCCCTTCTCACCGGTACTCCGAAAGCCTGCGGCCGATCCCGGCGAGCGCGCCCGCCGCGCCGAGCACCGCGAGGGCGGCGGCGCCCACGGGCAGCCCGGTCATGGCGTCCCGCCCGGCGGCGGCGGCCCGCTGGAACTCGGCCTGCTCATGGCCTATCGCGCGGGCGAGGTCCCTGTCGACACCGTCGAAGCATTCCCCGGTGGTGCCCTTGGCGCCGATCACCTTGTCCAGCGCCTGCTGGTAGTCGCCGTTCTCGTCCGAGGTGCGGGCCGCGGTGTGCCGCTGCTTCCACAGCGCCGCGCCGGTCTCTGCGGACTTCACGGGCGCGGTGCCGCCGGAGTCGTCGGCGAGCCGCTCCGCCCGGTCCAGTCCCTTGCCGAGCACGGTCATGTCCTTGTCGAAGTCGTAGGAGTACGTGTCGTACTGCCTGCCGTCGACGGTGACGGTCTCGGCGCCGCGCGCCACCAGACTCAGGTTCTCGTTGCCCCGCGCCTTCAGGGAGGCGATGCGGGCGTCGTGCAGGACGGTCAGGGAGCGGATGCCGTGGTCGTAGGAGCCGGTCAGCTCGGAGCGCGCGACGGTGTGTCCGGCGGTGAGCCACAGCAGGGCGACGACGGTGGCGCCGCCGGCGGCGACCAGGCCGGGGTTGAGGACGCGGTTGGTGCGCCGGTAGTCGCGGCGCTGGGCCCAGGCGAGCCCGGCCAGGGTGAGCACGCCGAGCGCGATGGCCGCCCAGGGGTACGGCGTGGCGTCCCCGTAGTCGGCGTCCAGGCGCGCGTTCTCCTTGGTGTAGAGGTCCTCCGCGGCCGGGAGCATCTGCGTCTGCATCTTCTCGTTGGCGTACCGCAGATACGCGCCGCCGACCGGGTAGCCCTGCCGGTTGTAGGTGCGGGCCCGCTCGACGAGGCCCTTGTACTCGGGCAGCAGCCGGTTCAGCCGGGCGACGGTGGCCTCGGAGGCGCTGCCCGGCTCGGCGTTGGCGGCGGCCGTGACCAGGCCGGAGGCGGCCGCGCTGATGTCCTTCTCGTACCGGTCGCGGGTGGCCGCGGGTTCCTGGCCGCCCGCCAGGAAGCCGCTGGAGGCGGCGGTGTTGGCGTCCGCGAGCGAGCGGTAGATGTCGGCGGCGCCGGAGCTGAGCGGCTGGCTGCGGTGCAGCACGTCGTCCGCCGCGGCCGCGCGCTCGCTGCTCTGCCAGGCGGTGGCCGCGCCGAACGTCACGACCAGCAGGGCGAGTACGGCACCGATGATGCGCAGCCGGCCCGGCTCGGTGGTCGCGGCGGCCCGCAGCTTCTCGGCGCCCTCGGCGAACGCGGTGCGCCGGGGACGCGGCGCCCGGGGCGGGTGCGGCGCGTGGGACGGTGCCGGAGCGGGCGGGCCGGGCTGGGCGGGGATGCCGGGGGCGGCGGGCACGGCGGAACCCGTGGCCGGTGGTGCTGCGCTCTGCGGCGGGTGTGTCACTCGACCTCCCCCATGGTCATCCGTACGCAGCCAAGTATCGCCGCACGGACCGACATTCCGCACCGGCCTTCACTGGATCTTGTGCGCATCCCCGGGTGCGCTGCCCCTATACACGCCGGGAGCAGGTGTTCGGTTCCTCGGGCCGGGGCGTGGGCCAGGCCCTGACCTGCCCCGAGGAGACCGTTTCTCCACAGGGGGAGTTCAGGGCGCTCCCCGTACCTCAGGGCGCCTCCCAGTACCCCCGCGCCCGCTCCCGCGCCCCCGCTCCCGCCCCGAGCCGGTCCAGCCCGAGGAGGACGGCGCCGAGCACCGGACGCGCGTTGACGATGTGTACGGCGGCCTTGGGGGCGCGGGCCGCGAGCCGGGCGCGGATGCCGTCGTCCAGCTGGGCGTGCCCGGCGGTCAGCACGCTCCCGCCGAGCAGCACCGGCACCTGCTCGTCCAGCAGTTCGAGGCGGGTCAGCGCGACCACGGCCAGCACCGTCACCTCGTCCGCGAGCCGGTCCACGAGCGCCCGCGCCACCGGGTCGCCGCCCGCCGCCGTGGCGAACAGCACCGGGGCCAGCTCACCGCGCCGCTCGGGCGCCAGGCGCTCCAGGTGCAGCGCCTCGATCAGCGCGTACATGGAGGGCAGCCCGAAGTGGGCGGGCAGGGTGCGTGCGAGGGCCGTCGCCTCGCCCCGGCCGTCCTCGGCCCGCGCCGCGCACCACAGCGCCTCCTCCGCGAGACCCCAGCCGCCGCCCCAGTCACCGGAGATCCGGCCGATCGCCGGGAAGCGGGCGGTACGGCCGTCGGGCCGCATCCCCACGCAGTTGATGCCCGCCCCGCAGACCACCGCCACGCCCCGGGGCTCGGCGACGCCCGCGCGCAGGATCGCGAAGGTGTCGTTGCGCACCTCCACCGCCCCGCCCCACCCGCGCGCGTGCAGCGCGGCCGCCAACCGCTCCTCCTCCACGGGCAGATCGGCGTTGGCCAGGCACGCGGAGACCTGGGTGACCCGGTCCAGGCCGGCCTGCGCCAGCGCCCGCCGCACCGGTTCGGCGAGCGCGTCGAGGGCCGCCGCCACGCCCACCGCCGGCGGCCGGAAGCCGCCGCCGCGCGCCGTGGCCAGCACCTCGCCGTCGGCGCCGACCACGGCCACGTCGGTCTTGCTGTTGCCCGCGTCGATGGCGAGCACGCTCGCTCTGTCGGTCGAGGTCAGGCCCACGCGAGATGCTCCCGGTTGTGTGCGATCAGTCGGTCGGCCAGGGTCTCGGCGTACTCGAACTGGCCGATCAGCGGGTGCGCGAGCAGGGCGCGGAAGACCCGGTCCCGGCCGCCGCGCAGCGCCGCCTCCAGGGCCAGCTCCTCGTAGGCCGTCACGTTCGCGATCAGGCCCGCGTACAGCGGGTCCACCTCGGGCACCGGCAGCGGCGCGGGACCGGCCGGGCCGACCGCCGCCTGCACCTCGATCACCGCGTCGTCGGCGAGGAACGGCAGCGTGCCCTTGTTCAGCGTGTTCACCACCTGGTACGGGCTGCCCTCCCCGCCGAGCAGCGCCGCCGCCAGGTCCACCGCCGCCTCCGAGTAGTAGGCCCCGCCCCGCTGGGCGAGCAGCGCCGGCTTCTCGTCCAGCGCCGGATCGCCGTACATCGTGAGCAGTTCCCGCTCCATCCGGGCCACTTCCTCGGCCCGTGAGGGCTTGCTGCGCAGCTCCCGTACGACCTCGTCGTGGGCGTAGAAGTAGCGCAGGTAGTACGAGGGGACGACGCCGAGGCGGTCGAGGAGGGCGCGCGGCAGCCGCAGGTCGTCGGCGATGGCGTCGCCGTGCTCGGCGAGCAGCTTGGGCAGCACGTTCTCGCCCTCGGGCCCGCCGAGCCGTACGGCGGTCTCCCAGGTGAGGTGGTTGAGCCCCACGTGCGTGAGGTGCACGTCCCGCGGGGTCACCCCGAGGCGGTCGGCGAACTTGCGCTGGAGGCCGATCGCCACGTTGCACAGCCCGACCGCGCGGTGCCCGGCGTGCAGCAGGGCGCGGGTGACGATGCCGACCGGGTTGGTGAAGTCGATGATCCAGGCGCGGGGATTGGTACGCCGGACCCGCTCGGCGATGTCGAGCACGACCGGTACGGTGCGCAGCGCCTTGGCGAGGCCGCCCGCGCCGGTGGTCTCCTGGCCGACGCAGCCGCACTCCAGCGGCCAGGTCTCGTCCTGCTGCCGGGCCGCCTGGCCGCCGACGCGCAGCTGGAGCAGCACCGCGTCGGCGCCGTCGATGCCCGCGTCCAGGTCGGCGGTGGTCACGATCCGGCCGCCGTGCCCCTGCCTGGCGAAGATCCGCCGCGCCAACCCGCCCACCAGCTTGAGGCGTTCGGCGTCCGGGTCCACCAGGACCAGTTCCTCGACGGGCAGGGTGTCCCTGAGCCGGGCGAAGCCGTCGACGAGTTCGGGGGTGTAGGTCGAGCCGCCGCCGACCACGGTGAGTTTCATGCAGAGATCAGCCCTTCACTCCGGTGAGCGTGACGCCCTCGACGAATGCCTTCTGGGCGAAGAAGAACACGAGGATCACGGGGGCCATGACCAGCACCGTCGCGGCCATGGTGAGGTTCCAGTCGGTGTGGTGCGCGCCCTTGAACGACTCCAGGCCGTAACTCAGCGTCCAGGCGCCGGGGTTCTCGGAGGCGTAGATCTGGGGGCCGAAGTAGTCGTTCCAGGCGGTGAAGAACTGGAAGAGGGCCACGGCGGCGATACCGGGCCTGGCCATCGGCAGGACGACCCGCAGGAGGGTGCGCAGTTCGCCGCAGCCGTCCACCCGGGCGGCGTCGACGTACTCGTCCGGGATGGTCGTCAGGAACTGGCGCAGCAGGAAGATGGAGAACGCGTCGCCGAACGCCATCGGGACGATCAGCGGCCACAGCGTCCCGGACAGGCCCAGCTGTTTCGCCCAGAAGAGGTACATCGGGATGACGACGACCTGTGGGGGCAGCATCATCATCGAGATCACCAGCATCAGGGCGAGACCGCGGCCCCGGAAGCGGAACTTGGCGAGCGCGTACGCCACCGGGACCGAGGACACCACGGTCAGCGCGGTGCCGAGGCCGGCGTAGAGCAGGGTGTTGCGCCACCAGGTGAGGAAGCCGGGCGTGTCGAAGACCTCGCGGTAGTTGCCCCACTCCCAGGTGTGCGGGACCAGATCGCGGCTCAGTGCCTGGCTGTCGCTCATCAGCGAGGTCAGCAGCACGAACACGAAGGGCAGCACGAAGAAGAGCGCGGCGGCGACACCGAGGGAGTGCACCGCGATCCACCGCAGCAGCTCCTTGCGGCGGGCCGTGCGCCGCGCGGGCGTGGACACCGGTGTCGACTGAGCTGGTGTGGATAGCACTTGGGTCACGATCAGTCACCTGCCTGGATCAGGCCGCCCCGGCGCCGCATCAGCAGCGCGGTGAACGCCATGGACAGGGCGAAGAGCACGAGGGCGACGACGCACGCGGAGCCGTAGTCGAAGCGCTGGAAGCCGAGGTTGTAGACCAGCTGGGGCAGGGTGAGCGTGGACCTGTCCGGGTAGCCGGGCTCGAACTGGGCGCCCGCGCCCTGGATCACCCCGGAGGCCACCTTCCCCGCGACCAGCGGCTCCGTGTAGCACTGCATGGCCTGGATCACGCCGGTGACGACGGCGAACATGACGATGGGGGAGATGTTCGGCAGCGTCACGTACCGGAACCGCTGCCAGGCGGAGGCGCCGTCCAGCTCGGCCGCCTCGTACTGCTCCCTCGGCACGTCGAGCAGCGCGGCCATGAAGATCACCATCAGATCGCCGATGCCCCACAGCGCGAGCAGGGTCAGCGCCGGCTTGGACCAGTCGGGGTCGTCGAACCAGCCCGGCGCCGGGATCCCCACCTTCTCCAGGAGTGAATCGACCGGCCCGGTACCGGGGTTGAGCAGGAACGCGAAGGCCATGGTGGCGGCGACCGGCGGGGCGAGGTAGGGCAGGTAGAACAGGGTGCGGAAGACGCCCGTACCCGTCTTGATCTTCGTGATGAGCATCCCGATGCCGAGCCCGAAGGCCACGCGCAGGGTCACCATCACCACGACCAGCCACAGGGTGTTGCGCAGCGCGGGCCAGAACAGCGGGTAGTGCTCGAAGACGTAGGCCCAGTTCTTCCCGCCGCTCCAGGTGGGCGGCCGGAAGCCGTCGTAGCGCATGAAGGAGAAGTAGACCGTGGAGATCAGCGGGTACGCGAAGAACACCGCGAAGCCGATCAGCCACGGCGACAGGAAGGCGAGCGTGCGCAGCGCCGAGCGGCGGCGCTTGGCGGCCAGGGTGAGCGTGCTCATGGGCTACTTCGCCTGCGCGATGTCCGTGTCGATCTGCGCGGCGGCCTTCTTCAGCCCGGCCGTCAGATCCGTGACCCTGCCGCTCTCGTAGTCGTAGCCCAGCTGCTGGAGCGTCACCAGGTACTGGCCGCCGTTGAGGGAGGCCGGCGTGGTGGTGGAGTCGGGGTCGGCGGCGATGTCCAGGAAGGTCTTGAAGCGCGGGTCGTACTTCAGCTCGGGGGACTTGAGGGCCGCGAGGGTGGACGGCACGTTGTGGATGGCGTTGGCGAAGCCGACCACGGCGTCCGTGTCCGTGCTGATGTACTTCACGAACTCCCAGGCGGCGTTCCGCTTGTGGCTGGTGGCGGCGATGCCGGTGATGGTGCCGGTGATGTAGCCCTTGCCGTACTGGTCCAACTGATCGTCCGGTACGGGCAGCGGGGCGACGCCTATCTCGAACTTCGGCTTGGTCTGCTCGGCCATCCCGAGCCGCCACTCGCCGTCCAGCTGCATGGCCACCTGACCCGTATGGAAGGGGTGTTTGGCGCCCCACTCGTCGCCGAGGGTGGCGCGGAACCTCTCCAGCTTCCGGAATCCGCCGAGTTCGTCCACGAGCCGCTTCTGAAGCGCGAACCCCTCCTGGAACGCCGGGTCCTTGGCGACGTTCGACTTGCCGTCCGCGGTGAAGTACGTCGGCGAGAACTGGCCGAAGTAGTGCTCGGTGGTGGTCTCCCAGCCGTGGTAGTCGGGCATGAACCCGAGCTGCTTGTACGAGTCCCCGTCCGGCACGGTGAGTTTCCTGGCGTCGGCCTCGAACTCGCTCCACGTCTTGGGAGGTTGCCCGATCCCGGCCTTCGCGAACGCCGTCTTGTTGTAGTACAGCCCGTACGCGTCCCCGAGCAGCGGCACGGTGCAGCGGTCGCCGTCGAACCGGGTGTACTCGTTCATCGCCTTCGGGAAGGTGCGCGCGGGGTCGATGCCCGCCTTCTTCAGGAAGGGATCGAGGTCGATCAGCGCGCCGGAGGAGCAGAACTTGCCCACGTTGTTGGTGGTGAAGGAGGAGATCACGTCCGGGGCGTCGCCGCCGCCCGCGCGCAGCGCCTGGTTGATCTTGTCGTCGGTCATGTTGCCGACGATGCGCACATGGATGTCGGGGTGCGCCTTCTCGAACCCGGCGACCAGGGACTTGACCGCCGCCACCTCGTTCGGCGCGCTCCAGGCGTGCCAGAAGGTGATCGTCGTGTCCTTGGTGGGATCGTCCGTGGCACCCGCGTCGGACTGCCCGGTGCAGGCGGCGGTCAGCAGCACGGCGGAGGCGGTGAGGGCGAGGGCGGCTGCGCGGGTGGCTCTGGTGACTCCGGATGTTGCGGTGGGCATGGCGGATCTCCCAGGACGGTCGGGTCGGGGTGGGGAGGGCGCGGTGCGGGGGTATTCCGGGACCCGGGCTTTCCGGGGTGGCCGGGGTCCGGTCAGCGGGAGGTGTCGAAGACCTCGTCCCGGGTGGTGGCGAGCGCGGACTCCAACGCGCCGCGCAGGACGGGGTGTTCGCGGATGTCGCCGAGGACGAGCCGGGGCCGGGCCGCCGCCAGCTCCTCCAGTTCGGCCTGGATCAGGGCGCGCAGCACCTCGCCGCCCGCGGTCAGGGCGGAGCCGCTGAGCACGACGAGTTCGGGGTCGAGGACCGAGACGAGCGCGGCGAGACCGGTGGCGAGGCGGGTCGCGTACGCCTTCAGCAGCTCCCGGTGCGGGCCGCCCGCGTGGTCGGCGGCACGGGCCAGCAGCTGTCGCGCCGCCTCGGTGTACGGCCCCGGCGGCACGTCCGGGACGCCGAGTTCACGGGCCAGCTTCGGCAGCTCCTGGGCGCCGGCCAGCTCCTGGTAGCCGCCGCTGTTGGCCCGGGTCACCTGGCGCACCAGGGGCGTGCCCGGCACCGGCAGGAAACCGACCTCGCCGGCGCCGCCGGTCCAGCCGCGGTGCAGCCGGCCGCCGAGCACGAGGGCGGCGCCGAGGCCCTCCTCGTTCCACAGCAGCACGAAGTCCCCGTGGCCGCGGGCGGCGCCGAGGCGCTGTTCGGCGACGGCGACGAGGTTGACGTCGTTCTCGTACTCGACCGGCATCGGCAGCGCGGCGGCGAGTTCGTCGAGCAGCGCGGGGGAGTGCCAGCCGGGCAGGTGCGAGGCGTAGCGCAGCCGCCCGGTGTTCGGGTCGAACGCACCGGGCGTGCCGATGACGACCCGGTGCAGCTCGCCGCGGGTCAGCCCGGCCGACTTCACGGCGCCGTCGAGGGCGTCGGTGACCTGTCGTACGACGGACTGCGCGGGCCTTCTGCCGGGGGTGGGCAGCTCGTACTCGCCGACCGTGCGGCCGGTGATGTCGGCGACGGCGGCGCGGATGCGGTCCGGGGCGACATCGAGTCCGGCGGCGTGGGCGGCACCGGGGTTCACCGCGTACAGCTGGGCGCTGGGCCCCGGCCGCCCCTCGCTGGTCCCGGTGACCCGGACCAGCCCCGCGGCCTCCAGGCGGGCCAGCAGCTGGGAGGCGGTGGGCTTGGACAGCCCCGTCAGATTCCCGATCCGGGTCCGGGACAGCGGCCCGTGCTCCAGCAGCAGATCCAGCGCGGCACGATCGTTCATCGCCCGCAGCACGCGCGGGGTCCCCGGCGTACCGGCCGTTCCTGCCATGGATCCCGCCACCTGCCTCACTGTTAGGAAACTTTCCTATTGCGCCCGAACGTAAGCCCGGCGGGGAGGGGGCGTCAATACGTGAGACCCCCGAGGCAACGGAGTCGTTATCTCGGGGTGCGGAGGGCTCGTCAGCTGGTGACGAGGAAGGGGCTGGTGTCGAGGGTGGGGTACGGCGCCGGAAGGGGGAGGGGGTCGCCGAGGTCGACCTTGATGTCGTGCTCGTAGTAGGCATCTACGGGGTTGTCACCGGAAAGCGTCGGTCCGGTGTAGCAGTGGGCCGTCCGCGTTTCGCGGTTGATCAGGACATGGACCGGGATTCCGGCTGCGGCGTAAGCGGCCAGCATGGCGCCCGTGTCGATGGCGTGGTTGGACGACGTGACCTCGCCGACCAGAGCGATCATGCCGATCGGGTACCAGCCCTTGTGGACCCTGAGATACGAGCTGTCCAGTTCGGTCGGCTCACGGCGCAGGATGTAGAAGTCGGGGATCACCAATGCCATGGTGCTGCCGTCCTGGTGGGCCGCGCGGAAGCCCATGCCCATACCCGCCAGATCGAGTCCGGCCATGTGGAGCTGGAAGGTGAGCTTGACCGCGCCCTTGCTGTGGTTGTAATCCGGCTGCGGCGGCACGATGACCGTCCCCTCGATGTACTCGGGTCGAATCGGCGCCACCGACGCCTTCTCGAACGCGATCAGCAGATCGATGGGGTCCTGCGTCATCATCGGCTCCACGAGAGGTCCGGCGCTCATCGCTCGTTCTCCTTGTCGCATCGATGCCAGGCTAAGCCCGCTCCGGGCGCCCCGGCAGAACGATGGGGCACCCCGAACGCCACCGCGCCGGAATGCCCCACCCCTTCACTCGAACGAGTGTGCTGAACCGTTCCCCTACTTCCGGGGCGGGACCGTTCGCTGGGTCGTGATCGGGGTCGCGGCCATCGACTGGGGGGAGTCGGCGTTGGAGAAGGCGGAGGGGGCGGCGACCGCGGCGGTGGGGTCGGGGGCGTCCGCCACGTCCTCGATCGCCGTCGCGCCGCCCACGATGCGGATGTGCGCCGCGTCGAAGGCGCGCTTGATGCGCCAGCGCAGCTCGCGTTCGACGGCGACGGACTTGCCGGGCATGGTCTTCGCGGAGACGCGGACCACCATGGAGTCGATGAGCACGGAGTCCAGGCCGAGGACCTCGATCGGGCCCCACAGCAGCTCGTTCCAGGGCTCTTCCTTGCTCGTCTTCTCGGCGACCTCGTCCAGCGTCGCCTTGACCTTGTCCAGATCCTCACTGGAGCGCACGGTCACATCGACCCCGGCCGTCGCCCAGCCCTGGGACAGGTTGCCGATCCGCTTGACCTCGCCGTTGCGGACGTACCAGATCTCTCCCTCGGCGCCGCGCAGCTTCGTCACGCGCAGCCCGACCTCGATCACCTCGCCCGTGGCCACGCCCGCGTCGATCACGTCGCCGACGCCGTACTGGTCCTCCAGGATCATGAACACGCCGGACAGGAAGTCCGTGACGAGGTTCCGCGCGCCGAAACCGATCGCGACACCGGCGACACCGGCGGACGCCAGCAGCGGGGCCAGGTTGATCTTGAAGGTGGACAGCACCATCAGCGCCGCCGTACCGAGGATCAGGAAGCTCGCCACCGAGCGCAGCACGGACCCGATCGCCGCCGACCGCTGCCGCCGCCGCTCCGCGTTGACCAGCAGTCCGCCCAGCGCGGTGCCGTCCACGGCCTGCGCGGTCCGGGCCATCCGCTCTATCAGCTTGGTGATCGCCCGCCGCACCACCGACCGCAGCGCGACCGCCACCACGATGATCAGCAGGATCTGCAGCCCCATGGCGAGCCACGTCGACCAGTTCTGCTCGACCCAGCTCGCCGCGTTCGTCGCGCTGTCCTGGGCGTCCTGGAGCGTCGGCACCACGGGCGCCGTACCCGAGGGCGACGGGGACGGTGACGCACCGGCGGCCATCAGGACCACGGGCAAGGACGACACGGCAGGTACCTCCAGGTGCTGCACGGTCCGTACCGGTGGGGCGGGCAGGGTCTGCGAGGTCACGAAAAGATCACCGGACGGCCAGCACCACCACACTAACGGGGCATTGTGGGTGTCCTGTGCGGATCCGCCAAGGAGGAGCGCAGGAGAGACACGGCTCACCCTGGCTTGAACGGGCCATGAAGAGGGGGATGTATCACCTGTGGTCGAAAACACTCCCAGCCCGTTACCGGGACATGGTGGCGCCGCCACCAGGCATGAGGGGAGACTGGCTGCAGATCGTCCCGGCGCGAGCCACGCGCCGCCGACGCCCAAGGAGGCACCCGTGCCGCATGTCCTGGTCCTCAACGCGTCGTACGAGCCGCTCGGCGTCGTACCGCTCCGCCGCGCGCTCATCCTCGTCCTGGAGAACAAGGCCGTCTCCCTGGAGGAATCCGGCGCCTTCATGCACAGCGCGACCGTCACACTCCCCGCACCCAGCGTGGTCCGGCTCAAGCGATTCGTCCGGGTTCCCTACCGCGGGCCCGTTCCGCTCACCCGCCGTGCGCTCTTCGCACGCGACGGGGGCCGGTGCATGTACTGCGGTGGCGTCGCAACCAGCGTCGACCACGTCATCCCGCGCAGCCGCGGGGGCAAGCACGTCTGGGACAACGTGGTGGCCTCCTGCCGCCGCTGCAACCACGTGAAGGCCGACCGCCACCTCGTCGAACTGGGCTGGCGCCTGCACCACAAACCCGCCCCGCCCACCGGTCTGGCCTGGCGCATCATCGGCACCGGCCACAGGGACCCGCGCTGGCTGCCCTACCTGCAGCCGTACGGCGCGGACGACGCCATGGCCCGGATCGACGGCATCTCGGCCTGACGATCCGGGCCTTCGCGCATCCCCCCCGCGCCCTGCCCGAGAGGACGGGACGCGGGGGACGCCGGCATGCGGTGGAGGCGGCGGCGCGCGGTGCCGTACCGGACACGTGACACAGCTCCGCCGTTCGGGGACGTCTGTCATCGCGCTCACTGGGTAGGCCTGCCCTGACCGGCCATGAGCGACGAAGGAGCCCCCGTGCCCGTATCCGCCCGCACCCAGATCCCGGCCCAGTGGAAACACGGCCGCGCCGACACCGTGCGCAAACCCCTGGCGGAGACGTCCGCCGAGACCATCGAGTCGATCGAGTCGACCGAGACCGGGGAGATCAGGCTGTACGCGTTCAACGCGGAGGCCGCCGCCACGACGGCGCCGCTCACCAGCGAGCCGCCGCTGCCCGCCGCCGAGCCCCTGACCAGCGAGCCGCCGCTCGCCGACACCAGCACCCTCACCAGTGAGTCGGACGCCTACGCGGCGGGGTCGTAGATGACGGGGGCGCGCGCGGACGAGCTGTCACGGCTCGCCGAGCTGCACGGGGTCGCCGTCTCCTACAGCCCCGCCCCGGACCTCACGGTCACCGTCCCCGCCTCCGCCGTCGTCGCCGCGCTGGGCGCCCTCGGCGTCGACGCCACCACCCCCGAAGCGGTCCGCGCCGCCCTCGCCGACCGGGAGCGCGCGCTGGACGCGCGCCTGCTGCCGCCGACCGTCGTGCACTGGGCCGGCGACACCCACGACCCCGCCGCCGTCACCGCGCTCCCGCCCGGCACCCGGGTGCGGATCGAGACGGAGGAGGGCGAGGAGTCGTACCGCGCGAGCGCGCCCCTCGTCGCCGGGCTGCCCCTCGGCGTCCACCGGGTCACCGCCACCGCCCCCGACGGCCGCACCGGACACGCCCACCTCGTCGTCGCCCCCGACCGGCTGCCCGCACCGCCCGGACGCTCCTACGGACTCCTCGTCCAGCTGTACTCGCTGCTCTCCCGCCGCTCCTGGGGGATGGGCGACCTCGGCGACCTCGCCGAGCTGGCCGGCTGGGCCGGGAGGACCGCAGGGGCCGGGTTCGTGCAGGTCAACCCGCTGCACTCGGCCGTGCCCGGCGCGCCCACGGACCCGTCGCCGTACCGGCCCTCCTCCCGGCGCTTCCCCGACCCCGTGCACCTGCGGGTCGAGGACGTCCCCGAGTACGCGTACGCCGAGGACCGCGAGCGGCTCGCCGGGCTGCTGGAGCGGGCCGCGCGGCTGCGCGACGCCGTGCTCGGCGAGGGCGCCCTCATCGACCGCGACGCGGTGTGGGAACTCAAGCGCGAGGCGCTGGAGACGGTCCTCGCCGTACCCCTCGGCCCCGGCCGCCGCGCCGCCTACGACGCCTTCCGCGCCGCCCACGGACAGGCCCTCGACGACCACGCCACGTACTGCGCCCTCGCCGAGACCCACGGCCCCGACTGGACCACCTGGCCCGACGGCCTGCGCGACCCCCGCTCCGAGGAGACCGCCCGCGCCCGCACCGGACTCGCCGACCGCGTCGCCTTCCACACCCGCCTCGCCTGGCTCACCGACGGACAGCTGCGGGCCGCGCAGCGCGTCGCCCGGGAGGCCGGGATGCCGGTCGGGATCGTGCACGACCTCGCCGTCGGCGTGCACCCCACCGGCGCCGACGCCTGGGCCCAGCAGGGCGTCTTCGCCGCCGGCATGTCCGTCGGCGCGCCCCCGGACGCCTTCAACGCGCGGGGCCAGGACTGGGGCCTGCCGCCCTGGCGCCCCGACCGCCTCGCCGCCTGCGGCTACGCCCCCTACCGCGACCTCCTGCGCGCCCTGTTCCGGTACGCGGGCGCCCTGCGCATCGACCACGTGATGGGCCTGTTCCGGCTCTGGTGGATCCCCGCGGGCAGCCCGCCCACGGAGGGCACGTACGTCCATTACGACGCCGAGGCCATGCTCGCCGTCCTCGCCCTGGAGGCCGGGCGCGCCGGGGCCGTCGTCATCGGCGAGGACCTCGGCACCGTGGCGCCCGGCGTCCGCGAGACCCTGCAGCGGCGCGGCCTCCTCGGCACCTCCGTGCTCTGGTTCGAACGCGACTGGACCGGCGACGGCCGGCCGCTGCCCCCCGAACGCTGGCGCGCCGACTGCCTCGCCACCGCCACCACCCACGATCTGCCGCCCACCGCCGCCCGTCTCACCGGCGACCACGTCGAACTGCGCGACCGGCTCGGCCTGCTGACCCGCCCCGTCGCCGAGGAGCGCGCCGAGGCCGTCGCCGACGCCGCCGAGTGGCTCGCCCTGCTGGGCAGCCTCGGGCTGGTGGACAGTACGGCGACCGGGCCGCCCGGCGCCGACGAGGAGGCGGAGGTGCGCGCCGTCCACCGGTTCCTGCTGCGCACCCCGGCCCGGCTGATCGGGGTCTGGCTCCCGGACGGCGTGGGCGACCGCCGCCCGCAGAATCTGCCGGGCACCTGGGCGGAATACCCCAACTGGCGGTTGCCGATCGCGGATCGCGAGGGCAGGGCGGTGCCGCTGGAGGAACTGACGGCCGCGCCGCGACTGCGCGCGCTCCTGGAGGTGTTCGCCCAGCTCAGGGACGGTTGAGGGGGCGCTATGGGACCCCGGGCGCGCGTCCTTCCGGGTGATTCGCTAACTTGAGATCGTGGACAAGAAGAACGCCCTGCGCGCCGGCACCCTGGGCGCCGGTACGACGCTGATGATGCTGCTCATGTCGTCCCCTGCGCTCGCGCTGATCCGCGACGACGGCGACGACCCCGGTCCGGGCCTGAGCGTCGTCCAGACGCTGGGTCTGTACGTGCTGCTCCCGCTGGTCCTCTTCGGGGTCATCGCGGGTCTGGTGATGGTGCTGTCCCCCAACAAGAGCAAGACGCCTTCGTCCAACATCAACGTGAAGCCCGACGCCCAGGCCAAGGTCTGATCGCCGGATCATCGGTTCCTACGCCGGGGGCGCCTGTCCTCCCGTCGGTACGCGCGCACGCCGTACCCGGGTGAGGTCGGCGCCCTCGGCGTTTCCGCGCCCCTCTGCGGTTACGGCGCCCCCCGGCTGAAGGCGCCGGGAAGCAGCTCGGCGACCATCACGGTCAGCTCGTACGCCCCGGTCGTCAACGGTGGTGTTCATTGGCAGTGGGCCCCTCCGGGTGAGCGGCGGGACGCAGCGTGCTCGACACCTTGTTTCACGGGTTCGGCGCGGTCAGATAGCGCTGCACCGTCGGTCCCATCCAGGCCACCAGTTCCGCCCTGGTCAGGGTCTGCGCGGCGGGCATCTGGAGGACGTGGCGGGTGAGGGCCAGGCCGAGGAGCTGGGCGGCGCACAGGGCGGCGCGGGCCGGGACCTGCTCGGGGTCGGGGCACACCTGCCGGGCCACCGGGAGCAGCTGGTCGCGGAAGACGCCCTGCATCCGCTCGGCACCGGCCTGGCTGGTGACGCCGACCCGGAGCATGGCCCGCAGCTGCTCGTTCCCCTCCCACAGGTCGAGGAAGTGACCCACCAGCGCGCGGCCGGCCTCCTCCCGTGGCACCGGCGTGAGGTCGGGCAGCCGCAGATCCACGTCGATGGCCGCGGCGAACAGTCCCTCCTTGCTGCCGAAGTAGCGCATCACCATCGACGGGTCGATCCCCGCGTCCTTGGCGATGGCGCGGATGGTGGCGCGGTCGTAGCCGTCGGCGGCGAAGCGTTCGCGGGCGGCGGTGAGGATGGCGGTGCGGGTGGTGTCGGAGCGGCGGGGCGGGGCCGCCGGAGGCGGAGTAGGGGCGGGGGCCGGCCTTGAGGTCGGGGTCGGGGTCGGAGTCGGAGTCGCAGTCGGGTGATTCTCGGTCACGCCAACGAGCGTAGGCCAACACGCGTGGGCCAACAAGCGTTGACCTCGCCTCGGCCCCGCACTACCGTTGTCAACGGACGTTGGCCAACAGGTGTTGGCCAACGAGCGTTGGTCACCGGTAGAGGGTGGCCAACAAACGTTGACCCACGGGCGTTGGCACCCACAGGAGGCCACCATGACCGGCACCGACGGAAATCCCCACGGAAATCCCACCGACACCGTCCACAGCACCGGCGTCATCGTCGTCGGCTCCGGCCCCACCGGACTCCTCCTCGCCGGTGATCTCGCCGCCGCCGGCCTCCCGGTCACCGTGCTGGAGAAGCGCCCCCGGAAGATCAGCAACCTCTCCCGCGCCTTCGTCCTGCACGCCCGCACCCTCGAACAACTCGACGCCCGAGGCCTCGCCGACGAGCTGGAGGCCACCGGCCGCCCCCTCGACCGGCTCCGCCTCTTCGGCCGCCTCTCCCTCGGCCTCACCGACCTCCCCACCCGCTTCAACCACCTCCTCGTCCTCCCGCAGTACGAGGTCGAGAAGGCACTGGCGCGCCGCGCCGTCGAGGCGGGAGCCGAGTTCCGGTACGACACCGAGATGGCCGGACTCGTCCAGGACGCGGACGGGGTGACCGTCGAGACCCGGGGGCCGGACGGCCGTACCCAGACCCTGCGGGCCGCGTACGTCGTCGGCGCGGACGGCATGCGCAGCGCGGTGCGCGCGGCGATCGGGCTGCCGTTCCCGGGGAAGTCCGTGATCCGGTCCGTCGTCCTCGCCGACGTCAGGCTGGCCGAGGAGCCCGAGGAGCTGCTCACGGTCGACGCGGTGGGTGACGCGTTCGCGTTCCTCGCGCCGTTCGGGGACGGATACCACCGGGTGATCGGCTGGCACCGCGGCCACGACGTGCCCGACACCGAGCCGCTGGACCTGGCCGAGATCAAGGAGATCACCCGGCTCGCGCTCGGCCGTGACTACGGGATGCACGACGCCCGCTGGATGTCCCGCTTCCACAGCGACGAACGGCAGGCACCGGCGTACCGGGTCGGTCGGGTCTTCCTCGCCGGGGACGCGGCCCATGTGCACACCCCGGCCGGCGGACAGGGCATGAACACCGGCCTCCAGGACGCGGCCAACCTCAGCTGGAAGCTGGCCGCCGTCCTCGCCGGGCACGCCGACGCGGGCCTGCTCGACACCTACCAGGCCGAACGGCACCCCGTCGGCAGGGCGGTCCTGCGCAGCAGCGGCGGGCTCGTGCGGCTGGCCATGGCCAAGCGCCCCTGGTCCCGGGCCGCCCGCGCCGCGCTCACCGGGCTCCTGAGCGACTTCGGCCCCGCCCGCCGCAAGGTCATCGCCCAGATCACCGGCATCGGCTACCGCTACCCCGCACCCCGCGGCGCCCACCCGCTCACCGGCACCCGCGTCCCCGACGTCCGCCTCGCCGACGGCACGCGCCTCCACGAGGCCCTGCGCGGCGGCCGCTTCGTCCTGATCACCCCGGCCCACGGCCCGTCGGCCCCGACCCCGCCCCACCCCGACCGCCTGACCACGGCCCACTGGGCGAGCCCCCGCCGCACCACCCTCCTGGTCCGCCCCGACGGCTACGCGGCCTGGGCCACGGACACCACCCCCACCCCGGACACCCTGCGATCCGCCCTGACCACCCACCTGGGCGCCCCCGCCCCCGCCCGCCAACTCCACTGAGCGGAGCGCCGCTTACCCCGCCCCCTGCTCGACGTGTCCGGTACCGGCCCCGCCGGGCCGGTCAGCCCTGCCTGACCTCGTACAGGAAGCACCCGTGCTCCACCGCCCGCACCTGGACGAACGCCACCTCCGGGCCGGCGAACGCCCGCGCAAGGGCCGCCGGGAAGTCCTCGCTCACCAGTTCCCCGCCGAGGATGT
The DNA here is from genome assembly GCF_030450125.1 of Streptomyces sp. WP-1. Taxonomy (NCBI): domain Bacteria; kingdom Bacillati; phylum Actinomycetota; class Actinomycetes; order Kitasatosporales; family Streptomycetaceae; genus Streptomyces; species Streptomyces sp. WP-1. The sequence goes on from NZ_CP123923.1 coordinate 5,218,651, forward strand.
GCCCCCGCGCCGAGTACCGGCGCAGGACGCGGTGGGCGTCGGTGAAGGGGAGGGCCCGGTCGAATGGGCCGGGGCAGCCGGCCGCGTGGACGAAGACCGGCTCCTGCTCGTCGTACGCGCCGGGGCGGGCGCCGGTCCGCGCCGCCCAGCGGCGCAACGGGGCGTACGAGACCAGGGCGATCCGCTCCCCGGGTGCGCTGCGGCGCAGACAGCAGCGCAGGGGCGCGCCGCCTTCCGGGTCGGGGCAGGGGGCCGCGGGATTCCCCGCGTCGTCCTCGGCCGGCAGGGCGGCGAGGACAGGGGCGGGAACGGGACACACGGTGTACGTCGTCATGAGTCCACCCTCCGGCGGCGCGGCCCACGTCACCGGCGGCATACGGACATCGCGTTCGCGCCGGACGGCATGGAAGGATGGCGCAACCCACACATAAACGAGGAGATGACCGCGTGCCTGGCACAAACCTGACTCGCGAAGAGGCGCGGCAGCGGGCTGAGCTGCTCAACGTTGACTCGTACGAGATCGATCTCGACCTCTCCGGCGCGCAGGAGGGCGGTACCTACAGGTCCGTGACCACGGTGCGCTTCGACGTCGCCCGCGGCGGGGCGGAGTCCTTCATCGACCTGGTGGCCCCGGCCGTCCACGAGGTCGTGCTCAACGGCGACCGGCTGGAGCCGGCCGAGGTGTTCGCGGACTCGCGGATCACGCTGCCGGGCCTGCTGGAGGGCCGCAACGTCCTGCGGGTCGTGGCCGACTGCGCCTACACCAACACCGGTGAGGGCCTGCACCGGTTCGTCGACCCGGTCGACGAGCAGGCTTACCTGTACACCCAGTTCGAGGTCCCGGACGCCCGCCGCGTCTTCGCCTCCTTCGAGCAGCCGGATCTGAAGGCCACCTTCCAGTTCACCGTGACGGCCCCCGAGGGCTGGACCGTGGTGTCGAACTCGCCGACCCCCGAGCCGGTGGACAACGTCTGGACGTTCGCGCCGACGCCGCGCATCTCGTCGTACATCACCGCGCTGATCGTCGGCCCGTACCACTCGGTGCACAGCGCCTACGAGAAGGACGGGCAGAGCGTGCCGCTCGGCATCTACTGCCGGCCCTCGCTCGCCGAGTTCCTCGACTCGGACGCGATCTTCGAGGTCACCCGTCAGGGCTTCGACTGGTTCCAGGAGAAGTTCGACTACGCGTACCCCTTCGAGAAGTACGACCAGCTGTTCGTGCCCGAGTTCAACGCGGGCGCCATGGAGAACGCCGGCGCGGTCACCATCCGCGACCAGTACGTCTTCCGGTCCAAGGTGACCGACGCGGCGTACGAGCTGCGCGCGGAGACGCTGCTGCACGAGCTGGCCCACATGTGGTTCGGCGACCTGGTCACCATGGAGTGGTGGAACGACCTGTGGCTGAACGAGTCGTTCGCCACCTACACCTCCATCGCCTGCCAGGCCGCCGCCCCCGGCTCGCGCTGGCCGCACTCGTGGACCACGTTCGCCAACTCCATGAAGACCTGGGCGTACCGGCAGGACCAGCTGCCCTCCACGCACCCGATCATGGCGGACATCCGCGACCTGGACGACGTCCTCGTCAACTTCGACGGCATCACCTACGCCAAGGGCGCCTCCGTCCTCAAGCAGCTGGTGGCCTACGTCGGCGAGGACGAGTTCTTCAAGGGCGTGCAGGCGTACTTCAAGCGGCACGCGTTCGGCAACACCCGCCTGTCCGACCTGCTGGGCGCCCTGGAGGAGACCTCCGGACGCGACCTGAAGACCTGGTCGAAGAAGTGGCTGGAGACCGCCGGGATCAACGTCCTGCGGCCCGAGGTCGAGACGGACGCCGACGGGGTCGTCACCTCCTTCGCCGTGCGCCAGGAGGCCCCCGCGCTGCCCGCCGGCGCCCAGGGCGAGCCGACCCTGCGCCCGCACCGCATCGCGATCGGCCTGTACGACCTCGACGCGGCCGGCAAGCTGGTGCGCACCGAGCGCATCGAGCTGGACGTGGACGGTGAGCTGACCGCCGTACCGCAGCTGACCGGCAAGGCGCGCCCGGCCGTGATCCTGCTCAACGACGACGACCTGTCGTACGCCAAGGTCCGCCTGGACGAGCAGTCCCTCGCGTTCGTGACCGAGCACCTCGGCGACTTCGAGGCGTCCCTGCCGCGCGCCCTGTGCTGGGCCTCCGCCTGGGACATGACGCGGGACGCCGAGCTGGCCACCCGCGACTACCTCTCGCTGGTGCTGTCCGGCATCGGCAAGGAGTCCGACATCGGCGTCGTGCAGTCGCTGCACCGCCAGGTGAAGCTGGCCGTCGACCTGTACGCCGACCCGGCCGCCCGTGAGCCCCTGCTCACCCGCTGGACCGACGCCACGCTCGCGCACCTGCGCAGCGCCGAGGCGGGCAGCGACCACCAGCTGGCCTGGGCGCGGGCCTTCGCGGCGACCGCCCGCACCCCCGAGCAGCTGGACCTCCTGGAGGCCCTGCTGGACGGCTCCCAGACCATCGAGGGCCTGGCCGTGGACACCGAGCTGCGCTGGGCGTTCGTGGAGCGCCTCGCGGCCGTCGGCCGGTACGACGAGGCGGAGATCGCCGGCGAGTACGAGCGGGACAAGACCGCCGCCGGTGAGCGGCACGCGGCCACCGCCCGCGCGGCCCGGCCGACCGAGGAGGCGAAGGCGGAGGCCTGGTCCTCGGTGGTCGATTCCGACAAGCTGCCCAACGCGGTGCAGGAGGCCGTGATCGGCGGCTTCGTGCAGACGGACCAGCGCGAGCTGCTGGCGCCGTACGCCGAGCGGTACTTCGAGGTCGTCAAGGACGCCTGGGACTCCCGTTCGCACGAGATCGCCCAGCAGATCGCCGTCGGCCTCTACCCGTCGCTCCAGATCTCCGGCGAGATCCTGGACCGCACGGACGCCTGGCTGGCCTCGGCCGAGCCCGGCGCGGCCCTGCGCCGCCTGGTCTCCGAGTCCCGCGCGGGCATCGAGCGCGCGCTGAGGGCCCAGGCCGCGGACGGCGCCGCCAAGTAGCGGCGGCGAGCGGTACGAGGAAGGGGCGCCCGGCGGCTTCGCCGGGCGCCCCTTTCGCGTCGTGCCGTGGGGTTACCTGGCGGACAGCTCCGCCGCGACCAGCTCCGCGAGCTGCACCGCGTTCAGCGCGGCGCCCTTGCGGAGGTTGTCGTTGGAGACGAACAGCGCGAGACCGTTGTCCACCGTCTCGTCGCCACGGATCCGGCCGACGTACGACGGGTCCTGGCCGGCCGCCTGGAGCGGGGTCGGGATGTCGGAGAGGGCGACGCCGGGGGCCTTCGCGAGCAGCTCGGTGGCGCGCTCCGGGGAGATCGGGCGGGCGAAGCGGGCGTTGATCTGGAGGGAGTGGCCGGAGAAGACCGGGACGCGCACACAGGTGCCGGAGACCTTCAGCGCGGGGATCTCCAGGATCTTGCGGGACTCGTTGCGGAGCTTCTGCTCCTCGTCGGTCTCGTTCAGACCGTCGTCCACGATCGAGCCGGCCAGCGGGAGCACGTTGAAGGCGATCGGGCGCTTGTAGACACCCGGCTCGGGGAAGTCGACCGCCGCGCCGTCGTGGGTCAGCCTGTCGGCCTCGGCGGCGACCTTCTGCACCTGGCCGTGCAGCTCCGCCACGCCCGCGAGCCCGGATCCGGACACCGCCTGGTACGTCGCGACGATCAGCGCCTCCAGGCCCGCCTCCTCGTGCAGCGGCTTGAGGACCGGCATGGCGGCCATGGTGGTGCAGTTCGGGTTGGCGATGATGCCCTTGGGGCGGTCGGCGATCGCGTGCGGGTTCACCTCGGCGACGACCAGCGGCACCTCGGGGTCCCGGCGCCACGCCGAGGAGTTGTCGATCACCACGGCGCCCTGCGAGGCGACCTTTTCGGCCAGTGCCCTGGAGGTCGCGCCGCCCGCGGAGAAGAGCACGATGTCCAGGCCGGAGTAGTCGGCGGTCGACGCGTCCTCCACCGTCACGCCGTCCAGCACCGTCCCGGCCGAGCGGGCCGAGGCGAACAGGCGCAGCTGCGTGACCGGGCCAAAGGAATTGGACGCGGCCCGCTCCACGAGGATCCTGCGCATGACCGTGCCGACCTGACCGGTGGCTCCGACGATTCCGACCCTCACGACGACTCCCTCTGTCCGATTCCTGCCTGGCCCCGGGATGACCGGGGCGTTTCCATCATGCGGCCGACCCCGGTCCACCTGTCCAATTCTTTGCGAAAGGTGCCCGAGGAGTGGGACACCATCGGCCGCGGGGACGGTTCCGGGTTCCACGGCGTCCCCTCGCCCGCCCCTGCCCCTGCGGATCCCGCTCATACGACGATGTGACGTACGCCTCTGCCCGTCGCCCGGCCGGTCCGAACGTTTCCGCCCGCTGCGGCGTCGTAGGCCGCAAGGTGAGCCGGTGGACCGTCGGGGCCGCCGCGGTGGCCGCCGAGCGCGCCCGGATCGAGGCGGCCCCGTCCGCGTCCCGGCGGACGACGTGCCCGTAGCCCGGGTGCCGAGGAGGGCACCGTACCCCGGTCGTGGCCGGGTGCCGGGAAGACCCCCGTACCCCGGTAGTTGAACGGAAGGCGACCGGCCCCCGGCGAGGCGCGGACGAGTCCATGGCCGGGCCGGGGGCCATAGATCCACGTACGGTGATCGGCGCCGCGATTTGCCGTGGCGTTCGCATAGATGCCATCCCCGTTGCCAAAGGTCCTTGGCAAGCGGGACGTTCGCGTCCGGGACGGCCCGCGGCCACTGCCGACGCGTTCGCACTCGGGGAGATCGCACCATGTCGCGTCCACGCTCTGCCGCCACCTCCGCCGCGGGGGTCGACCGCCGCACCGTTCTCACCGCCGCCGGAGCGGTCTCGCTCGCCGCGGGCATCGGCTTCGCCCTGCGCCCCACCGACAGCGAAGCGGCCACCGCCGCCACCGCCGGCGGCCAGCCGCCGGTCGCCCGGTCCCGGCAGGCCGCCGCCACCCCGCTCGCCCCCTACCGCACGGGCACCACCCTCGCCACCGTCTCCACCCCGCACGGCACCGGCTACCGGCGGCTCGCCGACGGCCCCGGCTGGCAGCGGGTGGTGCGCACCGAGCTGGCCAAGCCCAAGGTCGGCCGCGACAAGCGCCGCCACGCCATCGCCGCGTTCGTACAGTTCACCGACCTGCATCTCCAGGACGTGCAGCACCCGCTGCGCCTGGAGTACCTGCGCGCCGCCCACCAGGACGTCTGGCGGCCGCACGAGGCGCTCACCGTGCCCGGCGCCGTCTCGCTGGTGGAGCGGGTCAACGCGCTGCGCGGCGCCCCCGTCACCGGCGCCCCGCTCCAGTTCGTGATGACCACCGGCGACAACACCGACAACAACGCCCGCTGCGAGCTGGACTGGTTCATGAAGGTGATGAGCGGCGGCCGGATCACCCCCAACACCGGCGACCCGAGACACTACGAGGGCGTGCAGAACAGCGGCCTGTCCCTGTACTGGCAGCCCGAGTCCACCGCCGGGGACAGCGACAAGGCGCTCGGCTTCCCGCACCTGGACGGCTTCCTCGCCGCCGCGATCCGCGAGGTGCGCAGCCCCGGCCTGAACCTGCCCTGGTACTCCACCGTCGGCAACCACGACGCCCTCCCGCTCGGCCTGTACGGCGCCCACGGCGACCCCTACCTCGCCGAGGCCGCGACCGGCGGCACGAAGCTGTTCAGCGTGAGCGCCGCCGACGCCAAGAAGCTCCAGGACTCCATCTGGGGCGGCAAGGACCCCAAGGGCACCGCGTACCGCGACTTCCTCAAGTCCCACGCGAGCGGCACGCGTTCGGTCACGGCGGACGAGTCGCGCGCCCTGTACACCCCGGCCGAGTACCTCAAGGCCCACCTGGACCCCGCCCACAAGGGCCACGGTCCGGCGGGCCACGGCTACTCCTCGGCGAACCTCGACGCGGGCACCCAGTACTACGCCTTCCGGATCGCCGGGGACGTCCTCGGCATCAGCCTGGACACCACCGACGCGGGCGGCCACTACCAGGGGTCCGTCGGGACCGCCCAGCTGAAGTGGCTGGAGAAGACCCTCAAGGACAACAAGGACTCCTACGCGATCGTCTTCAGCCACCACACCAGCGGCTCGATGACCAACCGGCGCCCCGACCCGGCCCGCCCCGGCGAGATGCGGCACACCGGCGCCGAGGTGGCCAACCTGCTGGCCCGGCACGCCCATGTGCTGGCCTGGGTCAACGGACACAAGCACGAGAACGAGATCACCCCGCACCGCAACAGCGCGGGCGGCTCCTTCTGGGAGATCTCCACCGCCTCGCACATCGACCACCCGCACCTGGCCCGCGTCATCGAGCTGGTCGACAACAAGGACGGCACGATCTCCCTGTTCACCACCCTGATCGAGTCCGCCGCCCCGGCCCGCACCGACTTCACCGACTTCTCCCAGACCGGACTGGCCTCCCTCTACCGGGAACTGGCCTTCAACGCCCCCGGCGCGAAGACCGACCTGGCGGGCACCTCGGCCGACCGCAACACGGAACTGGTGCTCAGGAAGGGCTGAGCCACGCGCCGCGGACCGCTAGCCCCGCGCCGGTGTCCCCTCCGCCCCGGCGCCGTAGGCATGCTGCTCGCCCTGCTGTACGGCGAACACGGTCCCGGAGCCGTGCGCCGTGTTCGTCTGCCGCAGCACCCGGCCGCGCGGCCCGTCCCCGGGGGCGTCCGCGACGGCCGCCGCGAGCCGTTCCAGCGCGGCGCGGACGGCCGGGTCGCGGCGGAGCAGCGCGGTCAGCTCCAGGGTCCAGTAGGAGAGGAGCGCCTGCCGGGCGGCGTCGGGGTCCGGGGCCTGCCGGACGAGCGTCGCGTTGCCGTCGAGCTGGGACTCCAGGGCGGCCCGGCGACGGCGGTCCGGGCGGAACAGGGCGACGACGGCGCCGCGGGTCTCCTGCCACAGATCGGTGGCCATCGCGGTGACCACGGCGGCGGCCCCGGCCTCGGCGAGCACCGCCAGTTCGTCGTTCATACGGCCCTCCTCAGTGCTTCCTGTCGATCCGGATGTGCTGGGTGCCGTGCTGGGTCGCGTAGACGACGCCGTGCCCGGAGGCCTTGTTGACCATCTTCGAACCGGCCGGGTCCGGACCGGCGGGCTCCTCCGGGGCGCCGGCCGGTCGCGGAACGGCGTCGGCCGGTTCGGCGGCGGCCCGCACCGGCAGCTGCCATCCCGGCAACTGGAGCCACGCCTCCCCGGTGTGCTCCTTCACCGTGAAGCCGACCTTGCGGAAGTCCTCCGGGAACAGCCCGAGATGGCCGTGCCGCACCGTCTCGTCGTAGAAGTGCCCGGACAGCAGCAGCGACGCGGGCACCGTCGGCGGCGCCCCGGCCAGCGCGGTCCGTGCGGGCGGCGCGTCGAGCAGCCGGGCCAGCACCTCCAGCGGGCCCCCGGCGACCGTCCCGTCCGGGGCCACATGGACATCGCCCGCGTGCAGCGCGATCCGCACCCGGATCCGGGTCAGCGGCGAGGCCCCCCGGTTGTACGTGCGCAGGCGCAGGGCGAGTTCGGGCACCAGCGGATGGACCAGCGCCGCCTTGCGGGTGCCCGCCGGTGCCGTCACCCGCAGCCCGTCGCCCAGGTCGTGGACCAGACACGCGGCCCAGTCCACCCCGCTCGCCGCGCACGCCTCCCGGAGCATCCCCGTGAGCCGCGCCCGGATCTCCAGGAGCGCCCGGTCGCCGCGCCCGGCGGACCGCTCGATGTCCACGGCCAGCACGGCCCGGTACTCCAACTCGTCGTTCATGGCACCCGCTTCGGCTCGGCGGCGGAGGTGACGTACCCCAGTCTTCCCCTGCCGGTGTGCGCACAACTCGTAGGAATACGGGGTCCGGCGGGGATACTGGGGCCATGGTGGACGGCACACGGTCCGTCGCGCGGTCCGGACGGCGGCCGCGCGAGGAGTGGGACTGGCCGGCGCCCAGCCTGCTCGGCGGCCTCGGCGCGGACGCGCGCGCCCGCCTGCTGGCCCTGGGGACGCGGGTGCGCTACGACGCGGACCGGATCCTGATGCGGGAGGCGGACCGCACCGACTTCGCGCTGATCCTGCTGGACGGCGTGGTGAAGGCCACCGGCCGCACCCAGGACGGCCGGGACGCCCTGCTCGCCGTGCGGATGGGCGGCGACCTGGTGGGCGAACTCGCCGCCGTGGACGGCAATCCGCGTTCGGCCACCGTCACCACCTGCGGCCCGGTCGTCGCCCGGATGATGACCCGCGCGGCTTTCCTGGACTGCCTGCGCCGGGACACGCGGATCGCGGACGCCGTGAACCGCGCCATCGTGGCCAAACTGCGCCTGGCCAACGCCCATCGCATCAACTTCACCGGCTGTGACGTCGGCACCCGCCTCGCCCGGGTGCTGCACCATCTGGCGATGACCTACGGGGAGCGCGCGGGCGCCGGCGCGGTGATCCACTGGCCGATCACCCAGCCCGAACTGGCCACCCTGGCGGGCGCGGCCGAGGTCAGTGTGCACAAGGCGCTGCGCGGGCTGCGCCGTTCGGGCGCCGTCGCCACCGGCTACCGCAGCGTCCGCATCGAGGACCTCGCCCTGCTCCACCGCATCGCCTACCCGGAATCCTGAACCCCCTTGTGCAGGAGTGGTGTCGAGAGCCCCGCAGCCGCTCGAAACCGGTCCGGGAAAACCGTACTTTGACGACAGCCCGGTGCCCGTCCGTGGCTAGCGTGGCGGCAGGGCGCCGGCGCGACAGGGCTCCGGGGCCGCCGGCACGACGGGGGTTGTCATGACGGACAGGGACACGAGCGGACCCGCTCCGGCCGACGCGGGACGGCCCGAGCGGCGGCCCGGACAGCGGTCCGAGGCGCGGCCCGGACAGCGGTCCGAGGAGCGGTCCGAGGAGCGGTCCGAGCGGCGGATCGACATCGCGGGCGACGCGGGCGGCCCGGTCGTCGCCGGTGACCACAACGTGGTCATCGACGCCCAGCACGGCTCGACCGTCACCCTCCTCATGGAGGGCCGCCGGCCCCGCCCGGTCCGCCGCGACCGGGTGGCCCTGCTGCCCCGGCGGCAGAACGCGCCGCTGGGCCGGGACACCGACCTGGCCCGGCTGGCGACCGCCGTCCGCGACGGCGGCCCGGTCCAGCTGTGGGGCGCGCCCGGCGTCGGCAAGAGCACCCTGCTGCGGCACGCGGCCCGCACCCTCGCCCCGGAACGCGACGGCGTGCTCTTCCTCGACGCCGCCCGGCGCGAACCCGAGGACCTCGCCCAGGACATGTTCGAGGCCTGCTACGAGACCCGGGGCTACGCCCCCTCCAGCCCCGAACTGCGCCGCCTGATGACCGGCGTGCGCGTCACCGTCTACGTCGACAACGCCGACTTCTCCCCGGAGGGGCTGCGCACCCTCATGGACGCGGCACCCGACGCCACGTTCGTCGTCGCCGGCCGGGACAGATCACTGCTCGGCGACGGCACCGCCCTGCGTCTGGACGGCATCGGCCGCGCCCCCGCCCTCGACCTGCTCGCGCGCGAACTGGGCCGGCCCCTGGTCGCGGGCCCGGAGGGCGACACGGCGGGCGACCTGTGGGAGACGTCGTCCGGGCGGCCCCTGCTGCTGTTGCGCGCCGCCGCCCTCACCCGCCTGGAACCAGCCGGCACCGGCGCCCTGCCCCGCCCCGCCGAAGTCGGGGATCTGCTGCCCCTGCTGCTCGGCCGCCTGGACGCCGAACCGCTGCGCGTCCTCAGGCTGCTGACCACCCTCGACGACGCCGAACTCGACATCGGCCACATCGAGGCCCTCGGCGGCGCCTCCGACACCGCCGTGCTCTGCGGCCGCCTGGTGGACCTGGGCCTCGCGGAGCAGACCCAGCGCGGCTACCGGGCCGTGGCCGACGTCGTACCGGCGCTGCGCGAGCGCGACCCCGAGCCCTTCCCCGTCGAGGTGCTGTGCGAGCACTTCGCCACCTGGATCGGCCGCCCCGCCACCACCCCCGCGCAGGTCGAGCAGCACGCCCGCGCCCTGGAGGTGGTGGCCGAACTCGCCGAGCGGGACGGCCGCCCCGAGCTGGCGGTACGGATCGTACGGGCCGCGTCCCCGGCACTGGCCCGCTCGCTGCGGTTCGGTGTGTGGGGCAGGCTGCTGGACCTCGGGCTGCCCGCCGCCCAGCTGGCCGGCGACCGGCGGGCCGTCGCGTACTTCACCCACGAGCAGGGCATCCGCAGCCTGCTCACCGGGCGCCGGGTGATGGCGGCCGTGCTGCTCACCGAGGCGGTCGTCCTGTGGCGCCAACTCGGCGACGTGCACGGCGCCGACGCGGCCGCCGGGGCCCACCAGTACGTCCCCGCGCACGCCGCGAACGCCCAGGGCACCCTGCTCCAGCCGGACGGCGGCGCCTCCCACCTCGCCTCCTCGGGACCCGCCGCCCCCGACCCGGCCACCGCCCACGCGGCGGGCGCACACGGTACGGCGGCGCATGCGCCCGGCACCGCGACGGACCCCGGCACGGCGGCCCACACGGCGGCGGCCCCGCACACGACGGCCACCGCGCACACCACGGCCACCTCCCACACGGCCGCCACGACGCACACGACGGCCGCCCCGCACGCGGCGAACGCCGGTGCGGCGAAGGCGGGTGCGGCGAAGGCGGGAGCGGCCAAGGCGGGTGCCGCGAAGGCCGGTGCCGCGAAAGCCGGTGCGGCCAAGGCGGGCGCCGCCCAAGCGGGCGCGGCGGCCCACTCCGCCGGTGCCGCGCACGCCGGAGCCTCGGCCGCGAGCGGCGCCGCGGGGACGGGAGCGGCGGGCGCGGGTGCCGCCGGTGCGGGCGCGGCCGGTGCCGGGGCGTCCATGGCGGGGGTCTCCGTGGTGCTCAAGGTCGTCGCGATGATCGTCGCCGTCGTCGTCGGCCGGGCCGTCATCAGCCAGGCCGTGCACTCGTTCGCGGAGAGCCGCTCCGGTTCGTCCAGCTCGTCCAGCCCGTCCGGTTCCTCGGCCACCGGTCTCGCGGGGCGCTGGACGGGCAGCGACGGCGCGACGTACGAGTTCGACGCGTCGGGCGGCGGGTACGTCTCCCGGGGACGCGACGCCTGCGGCCAGGAGGCGAACACCGAGTTCACCGGCATCGGCGACACCTACAGCGCCGAGCGGCCCATCTACGACACCACCAGCGGCTCCTGCACCGGCCTCCTCGGCGAGGCCACCACCACGATCACCCTGACCGACGTCGACTCCGCCGAGGTCACCACCACCATGACCAAGACCTACCAGCAGGGCGTGCAGTGCCTCAGCTGCGGAACGTTCTACCTGACCCGCCGGCAGTGATCCCCCGCCCGAGGAAAGGCCCCCATGTCCCGTGACAGCATCCGCATCGGCGGCGACGCCTTCGGCCCGGTCGTCGCCGGGAACGACAACCGCGTCGAGGTCCGGCAGGCCGCCCCCGAGGCCGGCCGGGAGGCCGCCGGGCCCGTCCAGAACAACACGGCCAAGGACCACGGCACCGTCTACACCGTGATGACCGGCGATCTGCACGTCCACCACGACACCCCGGAAGAGGCCTGAACTACCGGGGCAGGACCACCACATAGGCGGCGGGCTCGCGGTCGTCCGCCGCCATCAGGGCCGTACGCACCACCGCGGCCTGCTGCTCCATCGCGTCCCTGAGCTTCCTCGGGGTCAGATGGACGACCGTGATGCCGAGCCGCTCCAGGTGCTCCCGCTTGCGGGCGCAGCGGGCCCACTCCGTCTCCTCGTCGCCCTCGCCCGCCGGGTGACCGTGCCGCGCCCGGGTGTCCAGCTCGACCGCGACCGCCTGGTCCGGCCAGTACGCGTCCAGGGAGCCGAGGCGGGGCCCGCCGGGCAGCCGCAGATCGACGTTCCACAGCGGGTCCGGCAGACCGTGCTCGGACACCATCCGGTACAGCCGGCTCTCCGCGATCGCGCGGCCCTCCGCCACCAGCGAGTCCACCGCGTCCACCACATGCGGCAGCCCGAGCAGCTTCGCGCGGGTCAACTCCCGTACGACGGCGGCGGGTTCGCAGTGCCCACCGCGCACCGCCTCGGTCAGCAGCCCCCGTACCGCCGCCCCGTCCCGCAGCTGTGCCACCGCGTCCGCCAGTGCCCGCGCCACCGGCGCCACCGGCAGCCCGGTCACCGTGGCGGGCTCGGGCAGCTCGGCGGTGCGCAGGACGCGGACGTAGCCGGTGGAGCGCAGCCGGCGCTGCCGGGGCACCAGGACGTCGACCTGCTCCAGGTCCGGCAGGGGCGGCGTCCGCGTGAAGCCGTACAGGGCGAGCGCCGCGAGGCCGGTGAGCACCGCGCCCGGGTACGGCGGCCGGTGCGCGTGCCGCCCGGTCGGCTGGACCGGGACGCCGGGGGCGGGCTCCCGGGCCGCGTACCGCAGGGCGCCGTGCAGCCGCTCCTCGCTCGTCGGCGGCCCGGGGTGCACCAAGTAGACGTGCGGCAGCAGTTGGGACCAGGGCCCGCCCGGACGGCAGCGCGCGGACAGTTCGGCCGCGGTCACCCCGTGGGCACGCAGCTGGGCCGTGGTCAGGACCCGCTGATGCGGCTCGGCGAGCGAACCGAGGTGACCGAGGGGGCGGGAGGAGAGCGGTGCATTGTGCGTCATGCCCTTCGGATGCCCACCCTTGGTCCCCCCTTTAACCGCTGTTACACGGTCGTCGAGAAATGCGGACAAGGTAGTACTAAAGGTCAGGTGTTCGGATGCCGAAAGGGCACCGGAAACCCCTGGTCCGCCCGGGTGCGGACCAGGGGTTACGGCCTCGCGGGTACGGGTCCCGTAACGGTCACCGCCCGCCGAATCTCAGGCCAAAGGTCGGCTCGGGCCGGAGGCCGGCCCGGACCATGGGTCAGGCGGCCTGCGCGTCGCACTCCTGCGCGCGCAGGGCACGCGCCAGGTCGTCCCGCGCCTCCAGCACCAGCCGCCGCAGCGCCGGCGCCGCGTCCTCGTGCGCCGCGAGCCACGCGTCCGCCGCCGCCAGCGTCTCGGGCCGGTCCTGGAGGGCCGGGAACAGCCCGCTGACGATGTCCATGCCGATCTGGATCGAACGCTCCCGCCAGAGCCGGTCGATGGCCGCGAAGTACTTCTCGGCGTACGGCGCGGTCAGCTCCCGCTGGGAGGGCTGGTCGAAGCCCGCGATGGTCGCCTCCACCAGCGCGTTCGACAGCGTGTCGGACTCCACGACCTGCGCCCACGCCTGCGCCTTGACCGCCGCCGACGGACGGGCCGCCAGGCAGCGCACCTGGTGGCGCCTGCCGGACGCGGTGTCGTCCCGGGCCAGCTCGGCGGCGATCACGGACTCGTCCGCGGCGCCATGGGCGGCCAGCGGGCCGAGGAACGCCCAGCGCAGCTCCTGGTCCACCTCCAGGCCCTCGATCGACGTGGTGCCGTCCAGCAGCTCCGTCAGCAGCGCGAGGTCCGGCTCGGCCGAGGCCGTGGAGGCGAAGAAGCGCGCCCAGGCCAGCTGGTGCTCGCTGCCCGGTCCGGCCGCCCGCAGCTGACGCAGCGCGCCCTCGGCGAGCAGCGCGCCGCCCGTCGCCCGCCAGCCGGGGGCGGCGTAGCGGTCCAGCGCGGTGTGGGTCCAGGCGTGCAGCATCTGGAGCACACCGATGTCGGACTCGCGGCTCGCGAACCGCAGCACCAGGGCGATGAAGTCCCGGGCCGGCAGCAGCGCGTCCCGGGTCATGTTCCACAGCGCCGACCAGCACAGCGCGCGCGCCAGCGGGTCGGTCAGGTCGCCCAGGTGCGCGCGGAGCGTGTCCAGCGAGGCCGCGTCGAAGCGGATCTTGCAGTAGGTGAGGTCGTCGTCGTTGACCAGCACCAGGTCGGGGGCCTCGGCGCCGGCGAGGTCCGCCACGACCGTGCGCGGGCCCTCCACGTCCGTCTCCACCCGCGCGTACCGCTCCAGGGCGCCGCCCTCGGTCAGCCGGTACAGGCCCACCGCGACCCGGTGCGGGCGCAGCTCGCCACGCGGCGCAGCCGCATGATCGGATTCAGCGGACTCCGCGGCCTCCTGGAGCACCGCCAGCTCGGCGACGCGGGAGTCCTCCAGCAGCACCTGCGGGGTCAGCGCGTTCACCCCGGCCGTCTGCAGCCAGGACCGCGACCAGGCCGTCATGTCCCGGCCACTGGTCTCACCGAGCACCGACAGCAGGTCGCCGAGGCGCGTGTTGCCGTACGCGTGCCGCTTGAAGTAGCGGCGGGCGCCCTCCAGGAACGCGTCCTGGCCGACGTACGCCACCAGCTGCTTGAGGACGGAGGCGCCCTTGGCGTAGGTGATGCCGTCGAAGTTCAGCTTGGCGTCCTGGAGGTCGCGGATGTCCGCGGTGATCGGGTGCGTGGACGGCAGCTGGTCCGCGCGGTACGCCCACGCCTTGCGGCGGTTGGCGAAGGTGATCCAGGCGTCCTTGAAGCGGGTCGCGCCGACATTGCCGAACGTGCCCATGAAGTCCGCGAAGGACTCCTTCAGCCACAGGTCGTCCCACCAGGCCATGGTGACCAGGTCGCCGAACCACATGTGCGCCATCTCGTGCAGGATCACATTGGCGCGGGCCTCGTACGACGCCTGCGTCACCTTCCCGCGGAAGATGTACTCCTCGCGGAAGGTCACCAGGCCCGGGTTCTCCATCGCGCCCAGGTTGTACTCCGGCACGAACGCCTGGTCGTACTTCCCGAACGGGTACGGATAGTCGAAGTTCTCGTGGAAGAAGTCCAGGCCCTGCTTGGTGACCAGGAAGACGTCGTCGGCGTCGAAGTGCGGCGCGAGCCCCTTGCGGCACATCGCGCCCAGCGGGATCTCCAGCGTCGTACCGTCCGCGAACGTACGGGAGTAGGAGTCCGTCACATAGTGGTACGGCCCCGCCACCACGCAGGTGATGTACGTCGAGATCGGCTTCGTCTCCGCGAACTTCCAGACGCCGTCGGTGAGTTCACCGGCGCCGTTGCTCCACGCGGTCCAGCCCTCGGGCGCGCGCACCTCGAAGCGGAAGGGCGCCTTGAGGTCCGGCTGCTCGAAGCCCGCGAACACCCGGCGGGAGTCGGCGGGTTCGTACTGCGTGTAGAGGTAGACCTCGCCGTCCTCGGGGTCCACGAAGCGGTGCAGGCCCTCGCCGGTGCGGGAGTAGGCGCACCGGGCGTCGACCACCAGCTCGTTCTCCGCGGCCAGGTCCTCCAGGGCGATCCGGGTGCCGTCGAAGACCTCGCTCGGGTCCAGGTCCTTGCCGTTGAGCGACACCGCGGTCACGCTCGGCGCGATCAGGTCGGCGAAGCTGGACGCGCCCGGCTCGTTGCAGCGGAAGCGGATCGTGGTGACCGAGCGGAAGGTGCGCGGCTCGCCGTCCGCGTCGCCGACGGCCGACCTGAGGTCCAGGGACACGTCGTATCCCTCGACGGACAGCAGTGCGGCCCGCTCCCGGGCCTCGTCGCGGGAAAGATTCTCACCGGGCACGGCGGCACTCCCTTGTGATCGCGTGATGGGGGGCTGAACAGGACCGATCCTGCCATGCGCCCCTGACCGGAAGCACCGGGGAATGCCCTCCGGGACGACGTCGTTGATCCCTCAAGAAGACCGTTCCGCTGAGGAGAGCCATGTCCGAGACCGCGTCCCCGTCCGGCAAGACCCCCGTCGACTTCTGGTTCGACCCGCTGTGCCCGTGGGCCTGGATGACCTCCCGCTGGGTCCTGGAGGTGGAGAAGCTCCGCGACATCGAGGTCCGCTGGCACATCATGAGCCTCGCCGTCCTCAACGAGGACAAGCTGGACACGCTGCCCGAGGAGTACCGGGAGATGCTCGCCGTGCGCGCCTGGCAGGCGGTCCGGGTCGTCACCGCCGCCTGGCAGAAGCACGGCCAGGAGGTCGTCGGCCCGCTGTACACCGCGCTCGGCACCCGCATCCACAACAACGGCGAGGGCGCCACCCTGGAGTCCATCGCCGGGGCGCTCGCCGAGGTGGGGCTGCCCGCCGAGCTGATCGACTACGCCGAGCAGCAGGACTTCGAGTTCGACGCCGAGCTGCGCGCCTCCCACAAGGAGGGCATCGACAAGGTCGGCCAGGAGGTCGGCACCCCGGTCATCGCAGTCCCCGGCGAGGACGGCGAGCAGATCGCCTTCTTCGGCCCCGTCGTCACCCCGACCCCCAAGGGCGAACAGGCCGCCCGCCTCTGGGACGGCACCCTGGCCGTCGCCTCGGTCCCGGGCTTCTACGAGATCAAGCGGACGCGGACGCAGGGGCCCGACTTCAGCAACCTGTAGCCGCGATGCCGGGCCCGTTCCGATACCGGGCCCGGCAGCTCCCTCAGGGGCGCGGGGTACGGCGCGACCAGCCACAGCGCACCCGCACCCGGCCACGCGCCCGCACCCTCCACGGCGCCACGACGCACCCGCACCTCCTGAGGCGGGCCTCCGCCCACACCACCGCGCCACAGGTCACGTAAGACAGTGCGCGAGCGATTCCCCCCGCACCCACCGCCCCACCTCCGCCGCCGCGATCCGCGCCCCCTTCTCCGCCACCGCCCGGCTCGCCCCGCCGACGTGCGGCGTCAGCACCACCCGCCCCCCGACCGTCCGCAGCCGCGAGTCCGCCGGCAGCGGCTCGTCGGCGTAGGTGTCCAGCGCCGCCACCGCGAGCCGCCCGTCCTCCAGCGCGTCGCACAGCGCCCCCTCGTCCAGCAGCTCCCCCCGCGCCGCGTTCACCACCACCGCCCCCGGCGGCAGCAGCGCCAGCTCCCGCGCCCCGATCAGCCCCCGTGTCTCCTCGGTGACCCGGGCGTGCAGGCTGATCACCCGCGAGCGCCGCAGCAGCTCGTCCAGCGAGGCCATCCGCAGCCCGTGCATCTCCCCGCGCGCGTACGGGTCGTACACCATCACCCGCGCCCCGAGCGCCCCCAGTGCCCGTGCCACCCGGCTGCCGACCGCGCCGTACCCGATGAGTCCGACGGGCAGGTCCTCCACCTCCAGGCCGCTGTGCTCGTACGTGTAGTACCGCGACCCGGCCCAACTCCCCTGCGTGGTGAGGCGGTCATGGGCCTGCGGGATGCGCCGCAGGGCCGCGAGCAGCAGTCCGACGGTGAACTCGGCCGTCGCCGCCGCCTTGCGGCCGGGCGCGCAGCACACCCGGACCCCGTGGGCGCGGGCCGCGTCGAGGTTGACGTTCACCGGGCGGCCCCGGCAGACCGCGACCAGCCGCAGCTCGGGGCGGGCGGCGAGGACCCGTTCGGTGACCGGTGCCATCTGGGTGACGAGGACGTCCGCCCCCGCGAGGGCCGCGATCAGCTCGTCCTCCGCGCCGCTGGCCTCCGCCACCTCGGCGACCGTGCCGAACGGTTTCTGCGGCCAGCCGAGGGTCAGCTCCCGTACATCGCAGTGGGCTTGCCTGGCCAGCGCGGCCGTGATCAGCGAGGGGAGCACGAAGTGGTCGCCGGCGGCCAGTACCCGCACACTGGAGGTCATCACAGGAACACAGGTTGTAATGATCGCCCGAGGGGAGTCAATCCCCGGTGTGTGGGGAAAGCGGGGGGAAACTCCGAACAGGCCACGCGTATACGGCAGAAGGCCCCCCGCGAGTCACGTCCTCACGGAGGGCCTCCCCTCATCCGCCTGCCGCCGTGAAGGGTGAGAAGACGATCACGAGGCAGGACGCTTCGGCGGCGCGCGGGACGCGCCGAGGCTCAGGGAGCCAGCAGCAGCGTGTTCGCGCGGGAGGTGGCGGCCTCGTAACGGCGGGCCACGTCCTGCCAGTTGACGACGGCCCACATGGCGTCGATGAAGTCGACCTTCTGGTTCTTGTACTGGAGGTAGAAGGCGTGCTCCCAGGCGTCGAAGACCAGGATCGGGGTGGCGCCCTGGCCGACGTTGCCCTGGTGGTCGTAGACCTGCTCCACGATCAGCCGCCCGCTCAGCGGCTCGTACGCGAGGACGCCCCAGCCGGAGCCCTGCGTGGTGGCCGCGGCCTTGGTCAGCTGGGCCTTGAACCCGGCGAAGGAGCCGAAGGACTCCTTGATCGCGTCGGCGAGCGCGCCCACGCCGTCGGCGGCCAGCGGCTCGCCGCCACCGTCCTTCGGGCCGGTCATGTTCTGCCAGTAGATGCTGTGCAGGATGTGTCCGGAAAGGTGGAAGGCCAGGTTCTTCTCCAGGCCGTTGACCGAACCCCAGGACTCCTTGTCCCGCGCCTCGGCCAGCTGCTCCAGCGTGTCGTTGGCGCCCTTCACATAGGCCGCGTGGTGCTTGTCGTGGTGCAGCTCGATGATCTCGGGGCTGATCACGGGGGCCAGCGCGGAGTAGTCGTAGGGCAGCTCGGGCAGCGTGTAGACGGGCATGGGTGATCCCCTCCGGAACCTTATTGCAAACTCCTTGCAACTACACGCTAGCAACAACTGCACCAGGGCGACAGGAAGGCTCCCCTTAGTGTCGATACGTTCAGTGCCGATACGATCGCGCGGTGATCACTTCCAGCGCCCGCACCACGGTCTTCGACGTCGACGGCACGCTCTGCTTCGACGGACGGACGATCGACGGCGGGATCCGCGCCGCCATCGAGCGCTGTGACCGGGCCGGGCACCACCTGGTCTTCGCCTCCGCCCGGCCGGTCCGCGACCTGCTGCCCGTGCTCGGCGGGGCCTTCCCCGGCGCCACGCTGATCGGCGGTAACGGCAGCCTCGTCTCCGTCGGCGGCGAGGTCCGGGCGCGGGCCGCGTTCGAGCCCGGCGACCTCGGCAAGCTGCTGATCGAGGCCGACCGCTTCCGCGCGGGCTACCTCGCCGACGGGCCCTGGGACTACGCCTACACCGGACCGGCCGGCCACCCGATCCTCGGCCGTGTCGACCAGGGCCGCCTCGCCCGCCGGGTCGAACTCGCGGGCCTGCCCGCGGTGGTGAAGTTCCTCGTGGTCGACGCGACCGACATGCCCGCCCTCGCCGAGGCCGGCCGGGTGCTCGGCATGACCGTCCACCACCATCTCGACGAGGCGGTCATCGACTTCGCCCCGGGCACCACGAACAAGTGGGAGGCCCTCGCCTCCCTGGGCATCGACCGCTACAACGCCTTCGGCAACGACATCAACGACCTCGGCCTGCTGCGCCACGCCCACCACTCGGTCCGGGTCGGCGCCCACCCGGCCCTGGACGGCGTCGCCCGCGTCACCGTCGCCCCCGACCCGGAGGCCGTGGCCGCCGAGATCTCCCGGCTGGCCGCGCTGTCGTAGCCGTCGTACGCGGTCGGGTCAGCGCCGGGCGCGCACCCGCTGCCAGGCGTACCCCGCCGCCGCGAGCACGACCGTCATCGTGCCGGAGGCGTAGAGCTGGACCCGGGTGTCGGGCTGCCGTGCCATCAGGACGAAGACCGCGGCCATGCCCGCGAGCGCCACCCAGGTGAGGTACGGGAACGCCCACATCCGCACCACCAGCTTCTCCGGGGCCTCGCGTTCGATGCGGCGGCGCAGCAGCAGCTGGGAGACGGCGATGAAGATCCAGACGATCAGGATCACCGCGCCGATCATGTTCAGCAGCCACGGGAAGACGTCGTCGGGCCGCCAGTAGCTGAGCAGCACGCAGACGAACCCGACCAGGCAGGAGGTGAGCACACCGATCCGGGGCACCCCGCCGGACACCTTCGCCAGCACCTTGGGGCCCTGGCCGCGCTGGACCAGGGAGTAGGCGATGCGCGAGGAGCCGTAGATGTTGGCGTTCATCGCGGACAGCAGGGCCACGAACACCACGACGTCCATCAGCCGGCCCGCGCCCGGGATGCCGAGGTGGTCCAGGGTCGCCACGTACGGGCCGCGCGCCACGACCTCCGGGTCGTTCCAGGGCACCAGGGCGACGACGACGGCCATGGAGCCGATGTAGAAGACCGCGATCCGCCACATCGCCGTCCTCACCGCGCGTGCCACGCCCCGCACCGGGTCCTCGGACTCCGCCGCCGCGATGGTGACCGTCTCCAGGCCGCCGTAGGCGAAGACCGAGGCGAGCAGGCCGATGACCAGGCCCTGGCCGCCGTGCGGCAGGAAGTGGCTGAGGTGGGCGGTGCCGGGGGAGTCCGTGCCGGGCAGCACACCGGTGAGGGCGAGCACCCCGAGCACCAGGAACAGCGAGATCGCGCCGACCTTGAGCGCGGCGAACCAGAACTCGAACTCGCCGAAGTTCTTCACGGCGGCCAGGTTCGTGCCCAGGAAGACCACCATGAACAGGGCGACCCACAGCCACTGCGGGCTGCCGGGCACCCAGCCCTGCGCGATCTTCGCCGCGCCGATGCCCTCCAGGCCCACCGCGGTGCACAGCAGCACCCAGAAGGACCACCCGGCCGCGAACCCGGCCCAGGGCCCGATCGCCCGCTCGGCGTGGGCGGAGAAGGAGCCGGAGGACGGGTACGCGGCCGACATCTCGCCGAGCATCCGCATGACCAGCATCACCAGCAGCCCGGACAGGGCGTAGGCGATCACGATGGACGGTCCGGCGGCGGCGATGCCCGCGCCCGAGCCGACGAACAGGCCCGCGCCGATCACTCCGCCGAGGGCGATCATCGACAGATGGCGCTGCTTGAGGCCGTGGGAGAGGGCCGGATCCTCCGCCAGGCGTGGCGTGTCCGAGCGGGTGGGGCTGGGCATGGGCGCGGCTCTCCCGATGCGATAGGCGGGTGTGCAATGGGCGGGCAAAAACTAACCCAGTCTGGGCGGTCCGTCCGCTCACGCGGAGAGACCGCCCAGTATCCGGACACCCGGCATTCGGAGAGTGAGACTCCGGTTACACCGCCGCGGGCTCCCGGGCGGGGGTGTCCGCCGGGGCGGGTACGGGTGTGTAGTGCGAGGCGTCGCCCTCGATGGAGTAGCTCTCCTTGCCCTCCAGGCCGACCGGGACGTCACCGGCGACGGTCACCCGGTGCAGCCGGCGCGGCAGGCCGTCGTAGTTGTCGATGGCGTAGTGCTGGGTGATCCGGTTGTCGAACAGCACCAGTTCCCGCTCCGCCCAGCGGTGGCGCAGGATGTTCTCGGGACGGGTCACGTACGACTGGAGCAGGTCCAGGATCGTGCGGGACTCGCCGGCCGACAGGCCCACGATCCGCTGGGCGAACCCGCCGACGAACAGCCCGCGCTCCCCGGTCAGCGGGTGGACGCGGACCACCGGGTGGGCGGTGCGGAAGGTGATCGAGGTGAACTGGGCGCGCTGGGCCGCCCTCTCCGCGTCGATCTCCTCGTCCGGCACCGCGTAGTCGTAGTCGTTGGTGTGCTCGGCCCACAGCGTGTCGGCGAACCGGCGCAGCGGCTCGGGCAGATCGCGGTAGGCGGCGGCCGTGTCGGCGATCAGGGTCTCGCCGCCGTACGGCGGGATGGTGATCGAGCGCAGGGTGCTGGCCTGGGGCGGGTTGAGGACGAAGGTGACGTCCGTGTGCCAGTGGTTGGCGCGGCCCCGCTCGCTGTCCACGGGCAGCACGTTCGGGGCGCCCTCGACGGCGCCGACCGTCGGATGGGCGGTGGTCAGCGCGCCGAAGTGCCGGGCGAACGCCTGCTGGCCCGCGTCGTCCAGGCCCTCGGCGGCGAAGACCAGCGCCTTGTGGACGTTCAGCGCCTCGCGGATGCCGGTCACCTCCTCAGCGGTGAGCGGCCGGGTGAGGTCGACGCCCGAGACGCGGGCGCCGATGCGCGCGGTGACCTTGGTGATCTCCAGGGACATGGGGGTTCCTCTCCGAAGGGGGATGTCAGGCGAAGGCGGGGGACAGGTGCTGGTTCGCGGGGCGCGGCAGGCCGTAGCGCTCGCGCAGGGTCCGCCGCGGGCCGTACTCCGTGCGGAACAGGCCCCGGGCGCGCAGGATCGGTACGACGTGGTCCACGAAGGCGTCCAGGCCCGAGGGCAGCACGGGCGGCATGATGTTGAAGCCGTCGGCCGCGCCCCGGGTGAACCAGGTCTCGATGCGGTCGGCGATCTGCTCGGGCGTCCCGGCGAAGGTCTGGTGCCCGCGCCCGCCGCCGAGCCGGCCGATCAGCTGCCGCACGGTGAGCCGCTCGCGCCGGGCCAGCTCCACCACCAGCGTGTACCGGCTCTTGGCGCCCTCGACGGCGGACTCGGGCGGCAGATCGGCGGGCAGCTGCCGGTCCAGACGCAGTGAGCCGGGGGCGAGCTGAAGCAGGCCCTCCAGCCGCCGCAGCCCGTGCTCGGGCACGATGTGGTCGTCCAGGACCTGCTCGTTCGCCCGCGCCTCGGCCTCCGTGGAGCCCAGGACGGGCACGATCCCGGGCAGCACCTTGAGGTGCCCGGGGTCGCGCCCGGCCCGCTCGGTGAGGTCCTTGATGTCCGCGTAGAAGGACTGCGCGTCGGCGAGGGTCTGCTGCGCGGTGAACACCGCCTCCGCGTACCGCGCCGCGAACGCCTTGCCGTCCGCCGAGGAGCCCGCCTGCACCAGCAGCGGGTGACCCTGCGGGGAGCGCGGCACGTTGAGGGCGCCCGCGACCCGGAAGTACGGCCCCTCGTGCCGGGGCGGATGGATCTTGCCGTCGTCGCCCCAGACACCGGCCGCCTTGTCGGCGACGATCGCGTCGTCCTCCCAGCTGTCCCACAGCTTCCGCGCCACATCGAGGAACTCGGCGGCCCGTGCGTACCGTTCGGCGTGCGCGGGCTCCTGCGCCAGGCCGAAGTTGCGGGCCGCCTCCGCGCCGGCGGTGGTGACGATGTTCCAGCCCGCCCGGCCGCCGCTGACGATGTCCAGCGAGGCGAGTCTGCGGGCCAGGTTGTAGGGGGAGTTGTAGGAGGTGGACGCGGTCGCGATCAGGCCGATGTGCTTGGTGGCCGTCGCCAGCGCCGTCAGCAGGGTCAGCGGCTCCAGGGCACCGGCCGGACGCTGGCCGAGGTCGCCCCACAACTGGGGGCTGTCGGCGAGGAACAGGCTGTCGAAGGTGCCGCGTTCGGCGGTCTCGGCGAGCCGCACGTAGTGCCGCAGGTCGACATGCGCGTACGGATCGCTCTCCGGGAGCCGCCAGGACGCCTCGTGGTGGCCGGTGCTCATCAGGAACGCGTTCAGGTGGAGTCGGCGGGTGGTCATCGGTGGTCCTCCGTGACACCGAGGGCGGCGAGCAGCCGCTCCCGGTACTCGCCCAGGACCGGCTCCCGGTAGGAGCGCGGGTGGGGACGGTCGATGGTCAGATCGAGGCCGATACGGCCCCGCTCCAGGACGAGGACCCGGTCGGCGAGCACGATCGCCTCGTCCACGTCATGGGTGACGAGCAGCACGGAGGGCCGGTGGCGCTCCCACAGCTCGCGCAGCAGATGGTGCATCCGGATCCGGGTCAGCGCGTCCAGCGCCCCGAACGGCTCGTCCGCCAGCAGGAGTTCGGGCTCGCGCACCAGGGCACGGGCCAGCGCGGCCCGCTGCGCCTCACCGCCGGACAGCTCGCCCGGCCAGGCCCGCTCCCGCCCTTCGAGGCCGACCTCCGCGAGGGCGGCCCGGCCGCGCCGTGCCGCGTCCTTCCCGTCCAGGCCCAGCAGCACGTTGTCCAGCACCCGGCGCCACGGCAGCAGCCGGGAGTCCTGGAACACCACCGAGACCTGCCTCGGCGCCGCGACCTGCCCGGACCCGGCCACCCCGTGATCCAGCCCGGCGACGGCCCGCAGCAGGGTGGACTTCCCGGACCCCGAGTGCCCGAGCAGCGCCGTGAACTGTCCGGCGGGCAGTTCGAGATCGATGCCGTCGAGGATCGTACGGTCCCCGAACGAGCGGTGCAGGGACCGCAGTTGGACGGCGGTGGCGGGCCGGGTCAGCTGCTCAGTGTGCGGCGCCATGACAGCACCCTCCGTTCGACGAGACGGACCGCGCTGTCGGAGACCAGGCCGAAGACGCCGTAGATCAGCAGGCCGACGAGGATGGTGTCGGTACGGCCGTAGTTCTGCGCCTGGAACATCAGGTAGCCGAGCCCGCTGGTGGCGTTGATCTGCTCCAGCACCACCAGGCCCAGCCAGGAACCGGTCACCCCGAGCCGCAGCCCCACGAAGAAGCCGGGCAGCGCCCCCGGGATCACCACCTGCCGCACGAAGCCGAGCCTCGACAGGCCCTGGACCTCGGCCAGTTCGACATAGCGGCTGTCGATGCCGGCCAGCGCGGCGTGCGTGTTCAGATAGACCGGGACGTAGACGACGATCGCGATGATGGCGATCTTGAAGGTCTCCCCGATGCCCAGCCAGAGGATGAACAGCGGGATCAGGCCGAGGGTCGGGATCGCCCGGTTGAGCTGCACGGTCCCGTCGATCAGCGCCTCCCCGGTGCGGCTGAGCCCGGACACCAGCGCCAGCAGCACCCCGGCGACCAGCCCGATCGTGAAGCCGCACGCGGCCCGGCGCAGCGAGGTCAGCACATCGGTGGGCAGGGTGCCGTCGGTCCACAGACGGCCGAGGGTGCGCAGCACCGTCCAGGGCGCGGGTATCGCGGCCGGGTCGAGCTGCCCGGCGGCCGAGGCGATCGCCCAGGCGGCCAGCACCACCAGCGGTCCGGCCAGCCGGGCGGCGGGCAGCCGGCGGCCGGGGGAGAGGCGGCGCCGCCGGCGCACCGGGGGCAGCTCGCCGGATCCGGTGGCGGGTGCGACGGCCGGCGTCGTGGTCACGGCGGTCACCTCCGGTACTCCTCGGGTACGGCCCGGGCGGCGATCGCCTCGAAGCGGTGGTCGAACAGCCCGGTCACGTCGGTGCTCTTCACGAAGCCGCCCTCGGCGAGCAGATCGGCGGTCTCCTGCTCCCACTTGATCGCCTCGTCCCAACTCGGCGGGAACAATGGCTTGTTGGCGAGCGCGGTGATGGACTTCGCCTGCGGGAGGGTCAGGTTCTGCGTCTTGACGTAGAACTCCTCGTTCCACTGGTCCGGGTGCTCGTACTGCCACACCTGGCCCCTGGCCCACTGCGGGATGTACGCGGCGATCGCGGCGGCCTTGGCGGGATCGTTCAGCGCGGCCTGCGGCGCCCAGAGCAGATTGAGCAGGTCGACCACGTCGGTGGTGACGGTGCGGGCGCCCTTTCCCGCGTACTGCTTGAGGTAGGCGGGCGCCTGGCTGTTGGCGAGCGGGGCCACGTCCACCTGCCCGGACTGGAGGGCGGTCAGGAACTGGTTGCTGGTCAGCGGCACCAGTTTCGCGTCGTCGTACGCCAGGCCCGCCTTCTTCAGGGCCCGCAGCAGGACCACGCCCTGCGCCTGCCCCTGCGAGAAGGCGAGCCGCTTGCCCTCGAAGTCGGCCACGGTACGGATGTCGCTGCCGGGCCGGGTCGCGAACAGGTAGTTCGGCCTGCGGGTCAGCTCGATCGCCACGATCTTCGCCGCGAGCCCCTGGAACTGCGCCTGGATCGGCGGGATGCCCGCGTTGTTGGCGACGTCCAGGGACCTGGCCCGGAAGGCGTTGATGACATCGGGCCCGGCGCCGATGTTCACCCAGTCGGACACGGTGAACGGCAGCGGCGGGAACTTCCCCAGTCTGAACTGGAGTTGCTCCACACCCTGGTACGAGGTGATCTTCAGGCCGGTCCCGGCGGGGACCTCGGCCGCGAGGGGCCGGGTGGCCGCGGCGCCGCCGGTGTCGGCGGTGGCCACGCCCTTGGCGCAGCCGTCGAGTCCGGCGACGGCGGCGGACGCGCCCAGCAGGGAGGTGAGAAAGAGGCGACGGTGCATGGGGGTCTCCCGGAAAGAGCCGGTCAACGAAGAAATCCGGTCAACGGAAACGCGGAGATACACGGAGAAACGCAGGGAAACTCGGAGAAATATGAGAAGCCCTGGGAGATTCACGGCAACACGCGCGTCACGCGCGGCAAACTGTCAGCAACAGAAGGCGTGACAGTCGGTTCGACAGCTCGTGAAGGGGCTCATGACCAGCATGTTCCAGGTCCCGTGCGACCCGTGTCAACATTCCGAGTTTCTGAATTAAATACCCTCAGGTGAGGCGGCCAGCGGATCCCGGAACAACGCGTCGAGCAGCACCGAACCACCCGCGACCGCGAGTACGGAATCCGGGAAACTCGTCGCCCGCACCGACGCGCTGCGGGAATCACCGGCCGCCTCCCGCAGCGCGTCGAGGCACTCCTCGAAGTGGATGACCCCCACCTCGGTGACCACGACCGTCTCCGGGTTGAGCACATCGAGCAGCAGCGCGGCCGCCCGTCCCGTCGCCCGCGCCCGCTCCACCAGCAGCCGCCGGGCCACCGCGTCGCCGGCCGCCGCCGCGGCCACGACATGCATCGGATTCGCCGAGTCGGTGACCCCGGCCGCGCGCGCCCTGCGGCACAACGTCCGCTCTCCCAGCTCCACCTGGAGGCAGCCGGTACGACCGCACGGGCACGGCTCGGTGCCGCCGGGCACCGGCAGATGCGCGATGGCGCCGGCCGCGGACCGGGGGCCGTGGTGCACCTCGTCATGGGTGGCGAACGCCGCGTCGACCACATTGCCCACGAACAGATGCAGCACGCTCCGGCTGCCCCGGGCCCGCCCGAACAGACGCTCCCCGTTCACCAGCGCCCGCGCGTGCCCGTCGACCTCGACCGGCAGACCGGTACGGGCGGCGAGCAGCTCCCGCACCGGCACCTCCCGCCAGCCCAGCAGCTCGTGCTCCACCACGGTGCCCGTCTCCCGGTCCACCCAGCCGCCGACGGCGACCCCGACCCCCAGCGGGCGCCGCCCGGGCGCCTCGGCGAACAGCGCGGCGAGCCCCTCGGCGGCCCGCGCCAGCACCCGCCCGGGATCGGTCCGGTCATGCTTCAGCTCGCGCCGGGCCAGCACCCGGCCGCGCAGATCCAGCAGCGCCACGGTGGTGTACGGCACCGCCACATGCACCCCGCCCACCACGAACCGGGCGTCGTCCAGCTCGATCGGCACATGCGGCCGGCCCACCTGCCGCGAGCGGCGCGGCGCCGGGGACTCCCTGATCAGCCCGAGCCCGGCGAGCCGCGCACAGTGCTCGGTCACCGACGCCGGGGAGAGGCCGGTCAGCCGCGCCACCGTGCTGCGCGCCACCGGGCCGTGCTCCAGCACGGACCGCAGCACGGAACTGGCACTGGTGCGCCGCCGGTCGCGCTCGGCGGCGCGGGGCACGGGGGAGACAAGGGTGGACGCCGCACTGCGGGGCATGGAGAACCGTCCTCGGGACCGGAGCCGGTACATCGGAAGACCGGAAAGGACGAGGCGGCGCCGAGCGGCGGGCCGCCCCTATCCCGAACGACGACAGGTGGCCGTGCCCTGGCGCCGCAGGTCGACATAGCGACGCGACGTGAAATACCGGGCCTGCGCAACCATGCCCCCGAAGCTAGCAAACCCCCCGACCACTGCCCACCCCTCGCCCACCGACCGAGACGGCCGGGAACCCCCGCGGCGGGAGCCGCCGCCCCTTTGGTGGATCCCTACAGACCCGCAGCCGGCCCCCGAGGTCTGCTGGAGCACCCCACCTCCGTGACCGTCGTCACGCCGTACCCGGTGTGAACGGCACTCTTTGTGCGGAGCCCACCAAGCTGTCGATCAACCCTTTGTCGAGCGCTGACGGTGATCGGGTTCGGGGCGCCGGTATAGCGTCGCGATGTCCCACCTGTCCCTGCCCCCTTCACCCCGCGGAGTCCCCATGAGCACCGCCACCGTCAGCGCCCGTCCGGGTGCCGTCCTCGCCGATCTGCTGCCCGCGTCCCGCGCCCGTGACGCCGTCCTCGTGCTCGGCGGTGCCGCGCTCACCGGGCTCGCCGCCCAGCTGTCGGTGCCCGTGCCCGGCTCCCCGGTGCCGGTGACCGGCCAGACCTTCGCCGCGCTGCTGGTCGGCACCGCGCTCGGTGCCCGCCGCGGCTTCCTCTCCCTCGCCCTGTACACCGTGGCCGGCATGATCGGCGTGCCGTGGTTCGCGGAGGGCGACTCCGGCACCG
Organism: Streptomyces sp. WP-1; assembly: GCF_030450125.1. NCBI lineage: Bacteria > Bacillati > Actinomycetota > Actinomycetes > Kitasatosporales > Streptomycetaceae > Streptomyces > Streptomyces sp. WP-1. Next base: position 5,246,493 of record NZ_CP123923.1, read on the forward strand.
GCGCGGTCTCCTTCGGCTACGTCCTCGGCATGCTGCTCGCCTCCGCCGTCGTGGGCGCCCTCGCCCGCCGCGGCGCCGACCGCTCCCCGCTGCGCACGGCCGGCACGATGATCCTCGGCTCGGCCGTCATCTACGCCGTCGGCGTCCCCTACCTGGCCCTGGCCGCCCACCTCTCCCTCGGCCAGGCGGTAGCCGCCGGCCTCGTCCCGTTCCTGATCGGCGACGCCCTCAAGGCCGCCCTCGCGATGGGTCTGCTGCCGACCGCGTGGAAGTTCGCCGGCAAGCGCTGAGCGCCCACCGGCACACGACGACGGCCGCGGGGCCCGACGAACTTCGTCGGGCCCCGCGGCCGTCGTACGTGCGAGGACCGGGTCAGCCGATGGAGACCTTGTCCGTCGCGGCCTCGGCGGCCGGCGCCGGGCGGTCGCCGGTGACCTTCTGCTTGATGAACGCGATGGCCACCACGATCGCCGCGACCAGCAGCGACAGCAGCACGGTCTCCCGGCCGTCGTGCTCGGTGTCGAAGAGCATGTACACCAGGACCGCCACGATCACCGCGGCCGCCGCCCAGGTCAGGTACGGGTACAGCCACATCCGCACGACGAGCTTCTCCGGCGCCTCGCGCTGGATGATCCGGCGCATCCGCAGCTGCGAGAAGCAGATGACCAGCCACACGAACAGGGCCACCGCACCACTGGAGTTGACCAGGAAGAGGAAGACGGTGTCCGGGAACTCGTAGTTGAAGAAGACCGCCACGAAGCCGAAGACGACCGACGCGAGGATCGCCGCCATCGGCACACCGCGCGAGGTGGTGCGGGCGAACGCCTTCGGCGCGTCACCGCGCTGGCCGAGCGAGAAGGCCATCCGGGAGGCCGTGTACAGACCGGAGTTGAGACAGGACAGCACCGCGGTCAGCACGATGACGTTCATGATCTGGCCGGCGTGCGCGATCCCGAGGGAGTTCAGCGCGGCGACGTACGAGCCCTGCTTCACCAGCGACGCGTCGTTCCACGGCAGCAGCGTGACCACGACGAGGATCGAGCCGAGGTAGAAGACACCGATACGCCAGATGATGCTGTTGGTGGCCTTGGTGACCGCGCGCTGCGGGTCCTCGGACTCACCGGCGGCCAGGGTGGCGATCTCGCTGCCCATGAAGGAGAAGACGACCAGCAGCACACCGGTGAGGATCGCTCCCGGACCGTGCGGCAGGAATCCGCCGTGATCGGTGAGGTTGGCGAAGGACGCCTTGTCGGTGTGCGCGCCCGGCAGCACACCGAAGATCGCGAGCAGGCCGACGACGATGAACGCGCCGATCGCCACGACCTTGATACCGGCGAACCAGAACTCGAACTCGCCGTAGGAACCGACCGATACGAGGTTCGACGCGGTCAGCACCAGCATCACGATGAGGGCCCAGCCCCACTGCGGCACCGCCGGTACCCAGCCCGCCAGGATCTTCGCGCCGGCCGTTCCCTCGACCGCGAGCACGACGACCCAGAAGAACCAGTACAGCCAGCCGATGGAGAAACCGGCCCAGCGGCCGAGCGCGCGGTCGGCGTGCTCGGAGAAGGAGCCGGAGGTCGGGTTGGCGGCGGACATCTCGCCCAGCATTCGCATCACGAGGACGACGAGGGTGCCGACGAGGGCGTAGGACAGCAGAATGCCCGGTCCGGCCGCGGCGATGCCGGAGCTGGAGCCGACGAACAGTCCGGCGCCGATCACACCGCCGATGGCGATCATCGTCAGGTGCCGGTTCTTGAGGCCTGCTTGAAGTCCGGAACCAGGAGGGGTCATGGACGGATTCCTTTGCGCCTGTTGAGCGGGGGTCCTCGTACGGAAACGGGGGTGCCCGTTGCGGGGTCCGGTACGGGATTCGTACGAGCGGTGTACGAGTCGGTCCAGTGAATCCGAGGCGAACGAATTCGGGAACCTCTGAATCCGGATTGTTACTTGAGGTTCCCTTGAGGTTCTATGGCCCTGCTCACATTTGACGACGAAATCCGTAGGTATCCGGGTGTCACATGAGTCACCTCCGGACTCCTTGACGGACGCCCTTCGAATGCCGTGGACCCCCGGCTGCTGCCCCGATTCCGGCGTGTCACACTCGTGTCATGCGCGTGTACCTCGGCTCCGACCATGCGGGCTTCGAACTCAAGAACCACCTCGTCGAGTGGCTCAAGGCGGCGGGGCACGAGCCCGTCGACTGCGGGCCGCACATCTACGACGCCCAGGACGACTACCCGCCCTTCTGCCTGCGCGCCGCCGAGCGCACGGCCGCCGACGCCGACGCCCTCGGCATCGTGATCGGCGGCTCCGGCAACGGGGAGCAGATCGCCGCGAACAAGGTGAAGGGCGTGCGCGCGGCGCTGGCCTGGAGCGAGGAGACGGCCTCGCTCGGCCGTCAGCACAACAACGCCAACGTGGTGGCCGTCGGTGCGCGCATGCACAGCACCGAGGAGGCGACCAAGTTCGTCGAGACCTTCCTCGGCACCCCGTTCTCCGGTGACGAGCGCCACATCCGCCGCATCGACATGCTGAGCGACTACGAGTCGACGGGCGACCTCCCCCCGGTCCCCGCCCACCACCCCCAGCAGTAGCCCTCTCCCTCCTCCACCTGCGCCCACCCCTCGCCGACGCGCTCGGCGGCGGGTGGGCGTCGTGCGTGACGGGGGACCTTCCGGACGCCGCGGGGCGGCCGGGGAGGCGGATCGCCGGCCGGCCGGATGCGGGAGGGGCGACCGGGGAACGCGCCTAGGCTGAGGGGCGAGGGCCGCCCTCCGGCCGCATGGGCCGGGTGGGCGGGCGGGAGAGAAGACGAAAGGACGGCCCGCCTTGCCGGAAGGGCACACGATTCACCGGTTGGCACAGGACTACGCCGCCCGATTCCAGGGCACGGCCCCCCGCGTCACCAGCCCCCAGGGCAAGTTCTCCGACGCCGCCGCCCTGCTGGACCGTGCCGAGCTGACCGCCACCGAGGCCCACGGCAAGCACCTGTTCCTGCGCTTCCGCGACAGCGACTGGGTCCATGTCCACCTCGGCCTGTTCGGCAAGGTCGGCTTCGGCGACGCCCCCGCGCCCCCGCCCACCGACACCGTCCGGCTCCGGCTCGCGAACGACCTGTCGTACGTCGATCTGCGCGGCCCCACCACCTGCGCCCTGATCACCGACGACGAGAAACGCGCCGTCCACCGTCGCCTCGGCCCCGACCCGCTCCGCGAGGACGCCGACCCGGCGGCGGCGTACCGCAGGATCAGCCGCAGCCGTACGACGATCGCCGCCCTGCTCATGGACCAGAAGATCGTGGCCGGCGTCGGCAACGTCTACCGCGCCGAGGTCCTCTTCCGGCACGGCATCGACCCCTACCGCGCGGGCCGCGACCTCACCCCCGCCGAATGGGACGCGATCTGGACCGACCTCGCCGCCCTGATGCGCGAGGGCGTGCGCAACAACCGGATCGACACCGTACGGCCCGAGCACACCCCCGAGGCCATGGGCCGCCCGCCCCGCGTGGACGACCACGGCGGCGAGGTCTACGTCTACCGCCGCGCCACCCAGCCCTGCCACATCTGCGGCGACCACATCCGCACCGCGGGGCTCGCCGCCCGCAATCTGTTCTGGTGCCCCACCTGTCAGAAGCGCTGACACCCCTTCGGGTGGGTTTACGGAATTCCGGTGCCTGAGCGAACCTGTGAACCCGAGCCCCGCACGGGGGACAAGCAGGACCTCCCGTGCCAACGGGCCGGTGCGATGGATAGGGTCCCGAACTAATGGCAGCAGGACGAGAGACGCGCGCGAAGGCCGACACGCTCACGGCCCGGTGGAAGATGCAGTGGCACCGGGCCCGCGTCGGGCTGCGCAGAAGCGCCGTCGACTACTTCCGCGGCGACGGCTCCGACTGGATCGCCTTCGCGGGACTCCTGCTGACCGTCCCCGTCCTCGCCGCCCTGACCCTGTTCGACTCCGTGTGGTGCTCCCCGGCCATGCTCGTCCTGCCGATCGTCGCCGGCGGGCTGCTGCTGCGCCCGGCCAGCCTGCTCGGCCTGTACGCGACGGCGGCCACCGCGCTGATCGTGGAGTCGGTACGCCTCGGCCCGTACACCGAGGGTCCCTCGCGCGTCACCCCGGGCGTCGTCCTGGTGGTGGCCGCCTGCGGTTTCTTCGGCCTGCTCACCGCCCAGTTCCGCAGCCGCGTCGGCGTGCCCTGGCGGCGCGGCGGCACCATGCTGTTCGACCTGCGCGAGCGGATCCGGGTGCAGTCCACCCTGCCCAAGCTGCCCCAGGGCTGGCACCACGAGATGGCCCTGCGGCCCGCCGGCGGCCAGTCCTTCTCCGGCGACTTCGTGGTGGCCGCCCGCACCAACGGCGGCCGCACCCTGGAGGTCGTCCTCACCGACGTCTCCGGCAAGGGCATGGACGCCGGCTCCCGCGCCCTCCTGCTGTCCGGCGCCTTCGGCGGACTGCTCGGTTCGCTGCCCCCGCACGCCTTCCTGCCCGCCGCCAACGGCTATCTGCTCCGCCAGGACTGGGACGAGGGCTTCGCCACCTCCATCCACCTCGTCCTGGACCTCGACTCCGGGGACTACGAGCTGTACTCCGCGGGCCATCCGCCGGGCCTCCAGCTCAGCGCCGGCACCGGCCGCTGGGAGGAGAAGTCCGCCGAGGGCCCGCTCCTCGGCGTCTACGACGGCGCCCAGTTCGACGCCGTCAAGGGCTCACTGCGCCCCGGCGACGTCCTGATGCTCTTCACCGACGGCCTGGTGGAGACCTCCGACCGCGACATCGTCGAGGGCATCGACCGCCTCACCGGCGAGGCCGACCGCTATGTCGCCGGCGGCTTCCACGGCGCCGCCTGGCATCTCATCGAGGCCGTCGCCAAGGACGTCAACGACGACAGGGCGCTGCTGCTGATCTGCCGCGAGTCCGCCGCCCACGCCCGCTGACGGACGACCCCCGGAGAGTGCCCGTATGACATCACCGCTCACCCTCGCCGACGTCGAGGCCCTCGCCCGTGCCGCGCACGAAGGGCAGCGGGACAAGGCGGGCCGGCCGTACGCCGAACACCTCGCCGCCGTCGCCGAGGGCGTCCGTGCCCGCGGGGGCGACACCGAGCAGATCGCGGCGGCCTGGCTGCACGACGCCGTGGAGGACGACGCGCTGAGCCGCGCCTGGCTGGCCGGGGCCGCGCTCACCCCGCGCACCAAGGCCATCGTGGACGCCGTCACGAAGCGCGCGGGGGAGGAGCCGGGGGCGTACGCCCGGCGCATCCTCGACACCCCGGGCGCGCTGCTGGTCAAGGAGGCGGACCTGGCGCACAACGCCGACCCGGACCGGCTCGCCGTACTGGACGAACCGACCCGGAGACGACTGACCGAGAAGTACACGCGGATGCGCGCCCTCCTCGGTCTCGACGCCTGACTTGCGGTCTCGGGTGCCTCAGGGCCTCGGGCCTCAGACGCCCGCCTTCACCGGCTCCCGCTCCCCGCGCTGCCGCGCGCGGGCCAGTTCGGTGGCGTCCTGGACGAAGGCCCAGGCCATCCTGGGCTCCATGGCGAAGCGGAACACCCGTTGCACCGGCTTGGTGCACAGGACGGTGACGGTGGCCACCGCGAGGACGGTGACGACGGCCGAGCCGTAGTCGCCGTAGCGCTGGGCGATGTCGAAGCCGCCGAGGAAGAGCACGCTCTTGATGACGAAGCCGTGCAGCAGATAGCCGTACAGGGTGCCCGCGCCGAGCGCGGTGAACCAGGTGCGGCGGCCCGGCACCCAGGCCAGGAAGCAGGCGGTCAGCAGCACCGCGCAGCCGAACATGGCCAGCGTCATCAGCGGCCCGATCCACCAGGGGGCGCCGAGTTCCTGGGCGGCGTTCTGGCGGTAGAACCAGTTGTCGTTCATGTGCGGCGCGGTCCACCAGCCGATGGCCAGCGCCGCCGCGAACACCGGCAGCGACAGGATCCGCATCCGGCGCGTGCGCATCAGCGCGAAGTGCTCCGGCTTCAGCAGCAGTCCGAGGACGAAACACGGCAGGAACTGGAGGATGCGGCCGAAGTCCAGGCTGTCGTCCACCCCCGGGGTGACCGATCCGATCATGGCCAGCCCGAGCGCGACCGGCAGCGGCCAGCGCACCAGCTTCCACAGCGGGCTGGTCATCCGCCACACGAACAGCGCGAGCAGAAACCACGTCAGGTAGTACGGCGAGAAGAGGTCGATCGGGCCGCCCATGTGACCGGCGTACCGCTTGAACAGCGAGTAGGCGAGCTGGAACAGCACATAGGGCACCGCGACGCCGGTGACCAGGCGCTTCAGCCGGTCGGGGCGCATGTCGAAACTGCGGGAGAAATAGCCGGAGATGACGATGAACGCCGGCATGTGGAACGTGTAGACGACGTTGTACAGGTCTTCGAGGGCCCGGTTGTCCGTCTTCAGCGGGGACCAGGAGTGCCCGATCGCCACCAGCGCGATCGCCAGGTACTTGGCGTTGTCGAAGAACGGATCGCGCTCCTTGCCGGGTCTGCCCGCCTTCGCCTGCTCCTCCTGCGCACGCTGCGGGGCACGCGGTCCGGGCACTCCATCCGCCGGCGACTGTGCCGGGGGGAGCGGCCGTGGGTTCTGGCCGGGGGACGAGGCGGCGTCAAACATCTCAGGCACCCTAGCGTCGTCGGCGGGATTTCGTAAAACCCCCCTAGTCATTCCTGGTTATCCCCTGCGTGTGCCCGGGGATTTCCCGAACTCGCCGCCCTCATGCACGTGATGATGCGCACACGGAAGGTCCACCGTTGGCCCCCGATGTACCACTTCATCCCTAATAATTAGGGCATACCGCACCTCGGTGCCCTCCGGGCGATGTCAGGGTGTCATCAATTCGAATTACCTGCACACGAGATGTGTGGACATGGAAACGAACTCGCGCAATTACGGCCGTAGTCCCGCGCGCCTGTCCGTCGAATTGCAGTGCGGTGCGTACCCCGCGCCGGGACGGCCTGTCCGACATCCTGTCAGCTGCCGCATGGAGAGGGCCCGTTGGTGGCACGATGGTTCTGGCGGGGGTGCGGGCCGTACCCCCGGGCCGGCAGAGGGACCGACCGAGGGTTGTGATCAGTTGTGGCCATTTCGCTGTCCGTAGTGGTGCTGTTGGCGGTCATCCTGGTGGTGCTCATAAGAGGCAAGAGCCTCAAGGCGGGACCGGCCCTCGTGGCCATACTCTTCGGCTTCTTCCTGGCCTCCAGCGGCATGGCGCCGTCCATCCAGCGGTTCCTGAACTCGATAGCGGACTCGATCTCCTCCATCAAGTTCTGACCGGCCGCCGCTACCGCCGCTAGTGGAACCGGTGCCGCTGCTCGGCCGGCTGCCGGCTGATGAACACCAGCCGGTCGAAGTCCACGGCCACCCCGCGCAGCAGCAGGTCCACCAGCGCGCGTGCCGAGGACGCGTCGACGGGTGCCTCGCCGAAGAGCGCCCGCCGGTACACCACCGAGGCGAGCAGGTCCACGAACAGCTCGGGGTCCACGTCCGGCTGGAGGTCCCCGCGCCCGACGGCCCGCCGCACCGCGACCGCGGCGGCCGCCCGACCCGGCTGTACGAGGCTGCGCAGCAGGTACTCGTGGAGCCCGGGGTCGGCGGAGCAGTCGGCGATCAGCGGCGCGAGCACCCCGGCCGGCAACCGCTCGTGCAGCACCTCGGCGAGCAGCCGCACGCTCTGGTGCAGATCGCAGCGCGTGCAGCCGTTGTCCGGGGCGGGCGGTACGACGAGGACCGAGGCGAGCGCGTCGATCACCAGGCGCTGCCGCTGGGGCCAGCGGCGGCGGATGGCGGCCTTGCTGGTGCCCGCGACGGCCGCCACCTTCTCCAGGGCGAGGGCGCCGTAGCCGTCCTCGCGCAGCAGCCGTACGGTCGCCGCCAGCACCGCCGCGTCGATCGCCGGGTCCCTGGGCCGGCCGCCGGCCGCCGGGCTCACGCGGCGACGTCCTCGGGGTACCAGCGCAGCTCCACGGTGTTTCCCTCGGGATCGCGCACATAGACCGACTGCGCGGAGCCCCGGGCGCCCCACCGCGGCACCGGCCCCTCGATCACGTCGAAGGCCTGGGAGGCGACGACCTCCTGCCAGTCCAGCGGGTCCACCACCAGGCAGATGTGGTCGACGTTGGACTCGCCGCGCGGCCGCTCGAACAGATCGATGACGGTCGTGGCGCTGACCCGCACCGACGGGAACGGCACCTTCCCGGCCCGCCACTCCTCCACCCGCTCGCCCGCGAGCCCCAGCGGCCCCGTGTAGAACGCCAGTGCCCGCTCGACGTCCGAGACGTTGAGCACCAGATGGTCGAAGTCCTTGATCCGCATGTCGGACGCCCCCTGCCGTGGTCGTGCCCAGTTATGTTCCGTACCGGTACGGAACATAACCCATGTACCGGGGAACGACAAAGGCCCAGGTACCGGGGAACGACGAAGGCCCAGGGAGAGGAGACAACCTCTCACCTGGGCCTTCGGCATCCAGAGCGGGCGACGGGAATCGAACCCGCGTAGCTAGTTTGGAAGACTAGGGCTCTACCATTGAGCTACGCCCGCAGCGCTGCGCCGCAGGTCGAGGACCGCGGCACTCAGGCATCGTAGCGGGTCGCCCGCCGCTTGGGCCAACACGTTCCGATCACCGAACACCACGCGCCCCGCCTCGAAGAATGCGGCCGACGCGGGCCGCCCGGCCATGTACCCTACGTGTCGCACACAGACGGGGTGTGGCGCAGCTTGGTAGCGCGTCCGCTTTGGGAGCGGAAGGCCGTGGGTTCAAATCCCGCCACCCCGACCACCGATCGGCTCTTTCGCCGGGTTCCGGGCCGGTTCCGGCCGGGTCCGGCCACACCCGCCGGCGGCGCCGCGAAGATCGCCTTTTGGGGCGCCGAACGCCTGCGGTTACTATGCAAGCTGCACGCCCGTGTGCCCCGGCCCTCACGGCCTACGTACTCCTCCGGGCGGCGAATCCGCCGGAGCTGTCTGGCTCCGGCAGAACCCAAGCAGTCAGCCACAAGGAGACCGAACCGTGAAGAGCGCCGTGGAGACCCTGAACCCGACCCGGGTTCGGCTCACTGTCGAGGTGCCCTTCGAGGAGCTCAAGGACAGCCTCGACGCGGCGTACAGCAAGATCAACCAGCAGGTCACGGTGAAGGGCTTCCGCAAGGGCAAGATCCCTGCCCGCGTCATCGACCAGCGGTTCGGCCGCGGTGCGGTCCTGGAGGAGGCGGTCAACGACGCGCTTCCGAAGTTCTACACCGAGGCGGTCAACGAGGCCGAGCTGAGCCCGCTGGGCCAGCCCGACGTCGACATCACCGAGCTGAAGGACGGCGAGACGCTGAACTTCACCGCCGAGGTCGACGTCCGCCCGGCCCTCGAGATCCCGGACTACTCCGGCATCGAGGTCGAGGTCGACGCCATCGAGGTCACCGACGAGGACGTCGAGAAGTCGGTCGAGCAGCTCCGCGAGCGCTTCGCCTCCACCGCCCCGGTGGAGCGCGCCGCCGAGGACGGCGACGTCGTCACCATCGACCTGGAGGCCAAGGTCGACGGCGAGGTGCTGGAGGACGGCATCGCCAGCGGCGTCTCCTACACCATCGGCTCCGGTGAGCTGCTCGACGGCATCGACGAGGCCGTCAAGGGCCTGTCCGCCGGCGAGGAGGCCACCTTCACCTCCGAGCTGAAGGGCGGCTCCGCCGCGGGCAAGGAGGCCGAGGTCTCCGTCAAGGTCACCCAGGTCGCCAAGCGCGAACTGCCGGAGCTGGACGACGAGTTCGCGCAGCTCGCCTCCGAGTTCGACACGCTGGACGAGCTGAAGGCCGACAGCCGCAAGCGCCTCGCGAACATGAAGGAGTTCGACCAGGCCACGCAGGCCCAGGAGCGCGTCCTGGAGAAGCTCCTGGAGCTGGTCGAGGTCCCGGTCCCCGAGAAGCTGCTCGAGGACGAGGTCAACACCCGCAAGCACAACCTGGAGCACCACCAGCTCGGCCAGATGGGCCTGACCCTCGACAAGTACCTGGAGATCCAGGGCAAGACCGCCGAGGAGTTCGAGACCGAGACCCGCGAGGCCGCGGTCAAGGGCATCAAGACCCAGTTCGTCCTGGACGAGCTGGTCAAGAAGGAAGAGCTGAACGTCAACCAGGAGGAGCTCACCGAGCACCTCATGCGGCGTGCGGCCTCCTCCGGCATGTCCCCCGACCAGTTCGCCCAGGCCGTCGTCGAGGGTGGCCAGGTGCCGCTCCTCGTCGGCGAGGTCGCCCGCGGCAAGGCCCTGGCCGTCGTGGTCGAGGCCGCCACGGTGAAGGACACCAACGGCGAGGTCGTGGACCTCGGCGACGAGGACGAGGAGACCGAGGCCACCGAGGCCGAGGCCGCCGAGGAGACCACCGAGGGCTGAACCGCCCCACGGCACCTCTGAAGCTCGTACGACGGGCCCCCGGGACTTCCCCCGGGGGCCCGTCGGCGTACCACCCGAGGGGCGCTGGGCGGTATCCGATCGCGGCTCCGCCGCGGCGTGCGAGAGGCCGCGTCCGGCCCGCGTCCCGGCGACGGCCCGCACCCGGCAGGACCCCCTCGCACCCGGCCTCACCTGAGCGGAGCGCTACGCCCCCGGCGAACAGTCGCTACTCCGGGATTCCCCGAACGTGCCCGAGCGTTAGGGTCCATGAGTACGGGGGCAGGGGAGTCTCCTGAAACCCCCGAACCTCCGGCAGGACGACTGAGACGGCTCGGCGCCGTCGTGAGACGACCAGGTGGATACGTGACGAATCTGATGCCCTCCGCCGCCGGCGAGCCCTCCATCGGTGGCGGCCTCGGCGACCAGGTCTACAACCGACTGCTCGGCGAGCGGATCATCTTCCTCGGCCAGCAGGTCGACGATGACATCGCCAACAAGATCACCGCTCAGCTGCTGCTCCTTGCCGCCGATCCGGACAAGGACATCTACCTCTACATCAACAGCCCCGGCGGCTCGGTGACGGCCGGCATGGCGATCTACGACACCATGCAGTACATCCCGAACGACGTGGTCACCATCGCGATGGGCATGGCGGCCTCCATGGGCCAGTTCCTGCTCACCGGCGGTGCCGCGGGCAAGCGCTTCGCCCTGCCGCACGCCGACATCATGATGCACCAGGGGTCCGCGGGCCTCGGCGGTTCGGTCACGGACATCAAGATCCAGGCCGAGTACCTGCTGCGCACCAAGCACCGCATGGCGGAACTGACCGCGCTCCACTCCGGCCAGACCTTCGAGACGATCACCCGGGACGCGGACCGCGACCGCTGGTTCACCCCGGAAGAGGCCAAGGAGTACGGTCTCATTGACGAGATCATCACGAACGCCTCGGGTGTTCCGGGAGGCGGCGGCACCGGAGCCTGACCGGCCCGGCCACGCCACGCACCGCCACCACCCACGCCCCCAGAACGCCACCAGGACGGTGAACATCCCATGAGCAACTTCCCCGGCGCGGCCAGCGGCCTGTACGAAGGGCCCCGGCCCGACGCCCGCTATGTGATCCCGCGTTTCGTCGAGCGCACCTCCCAGGGCGTCCGCGAGTACGACCCGTACGCGAAGCTCTTCGAGGAGCGCGTGATCTTCCTGGGCGTCCAGATCGACGACGCCTCCGCCAACGACGTCATGGCGCAGCTGCTGTGCCTGGAGTCGATGGACCCGGACCGGGACATCTCGATCTACATCAACAGCCCCGGCGGCGACATGACCGCCCTGACGGCGATCTACGACACGATGCAGTTCGTGAAGCCCGACATCCAGACGGTGTGCATGGGCCAGGCGGCCTCCGCCGCGGCCGTGCTGCTCGCCGCCGGCACCCCGGGCAAGCGCATGGCGCTGCCGAACTCCCGCGTGCTGATCCACCAGCCGGCCGGCTCCTCCGGCCGTGGCCAGCTCTCCGACCTGGAGATCATCGCCAAGGAGTTCACCCGGATGCGTGAGCAGCTGGAGAACATGCTGGCCAAGCACTCGAACCAGCCGCTGGAGAAGGTCCGCGAGGACATCGAGCGCGACAAGATCCTCACGGCCGAGGAGGCGCTGGAGTACGGCCTCGTCGACCAGATCATCTCCACCCGCAAGCTGAACAACGCCGACGTCCGCTGACGCGGAGCGGCGCGCTCTCAAGCCCCCCTTGGCAGGGCTCACGGCAAGTGAACCCTGCCAAGGGGGGCCCGAACATCGGGCCCGGCAAGGTACCGTCGGACATAAGGCAGCACCAGGAGCCGCTGGAACGCAGTGTCCAGGCGGCTCCCAGGCGAAGGGGAAGCACACCGTGGCACGCATCGGTGACGGCGGCGATCTGCTCAAGTGCTCGTTCTGCGGCAAGAGCCAGAAGCAGGTCAAGAAGCTCATCGCAGGTCCCGGTGTCTACATCTGCGACGAGTGCATCGATCTCTGCAACGAGATCATCGAGGAAGAGCTGGCCGAGACCAGCGAGGTGCGCTGGGAGGAGCTGCCCAAGCCCCGCGAGATCTACGAGTTCCTCGAGGGCTACGTGGTCGGCCAGGAGGCCGCCAAGAAGGCCCTGTCCGTCGCGGTGTACAACCACTACAAGCGGGTCCAGGCGGGCGAGAACGGCGGCGGGAGCGGCCGTGACGACGCCATCGAGCTGGCGAAGTCCAACATCCTCCTGCTGGGCCCCACGGGCTCCGGCAAGACCCTCCTCGCCCAGACCCTGGCCCGCATGCTGAACGTGCCGTTCGCCATCGCCGACGCGACCGCGCTGACGGAGGCGGGCTATGTCGGCGAGGACGTGGAGAACATCCTCCTCAAGCTCATCCAGGCCGCCGACTACGACGTCAAGAAGGCCGAGACGGGCATCATCTACATCGACGAGATCGACAAGGTGGCCCGCAAGAGCGAGAACCCGTCGATCACCCGGGACGTCAGCGGCGAGGGCGTGCAGCAGGCCCTGCTGAAGATCCTGGAGGGCACCACGGCCTCGGTGCCGCCGCAGGGCGGCCGCAAGCACCCGCACCAGGAGTTCATCCAGATCGACACGACGAACGTGCTGTTCATCGTGGGCGGTGCCTTCTCAGGTCTGGAGAAGATCATCGAGGCGCGTGCGGGCGCCAAGGGCATCGGCTTCGGCGCGACGATCCTGTCCAAGCGCGAGCTGGAGGCCAAGGACGTCTTCGAGGACGTCATGCCGGAGGACCTGGTCAAGTTCGGCATGATCCCCGAGTTCATCGGCCGGCTGCCGGTGATCACCTCGGTGCACAACCTGGACCGCGAGGCCCTGCTGAAGATCCTCGTCGAGCCGCGCAACGCGCTGGTCAAGCAGTACCAGCGCCTCTTCGAACTCGACGGCGTGGAGCTGGACTTCGAGCGCGAGGCCCTGGAGGCCATCGCCGACCAGGCCATCCTCCGCCAGACCGGCGCCCGCGGCCTGCGCGCCATCATGGAGGAGGTCCTCCAGGGCGTGATGTACGAGGTCCCGTCCCGCAAGGACGTCGCCCGCGTCGTCATCACCGCCGACGTGGTCCTCTCCAACGTCAACCCGACCCTGATCCCCCGCGACGCCCGCGGCCGGGGCTCGGGCGAGCAGAAGACGGCGTAAGCATCACCGCGCCGACGGGCAGGCACCCTGCGAGGGGTGCCTGCCCGCTGGTGTGTCGGACGAGGGACGACGGGATCGAGTCATCGTTCGGGCGGCTGCTGAAGTTCTCCCCGTTCTCGTGATCGGATCAACATGACCGAGTCGGACCTGCGTGAAGCAGTACGTCCGGCTGCGTGAAACGGAGGACTCGACATGACTTTCCAGAAGACGAAGCGCATGGCGGCCGCAGCCGGCGTGGTGTTGGCGGCAGGGGCCCTGCCGATCCTCGTGGCCGCACCTGCGAGCGCCACGCAGAGCGCTTGCAGCAACTACGTGGCGAGCCACGGATATCGCGCAGGCACGAAGGTGAAGGCGGCCTGCGGTCATGGGGCGATCGACACGGGTATCGGGAAGGCGGCCAACCCGGTCTGCGTCACGGACCTGGCCCAGCTTGGCGTGAAGAGCGACGTTTCGCTGCCGGCCTGCAAGCTGGCCTGACCGCATGGCGAAGGTGGCTCATGCGCATGAGCCACCTTCGCCGTTCAGGAAGTTCCAGTCCGCGGCCTCACGCCTTGACGCGCACGTCGTTGCGCAGCTTCGCCGCGAGTTCGGCCGTGTCGTCCAGGGAGCCGGACTGGCCGGAGGCGAGGGAGGCCACGCTGTAGTCGGACACGAAGGCGACGGTGCTGTGGTCGCCCCAGATGCACACCGGCATCTTGAAGCTCTTCGGCATACCGGAGGCCGAGGACGAGGAGCCGCTGCTGTCGATCTGCGCCACCTGGCACTTCATGACACCGTTGGAGAACCCGGCCGGGTGCACGGTCTCCGGGCTGCCGAGCATCTTGCCCTTGGTGGCGGAGTCGCTCTGGTCCTTCGACGCCTCGGTCTTGATCTTGGCGAACATCGCGTCCACCACGGCCTCGGGGTCCTTGACGGTGCCGTACACACCGCTGAAGGACAGCCCCTTCTTGGTCAGTCCGGTGCCGGTCTCGTAGCTGGAGCTGACCTCCGTGGGGTTCTGCACGCCCCACTTCTGGAAGTCCGACTTGTCGGAGTCGCTGAGCCCGCCCGAGGACCCGTCCGAGCCGTCCTGCTTGGTGTAGGTCCCGTTGATCACCGTCGCCGGGGTTATCAGCTTGTGCGCGCCGTCGTCGGCGACGGTGCTGCTGCCGTCGCTGCCGCCGAGCAGGAGGACCGCGCCCACCACGATCGCCGCCACGACCACGACCGAGCCGATGATCAGGCCGGTCTTCTTCTTGCCGCCGCCCGGCTGGGGCGGCTGCGGCAGGCTGCCGTACGGCTGCTGCTGGCCATAGGGCTGCTGGCCGTACGGGCCGGGCTGCTGGGGGTAGCCGTACCCCGGCTGCGGCGGCGGGGCCTGCTGGGGGTACCCGTAGCCGGGCTGCTGCGGCGCCTGCGGCGGCTGGCCGTACGGGCCGCCCTGCGGCTGCTGACCGTACGGACCAGGCTGCTGCGGCTGCCCGTACGGCCCGGGCTGACCCGGCTGCCCGTAGGGACCCGGCTGCTGCGGTGGCTGGCCGTACGGGCCCGGCTGGTTGTTGCTCATCTCTGGGATCCCCCTAGGACGCTTATATGTCCCTGACATCCTGAACCAGCCCGAAGAACCGCAGGGCACCGGGGGCCGCACCGTTACAGAACGAACGCGTTTCGGGACCGGCCCGTGACCCCTCTAAACTGACCCCCGTGACCGAGAACGCTCAGCAGCAGCCACCCGCGCCCGACACCGAACTGCCGACCCAGTACGCGCCGGCCGATGTAGAGGGGCCGCTGTACGAGCGCTGGGTGGAGCGGGGGTACTTCGAGGCGGACGCGAAGAGCGAGAAGCCGCCGTACACCGTCGTCATCCCGCCGCCCAACGTCACCGGCTCCCTCCACCTGGGCCACGCCTTCGAGCACACGCTCATCGACGCCCTGACCCGCCGCAAGCGCATGCAGGGCTACGAGACCCTGTGGCAGCCCGGCATGGACCACGCCGGCATCGCCACACAGAACGTGGTCGAGCGCGAGCTCGGCAAGGAGGGCAAGTCCCGCCACGACCTGGGCCGCGAGGCCTTCGTCGAGCGCGTCTGGAAGTGGAAGGGCGAGTCCGGCGGCCAGATCTCCGGCCAGATGCGCCGCCTCGGCGACGGCGTCGACTGGTCCCGCGAGCGCTTCACCATGGACGAGGGCCTCTCCCAGGCCGTCCAGACCATCTTCAAGCGCCTGTACGACGACGAGCTGATCTACCGCGCCGAGCGCATCATCAACTGGTGCCCCCGCTGTCTGACGGCCATCTCGGACATCGAGGTGGAGTACCAGGACGACGACGGCGAGCTGGTCTCCATGACGTACGGCGAGGGGGACGACACCATCGTCGTCGCCACCACCCGCGCCGAGACGATGCTCGGTGACACGGCCGTCGCCGTCCACCCCGAGGACGAGCGCTACCGGCACCTGGTCGGCAAGCTCATCAAGCTCCCGCTGACCGACCGCTCCATCCCGGTCGTCGCCGACGCCCACGTGGACCCCGAGTTCGGCACCGGCGCCGTCAAGGTGACCCCCGCGCACGACCCGAACGACTTCGAGATCGGCCAGCGCCACGACCTGCCGTCCATCACCGTGATGGACGAGCACGCCGTGATCACCGTGCACGGCCCCTTCCAGGGCATGGACCGCCTGGAGGCCCGCTCCGCCATCGTCGCCGCGCTGCGCGCCGAGGGCCGGATCGTCGCCGAGAAGCGGCCGTACGTCCACTCCGTGGGCCACTGCTCGCGCTGCAAGACCACCATCGAGCCGCGCCTGTCCATGCAGTGGTGGGTCAAGGTCGGCCCGCTCGCCAAGGCCGCGGGCGACGCGGTCCGCGACGGCAAGGTCAAGATCCACCCGCAGGAGATGGAGAAGCGGTACTTCGACTGGGTCGACAACCTCCACGACTGGTGCATCTCGCGGCAGTTGTGGTGGGGCCACCGGATCCCGGTGTGGTACGGCCCCGAGGGCGAAGTCGTCTGCGTCGGCCCCGGCGAGGAGCCGCCCGCCGGCGAGGGCTGGCACCAGGACACCGACGTCCTCGACACCTGGTTCTCCTCCGGCCTGTGGCCCTTCTCCACCCTGGGCTGGCCCGAACAGACCGAGTCGCTCGCGAAGTTCTACCCGAACTCCGTCCTGGTCACCGGCTACGACATCCTCTTCTTCTGGGTCGCCCGGATGATGATGTTCGGCCTGTACGCGATGGACGGCACCCCGCCGTTCCACACCATCGCCCTGCACGGCATGGTCCGCGACCAGTTCGGCAAGAAGATGTCGAAGTCCTTCGGCAACGCGGTCAACCCGCTGGACTGGATGGACAAGTACGGCAGCGACGCCCTGCGCTTCACGCTGGCCCGCGGCGCCAACCCGGGCGTCGACGTGCCGATCGGCGAGGACTGGGTCCAGGGCTCGCGCAACTTCGCCAACAAGATCTGGAACGCCACGCGCTTCGCGCTGATGAACGGCGCGACGGTCGAGGGCCCGCTGCCCGAGGCGTCGAGGCTGTCGGCGACGGACCGCTGGATCCTCTCCCGCCTCAACTCGGTCGTGTCCGAAGTCGACGCGCTGTACGAGGACTTCCAGTTCGCCAAGCTGTCGGACGCCCTCTTCCACTTCGCGTGGGACGAGGTCTTCGACTGGTACGTCGAGCTGTCCAAGACCGTCTTCCAGGCGGGCGGCGAGCCGGCCGAGGTCTCCAAGCGGGTCCTGGGCGAGGTCCTGGACGTCACCCTGAAGCTGCTGCACCCGGTGGTCCCGTTCGTCACGGAGACGCTGTGGACGACGCTGACCGGCGGCGAGTCGATCGTCATCGCCGAGTGGCCGACCGACAGCGGCTTCCGCGACACGGCCGCCGAGCAGGAGATCTCCGCGCTCCAGTCCGTGATCACCGAGGTCCGCCGCTTCCGCGCCGACCAGGGCCTCCAGCCCGGCCAGCGGGTCCCGGCCCGGCTGACCCTGGACGGCACGGCGCTGGCGCCGCACGAGGCGGCCATCCGCCAGCTGCTGCGCCTCCAGCCGGAGGGCGACTCCTTCACGGCGACGGCCACCCTGCCGATCGCCGGCGCCGAGGTCGCCCTCGACCTCTCCGGCACGATCGACGTGGCCGCCGAGCGCAAGCGCCTGGCGAAGGACCTCGCCGCCGCCGAGAAGGAAAAGGCCCAGGCCACCGCCAAGCTGGGCAACGAGGCGTTCCTGGCGAAGGCCCCGGACAACGTGGTCGACAAGATCCGCACCCGCCTCGCCAAGGCGGAGGACGACATCACCCGCATCCAGTCCCAGCTGGCGAAGCTCCCGGCAGCGTGAGCCGTTCTGCGTGACCGATGGCCCCGGCACCGATGAGGTGCCGGGGCCATCGGCGTCCTCAGGGGCGCGGGGAACTGCGCGACAAGCCATGACGGTCCCGCGGCCGGGCGCGACGATCAGCCGCCCCCGAACCGGCGCCGCAAGCCTCCCAGCGCCTCCGTAGACTGATACCCGTGAGCGACCTCCCGCACGAGAACGAGCAGCCCGACCCCCTTGACTCCTTCGAGGAGATCATCGAGGCCGAGACCGACCGCGACCCCGACCTCGCCGTCATCGAGGCCGGCAGCCGCACCCTCCGTACCCAGGGCGGCGCGCCGCAGGCCGACGTGCCCGCGCGGCCCGAGGACCCGGAGGTCGACAAGGCGCTGCGCGAGGTCGAGGCCGAGCTGGCGACCCGCTGGGGCGAGACCAAGCTGGAGCCCTCGGTCAGCAGGATCTCCGCGCTGATGGACGTGCTGGGCGACCCCCAGCGCTCGTACCCCTCGATCCACATCACGGGCACCAACGGCAAGACCTCCACCGCCCGCATGATCGAGTGCCTGCTCGGCGCCTTCGAGCTGCGCACCGGCCGCTACACCAGCCCCCATGTGCAGTCGGTCACCGAGCGGATCAGCCTGGACGGCGCCCCGGTCTCCGCCGAGCGCTTCATCGAGACGTACCAGGACATCAAGCCGTACATCGAGATGGTGGACGCCGCCCAGGAGTACCGGCTGTCCTTCTTCGAGGTCCTCACCGGCATGGCGTACGCCGCCTTCGCGGACGCGCCGGTCGATGTGGCCGTCGTGGAGGTCGGCATGGGCGGCACCTGGGACGCCACCAACGTGATCGACGGCGACGTCGCCGTGGTCACCCCGATCGGCCTGGACCACACCGACCGCCTCGGCGGGACCACCGGCGAGATCGCCGGCGAGAAGGCCGGTGTCATCAAGCAGGGCGCCACCGTCATCCTGGCCCAGCAGCCCGTGGACGCCGCCCAGGTGCTGCTGAAGAAGGCCGTGGAGGTCGACGCCACCGTGGCCCGCGAGGGCCTGGAGTTCGGCGTCGTGGCCCGCCAGGTCGCCGTCGGCGGGCAGATGCTCACCCTGCGCGGCCTCGGCGGCGAGTACCCCGAGGTCTACCTCCCGCTGCACGGCGCCCACCAGGCCCACAACGCGGCCGTGGCGCTCGCCGCCGTGGAGGCGTTCTTCGGCGTCGGCGCCCAGCGCGCCGAACCGCTGGACATCGACACCGTCCGCAAGGCGTTCGCCGCCGTCTCCTCCCCGGGCCGCCTGGAGGTCGTACGGCGGTCTCCCACCGTCGTCCTGGACGCCGCGCACAACCCGGCCGGCGCCGAGGCCACCGCCGAGGCGGTGCGCGAGGCGTTCGACTTCACGCGGCTGATCGGCGTGGTCGGCGCGAGCGGCGACAAGAACGTGCGGGGGCTGCTGGAGGCCTTCGAGCCGATCTTCGCCGAGGTCGTCGTCACCCAGAACTCCAGCCACCGCGCCATGGACGCGGACGAACTGGCCGCCATCGCCGTCGAGGTCTTCGGCGACGAGCGGGTCCAGGTCGAGCCGCGACTGCCCGACGCCCTGGAGGCCGCGATCACGCTGGCCGAGGAGGAGGGCGAGTTCGCGGGCGGCGGTGTGCTGGTCACCGGTTCCGTCATCACGGTCGGCGAGGCCCGGCTGCTGCTGGGCAAGGGCTGAGGAGTCCGACGTGCGTACGCTCTGTTCATCCACGCTGATCGGCGAGTTCTTCGTCATCGGTTTCGCCGGTCTGGTCGCCATGAAGGACCCGAGCCTGTCGGTCTCCACCGTCTGGCTGGTCAGCGGCATCGCCATGGCTCTGTGCGTGCTGCTGTGCGGCATGGTGACCCGGCCCGGGGGCGTCGCCCTCGGCTGGGCCCTCCAGATCGCCCTGATCGCCTCCGGTGTCTTCGTACCGGCCATGTACTTCATGGGCGTGGTGTTCGCCGCCCTGTGGTGGGCCTCGGTGCACTTCGGGCGAAAGGTGGACGAGGCCAAGGCCCGGTTCGCGGCCCAGGCCGAGGCATCGGCTGACGCTGCGTAACGGGCCCGCGGATACGCCCTGTAACCTCGTCCCACCGCACACGTCCCACGCGTAAGGAGTCCCCTCGTGAGCCAGCGCACCCTCGTCCTGCTCAAGCCCGACGCCGTCCGGCGCGGCCTGACCGGCGAGATCATCAGCCGAATCGAGCGCAAGGCCGGCTGGCAGATCACCGCGCTGGAGCTGCGCTCCCTGGACCAGGACACCCTGGAGCAGCACTACGGCGAGCACAAGGGCAAGCCGTTCTACGAGCCGCTGGTCGCGTTCATGTCCTCCGGTCCCGTCGTCGCCCTGATCGTCGAGGGCGAGCGGGTCATCGAGGGCGTGCGCGCGCTCGCCGGTCCGACCGACCCGATCGCCGCCCAGCCCGGTTCCATCCGCGGCGACTTCGGCGTCATCGTCCGGGAGAACCTGATCCACGCCTCCGACTCCGAGGAGTCCGCCGAGCGCGAGGTGAAGATCTTCTTCCCGGGACGCGCGTAATACCGGCGATAGAGGGAACGAACGCCCCCGAACGCCCGTCTCCACAAGCGAGGCGGCCCGCCATCTGGTGACAATGGCCTGGACCCTCGCGCAGTGTTCGTGCAGGCGCGTTTACGATGGAAGCCTTCACGTCACAGCACCCGCCTCGCCTGCCTGACATGCCCTCAAAAGCTCAGGAAGGCCAGATGAATCCGGATGGGGAACTCAATGTCGTTCATCGGCCGTGACATGGCTGTCGACCTCGGGACCGCCAACACGCTGGTGTACGTCAGGGGTCGCGGGATCGTACTCAACGAGCCGTCCGTCGTCGCGATCAACACCAACACCGGTGGAATCCTGGCGGTCGGCGCCGAAGCGAAGAAGATGATCGGCCGGACGCCGGGGAACATCGTGGCGGTCCGGCCGTTGAAGGACGGCGTCATCGCCGACTTCGAGATCACCGAGCGGATGCTGCGCTACTTCATCCTGAAGATCCACAAGCGCCGCTATCTGGCCCGCCCGCGCGTCGTGGTCTGTGTGCCCTCGGGCATCACGGGCGTCGAGCGCCGCGCGGTCATCGAGGCCTCCACCCAGGCGGGCGCCCGCCAGGTGCACATCATCGAGGAGCCCATGGCCGCGGCCATCGGCTCCGGCCTGCCGGTCCACGAGGCCACGGGCAACATGGTGGTGGACATCGGCGGCGGCACCACGGAGGTCGCGGTCATCTCCCTCGGCGGCATCGTCACCGCCCAGTCCATCCGGGTGGCGGGCGACGAGCTGGACAACGCGATCATCCAGTACATCAAGAAGGAGTACAGCCTTCTCCTGGGTGAGCGCACCGCCGAGCAGATCAAGATCACCATCGGCTCCGCGTACGAACTCGACTCCGACGAGCACACCGAAGTGCGCGGCCGGGACCTGGTGTCCGGGCTGCCCAAGACCGTCGTCATCTCGGCCGCCGAGGTCCGCAAGGCGATCGAGGAGCCGGTCAACGCGATCGTGGACGCGGTCAAGACGACCCTCGACAAGTGCCCGCCGGAGCTGTCCGGCGACATCATGGACCGGGGCATCGTGCTGACCGGCGGCGGCGCCCTGCTGCGCGGCCTGGACGAGCGGCTGCGCCGCGAGACCGGCATGCCGATCCATATCGCCGAGGACCCGCTGGACAGCGTGGCGCTCGGATCCGGAAAGTGCGTCGAGGAGTTCGAGGCGCTCCAGCAGGTTCTGGACGCGCAGCCGCGTCGATGACACGGCGCATCGATTCCGCCGTACGAGACGTTCTCCTCTCGTGCGGCGGATCGTTGATATAGAGGCATAAGCTCCCCCGAACGGGCCGCTCGGATTTGCGCCGCACCTTTCGCGCTTTTTCCGGTGGTCCGATGAATTCCTACTTGAGGAAGGGCACGGCCGCCGCACGTGAGGGACACCAAAGAGAGCCGGCTGCTCCTGGTCCTGCTGATCGCCGTCGCGTTCGCGTTGATCACCGTGGACATCCGAGGGGGCCGGAACTCCCCGGTCGACGGTGCCCGGCAGGCCGCGGCCACCGTGTTCGGCCCGGTGGAGGACGGACTGTCCTCGGTGGTCGACCCGGTCGGCGACGCCGTCTCCGCGATCCGCGACTCGGGCGACCGGCACAGCAGGCTCGCCACGCTGGAGAAGGAGAACGCGGCCCTCAAGGCGAAGCTCGGCAGCGACGACCGCAGCCGCAGCCGTCTGAACCAGCTCGACAGCATGCTGAAGCTCGCCGGTGAGGGCCAGTACGGCATCAAGGGCGCCCAGGTCGTCGCCATAGGGTCGGCGCAGGGCTTCTCCTGGACCATCACCATCGACGTCGGCGCCGGCGACGGCATCAGGCGGGACATGACCGTCCTCAACGCCGACGGCCTGGTCGGGCGGGTCACCACGGTCGGGCCCGACACGTCCACGGTGCTGCTCGCCAACGACCCGGACTTCACCGTCGGCACCCGGATGGAGGGCAGCGACGAACTCGGCTTCGCCTCCGGGCAGGGCGACCGCCCGCTGCGCGTCCAACTCCTCAACGGCAAGGCCGAGGTGAAGAAGGGCGACCGCCTGGTCACCTTCGGCTCGGAGTCCGACAAGCCGTTCGTGCCGGGCGTGCCGGTCGGCGTGGTCTCGCGTGTCGACCCCTCCGGCGGCGGCCTGACCCGCACCCTGTACGTCACCCCGTACGTCAGCTTCACCAAGCTCGACATCGTCGGCGTGGTCGTCAAGGCGCCGAAGAAGGACCCGCGCGACGAGGTCCTGCCGAGCAAGCCCAAGCCGGTCCCGACGCCCACCGTGACCGTCACGGTCACCCCGTCCGCGGGCGCGGGCCAGGGCGGCGGCCAGAGCGACCGGTCGCAGAACGACCAGTCGCCGTCCGACCCGTCCCGGACCGACGAACCGCAGACCGACGAGCAGCAGTAGGAGCCCAATCCCCATGCGTGTCAACCGGATCCTGCTCTCCGTGCCGCTGGTCGTGGTCGCCCTGGTGATCCAGGTGAGCGTCCTCGCCCGCCTCCATCTGCCGGGCGCCGTCCCCGACCTGCTGCTGCTGACCGTCCTCGGCCTCGCCATGGTGTACGGCCATGTCGGCGGCGCCCTCGTGGGGTTCGCCGCAGGGCTGCTGGCCGACCTGGCGCCGCCCGCGGACCACGCGGCGGGCCGCTACGCCCTGGTGCTCTGCGTGACCGGCTACTTCGCCGGGCTGGTCAAGCCGGAGAACGGCCGGCTGAAGTCGGCGACCGGCCCGATGGCCGTGGTCGTCGTCGCCGCGATCGGCTCCACGCTGCTGTACGCCGGGGTGGGCGCCCTGGTCGGCGACACCGCCGCCCGCCATGTGGGGCTGCCCGGCCTGCTGGTCTCGGCCGCCCTGTACGACCTGCTGCTGGCCCCCTTCGTGGTGCCGGGGGTGATGTGGCTGGCCCGCCGCTGCGACAACGACCCGCTGGCCGAGACCACCGCCACCAGCGCCAAGGCGGCCGACATCTCCTCGGGCTGGCTGTCCTCCGGCACCGGGCTGCGCATCGGCAGCCAGCGCAGCGGCCTCGGCGCCCTGAAGGCCAAGGCCCGCAGCCGCTCGGCCCGGGTCGGCCGCATCAAGGGGGTCAAGCGGCTGTGACCACACGTCAGGCCCCCGGGAAGCCCGGGCCACGCACATTCACTCGTACGGGTCGGCTTTCGCGGAACGCGGGCTCACAGACTGATCGTTCATCATTCGTACGCGCGCGGTCCGGTCGCACACACGCGCCGCGCGTCCGGACGTCCGTGCGCTGAGAGGGGGAGCAGCCCGCAGTGACCAACATCCCCGAGACCGGCCGGACCCCACGGGTCCAGATCCGGCTCGTCGTGATCCAGATCCTCGTCCTCTCGCTGCTCGGCACGCTCGGCGGCCGGCTGTGGTACCTCCAGATCCGGGAGGGCGCGCAGTACCAGAAGGAGGCGTCGGGCAACCACGTCCAGCAGGTCGTCCAGCCCGCCGTGCGCGGCGAGATCCTGGACGCCCGCGGCGTGCCCCTCGCGGACAACGAGACCCGCCTGGTGGTCTCCGCCTCCCGCACCGACCTGCTCAAGCAGAAGGACGACGGCAAGGCGGTCCTGACCAAGCTGGCCGGGGTCCTCGGCATGCCCACCGAGGACGTCATGCAGAAGGTCCGCCTCTGCGACGCCAAGACCCCCCAGCCCTGCTGGAACGGATCGCCGTACCAGCCGATCCCGATCACCGACAAGGCCACGCCCCGCCAGGCCCTCCAGATCCGCGAGCGCTCCGAGGACTTCCCCGGCATCACCGCCGAGCCCGAGGCCGTGCGCCGCTATCCGAGCCCCGGCAGGTCCAACACCGCGCAGGTCCTCGGCTATCTCTCGCCGGTCACCGACGACGAGATCCAGAAGGCCAAGAACACCAGCTCGCCCTATCTGCGCTCGGACATGGTCGGCCGCTCGGGCCTGGAGCGGGAGTACGACAAGGAGCTGCGCGGCAAGGCCGGCGTGACCCGCTACGAGGTGGACAACCTCGGCCGGGTCATCGGCAAGGCCAAGTCGGACGCGGCCGAGCCCGGCTCCAACCTGGTCACCAGCATCGACTCCCGCGTCCAGCGGGTCGCGGAGTACGAACTGGACAAGGCGATGAAGGCCGCCCGCACCCAGTTCGACTCCATCACCGGGGAGAACTACAAGGCGGACTCCGGCGCCGTGGTGGTGATGGAGGCCAAGACCGGCCGTATCGTCGCCATGGCCTCGGCGCCCACGTACGACCCGAACGCCTGGGTGGGCGGTATCTCCGCCAAGGACTACAAGGCCCTCACCGGCAAGAACTCCGACTACCCGCTGCTCAACCGGGCCATACAGGGTCAGGCGGCCCCCGGCTCGACCTTCAAGGTGGTCTCCACGGCCGCCGCCGTCCAGGCGGGCTACGCGTGGAACGGCGGCTACCCGTGCACCAGCGACTACCGGGTGGGCAACCAGATCTTCAAGAACTTCGAGGGCGAGAACTTCGGCGACATCTCGCTGGGCCGCGCCCTGGAGGTCTCCTGCGACACCGTGTTCTACGGCATCGCCGACAAGGAGTGGAAGAAGGACGGCGGCATCAACCCCAAGAAGGGTGAGCCGAAGGACTACTTCTTCAAGACCGCCCACCAGTTCGGCCTCGGCAAGCCGACCGGCGTCGACCTGCCCAACGAGGTGAACGGCCGCGTCCCGGACCGCCAGTGGAAGCTGGACTACTGGAAGGCCAACAAGGACTCCTGGTGCAAGACCGGCAAGAAGGACGGCACCTACGTCGAGAAGATCGCCTACGAGAACTGCCTCGAGGGCGACAAGATGCGCGAGGGTGACGAGATCAACTACTCCATCGGCCAGGGCGACACCCTCGTCACGCCGATCCAGGAGGCGATGATCTACGGCGCCGTCGCCAACGGCGGCACCGAGTACGTCCCGACCATCGGCAAGGCGATCGTCAGCCCCGACGGCAAGACCGTCCAGGAGATCAAGCCCCAGGTGCAGCGCAAGCTGCCGATCACCCAGGCCACCCTCAAGGGCATGGACGACGCCTTCGCGGGCGTCATCACCCGGGGTACGGCGGCGTGGAAGTTCAGCGGCTGGCCGCAGGACAAGATCCCGCTGCACGGCAAGACCGGTACGGCGGAGGTCTACGGCAAGCAGACCACCTCCTGGATGGCCACGTACTCCAAGGACTACACGGTGATCATGACGATCGCCCAGGCCGGTACGGGTTCCGGAGCCTCCGGTGAGGCCGTGCGCAACATCTACAGCGCGCTCTACGGCGTCCAGGGCGACGGCTCCGTCGACAGCAAGAAGGCGTTCCTGCCCCAGCCGCAGCAGTCCCTGCCGAAGATCCGCACGGACGGCACCATCGCCGCGCCGAAGGTCCCCAAGGACGCGGCGAAGGACACCGAGGCCGCCCAGAAGAACAACCCGAGCAACGGCACCGACCAGCAGCAGCCCGCCGGTACCGCCCCACCCACGAACAACGGCAACAGCAACACCCGAAGGCGCCCGCGCCGTAAGCGGGGGAGCCGGAGGATGCCCTCATGACCGGCGCGAACAGCTTCTCCGTCTCCGGGTACGGCCCCGCGCGGGCCGGCTGGACCAGGCTCTTCGCCCGCGACTCGCTGGCGCGGCGCCTGGACTGGCCGATACTGCTGTCCGCGCTCGCCCTGTCGCTGATGGGCTCGATGCTGGTCTTCTCGGCGACCCGCAACCGCACCGAGATCAACCAGGGAGACCCGTACTTCTTCCTGGAGCGGCACCTGATGAACCTGGGCATCGGGTTCGCCCTGATGCTCGCCACCCTCTGGCTGGGCCACCGCGCCCTGCGCAACGCGGTGCCGGTCCTCTACGGCGCCTCGGTCCTGCTCGCCCTGGTGGTGCTCACCCCGCTCGGCGCGACCATCAACGGCCAGCGCAACTGGATCGTGATCGGCGGCTTCTCCGTCCAGCCCGCCGAGTTCCTCAAGATCGCGATCATCCTGGGCATGGCGATGCTGCTGTCCGCGCGGGTGGACGCGGGCGACAAGCCGTTCCCGGACCACCGCACCGTGGCGCAGTCCCTGGGGCTCGCGGCCGTGCCCTGCATGATCCTGCTGCTGATGCCGGACCTCGGCTCGGTGCTGGCGATGGTGGCCATCATCCTGGGCGTGCTGCTCGCCTCCGGCTCCTCCAACCGCTGGGTGTTCGGGCTGCTCGCCACCGGTGTGGTCGGCTGTATCGCCATCTGGCAGCTGCACATCCTGGACCAGTACCAGATCAACCGCTTCGCGGCCTTCGCCAACCCGGACCTCGACCCGGCCGGCGTCGGCTACAACACCAACCAGGCCCGTATCGCCATCGGCTCCGGCGGACTGACCGGCGCCGGGCTGTTCCACGGCTCGCAGACCACCGGCCAGTTCGTGCCCGAGCAGCAGACCGACTTCGTGTTCACGGTGGCGGGCGAGGAACTGGGCTTCCTGGGCGCCGGTCTCATCATCTTCCTGATCGGCGTCATCCTGTGGCGCGCCTGCCGGATCGCCCGGGACTCGACCGAGCTGTACGGCACCATCGTGGCCGCCGGGATCGTGGCCTGGTTCGCCTTCCAGTCGTTCGAGAACATCGGCATGACCCTCGGCATCATGCCGGTCACCGGCCTGCCGCTGCCCTTCGTGTCGTACGGCGGATCATCGATGTTCGCGGTGTGGGTGGCCGTGGGACTGCTCCAGTCGATCAAGGTGCAGCGGCCGATGTCGGCGTAAGGCACCACCACGGCAGAGGGCGTCCGTCCGGGCGCCCTCTGCCGTATCCGCCCGCCGCGCACTAGATTCGATCCATGGCGGAGACGAAACGCGAGATCGAGCGCAAGTACGAATCCGATGAGGGCGGGCTGCCCGATCTGACGGGCGTCGGCCCGGTGGCCGCCGTACTCGACAAGGGCCTGGTCGAGCTGGACGCCACCTACTACGACACCGCCGACCAGCGCCTCGCCGCCGCCTCCGTCACCCTGCGCCGCCGCACCGGCGGCTCCGACGCCGGCTGGCACCTCAAACTCCCGGTCGCCCCCGGAGTCCGGGACGAGATCCGGGCCCCGCTCTCCGACACCCTCCCCGGGGAACTCGCCGCCCTGGTCCGCTCCCGGGTCCGGGAGGCGGAGCCGGTCCCGCTGGTCCGGCTGCGCTCCGCCCGGGACGTGCGCCATCTGGTGGACGCGGACGGCGCCCTGCTGGCCGAGGCGAGCGTGGACGCGGTGACCGCCGAACGGCTCACCGGCGCGGGCGGGACCGTCCGGTGGACCGAGATCGAGGTGGAGCTGGCCGACGGGGGAGACCCCGCCTTCCTCGACCAGGTGGAGGAACGCCTGGCCAGGGCGGGCGTACGGCCGTCCGCCTCGCCCTCCAAACTGGCCCGCGCCCTCGAACTCACCGGCGGGCTGCGCCGCCCGCCCGCCGCGCGCGCCGAGCCGGTCACCGCGGGCGACCACGTCCTCGCCTATCTCCGCGCCCAGCGGGACGCCCTGGTCGCCCTCGACCCCGCCGTCCGCCTCGGCACCCCCGACGCCGTGCACCGGATGCGGGTCGCCACCCGCCGCGCCCGGGGCACCCTGCACACCTTCCGCGCGATCCTCGACCGCGCCGCCACCGAGCCGGTCGCCGCCGACCTGAAGTGGCTCGCGGGCGAACTGGGCGTCGACCGCGACCAGGAGGTGCTGGCCGAGCGGCTGACCACCGCCCTCGACGCCCTGCCGGCCGACCTGGCCACCGGCCGGATCCACGAGCGCCTCACCTCCTGGGCCCGGACCCGGACCTCCGCCGCCCCCGCCCACCTCGCCGGCGTCCTGGACTCCCCCCGCCACCTCGCCCTCCTGAACACCCTGGACGCCCTGCTCGCCGACCCGCCGCTGCGCAGGGCCGCCGCCCGCAAACCGAAGAAGGCGCTGCTCAAGGCCGTACACAAGGACCTCGCGAAGCTCACCACCCGGATCGAGCGGGCGCTGGCGCTGCCGCCCGGCACGGACCGCGACCTCGCCCTGCACGAGGCCCGCAAGAAGGCCAAGCGCACCCGGTACGCCGCCGAGGCCGCCACCCCCGCGCTCGGCGCCCGCGCCCGCGAGCTCACCGCCGCCATGAAGTCCCTCACCACCCTTCTCGGCGACCACCAGGACAGCGTCATGGCCCGCCGCACCCTGCGCGAGCTGGCCGCGGTGGCCCACGCGGCGGGGGAGAACGCGTTCCCCTACGGGGTGCTGTACGCCAGGGAGGAGGCGCGGGCGGCGGCAGCGGAGGCCGAGCTGCCGAAGCGGTGGCGCAAGGCCGCGGACCGCTCGTCCGGCTGACCGTTCGGAGGAGCCCCGCGGGCGGGTTACGCTGGATGGTCACCCCTGTCAGCTCATGAAGGTTCGCGAGATGCCTGTCGAGTCGGTTTTCCCGCAGCTCGAAGCTCTGCTCCCGCACGTGCAGAAGCCGATCCAGTACGTAGGCGGAGAACTCAACTCCACCGTCAAGGACTGGGACGAGTGCGACGTCCGCTGGGCGCTCATGTACCCGGACGCGTACGAGGTCGGTCTGCCCAACCAGGGCGTCATGATCCTCTACGAGGTGCTCAACGAGCAGGACGGCGTCCTCGCCGAGCGCACGTACAGCGTGTGGCCGGACCTGGAGGCGCTGATGCGTGAGCACCGCGTCCCGCAGTTCACGGTGGACGGCCACCGCCCGGTGAAGGCGTTCGACGTGTTCGGCCTCAGCTTCTCCACGGAGCTGGGCTACACGAACATGCTCACCGCCCTGGACCTGGCCGGCATCCCGCTGGAGTCCGGGGACCGCACCGAGGACGACCCGATCGTCCTGGCCGGCGGCCACGCGGCCTTCAACCCGGAGCCGATCGCCGACTTCATCGACGCGGCGATCATCGGCGACGGCGAGCAGGCCGTGCTGGACATGACCCGGATCATCCGGGAGTGGAAGGCCGAGGGCCGCCCCGGCGGCCGCGAGGAGGTCCTTCTCCGGCTGGCCAAGACGGGCTCGGTGTACATCCCGGCGTTCTACGACGTCGAGTACCTCCCCGACGGCCGGATCGGCCGCGTCGTACCGAACAGGTCGGGCGTGCCGTGGCGGGTCTCCAAGCACACCGTCATGGACCTGGACGAGTGGCCCTACCCCAAGCAGCCCCTCGTGCCGCTGGCCGAGACCGTCCATGAGCGGATGTCGGTGGAGATCTTCCGCGGCTGCACCCGCGGCTGCCGCTTCTGCCAGGCGGGCATGATCACCCGCCCCGTGCGCGAGCGCTCCATCACGGGCATCGGCGACATGGTGGAGCGCGGTCTGAACGCGACCGGCTTCGAGGAGGTCGGCCTGCTCTCCCTGTCCTCCGCGGACCACTCGGAGATCGGCGAGATCGCCAAGGGCCTGGCGGACCGCTACACGGACGACAAGATCGGCCTGTCGCTGCCCTCCACCCGCGTGGACGCCTTCAACGTCGACCTGGCCAACGAGCTGACCCGCAACGGGCGCCGCTCCGGTCTGACCTTCGCCCCCGAGGGCGGCTCCGAGCGCATGCGCAAGGTCATCAACAAGATGGTCTCGGAGGAGGACCTGATCCGTACGGTCGCCACGGCCTACGGCAACGGCTGGCGCCAGGTGAAGCTGTACTTCATGTGCGGCCTGCCCACCGAGACCGACGAGGACGTGCTGCAGATCGCCGACATGGCGACCCACGTCATCCAGAAGGGCCGCGAGGTGTCGGGGGCCAACGACATCCGCTGCACCGTCTCGATCGGCGGCTTCGTCCCCAAGCCCCACACGCCCTTCCAGTGGGCCCCGCAGCTGTCGGCGGAGGAGACGGACGCGCGGCTCCAGAAGCTGCGCGACAAGATCCGCGGCGACAAGAAGTACGGCCGTTCCATCGGCTTCCGCTACCACGACGGCAAGCCCGGCATCGTGGAGGGCCTCCTGTCCCGCGGTGACCGCCGTATCGGCGATGTCATCCGCGCGGTCTACGAGGACGGCGGCCGCTTCGACGGCTGGCGCGAGCACTTCTCCTACGACCGCTGGATGGCCTGCGCCGACAAGGCCCTCGCGGCCCACGGCGTGGACGTCGACTGGTACACCACCCGCGAGCGCGCCTACGAGGAGGTCCTGCCCTGGGACCACCTCGACTCCGGTCTCGACAAGGACTGGCTCTGGGAGGACTGGCAGGACGCCCTCGACGAGACCGAGGTCGAGGACTGCCGCTGGACCCCGTGCTTCGACTGCGGTGTCTGCCCGCAGATGGACACGCACATCCAGATCGGCCCGACGGGCAAGAAGCTGCTGCCGCTGACCGTGAAGAACGCGGGCCCGGCGCCGGCGGCGAGCGGGCACACGCACTGACGTGGCCGAGTGACGGCTGAGCCCCTTCCCGGACCGGGAAGGGGCTCATCGTCGTGACCGCCCGGTGTGCGGGCCGTGTTCGTCAGGCGAGCAGTTCCTCGGCCCAGGTACGGCCGGGGGCGGAGACACCGGGCGGGCAGGCGAACAGGCCCGAACCGACGTGCTGGATGTACTCGTTGAGGGCGTCGTTCATGCCGAGCTTGCGCTGGAGCGCGACGAACTGCTCGCGCGGGTCCTTCTGGAAGGCGATGAAGAACAGCCCGGCGTCCAGTTCACCGCTGGACGGGACGATGCCGTCGGTGAAGGAGTAGCCGCGCCGCAGGATCCGGATGCCCCCGTTGTTCTCGTGGGCGGCCAGCCGCATGTGCGCGTTCGCCGGTATGACCGGACGGCCGTCGGCGCCCTTGGCCTTGAAGTCGGGCGTGTCGAACTCCTTCGAGCCCGTCAGCGGGGCCCCGGAGTACTTGTGGCGGCCGAACACGTTCTGCTGGTCCGCGAGGTAGTCGCGGTCCCAGCCCTCGATCCGCATCTGGATCCGCCGGGCCACCAGGTAGCTGCCGCCGCGCATCCACGCCTGATCGGTCTCCTTGCCGACCCATACGTGCTCGTTCATCAGGTCGGTGTCGTCGCCGTGGATGTTGCGCGTGCCGTCCTTGAAGCCCATCAGGTTGCGCGGGGTCTGCTGGTCGGCGCCGTTGGAGGCGGCCTTTCCGAAGCCGAGCTGGGACCAGCGCATGACCACGGTGTCCCGGCCGATCCGGGCCAGGTTGCGGATGGCGTGGAAGGCGACGAGCGGATCGTCGGCGCACGCCTGGATCGCGAGGTCGCCGCCGCTGCGGTCCGGGTCCAGGTCGGCCGGTGGCAGATGCGGGAGGTCCGCGAGCGCGGCCGGGCGCCGGTCGGCGAGCCCGAACCGGTCGTCGAACAGGGACGGACCGAGGCCGAAGGTGATCGTGAGGTTGGCCGGGGAGAGCCCGTACGCCTCGCCGGTGTCGGCCGGGGGCGCGCTCAGGTTGGCGTTGTCGCCCGGGACGGTACGCCCCTGGGTCATCGCCGCCGCGGCCGCGGTCCAGGTCCTCAGCAGCGCGCGCAGCGCGGCCCGCTTCTCCTTGACGCCGCCGGTCGCCGTGATGTCGTAGGTGGCGAAGGCCAGCCGGTCCTGGGCCGGGGTGGCGATGCCGGCCTGGTGGGTGCCGTAGAACGGGACGAGGTCCGCCGGGGCGTCGGCGGCGTGGGACTCCTGCCGGCAGCCGGTCAGGGCCCCGGCGGCGGCCCCGCCCGCGAGTGCCGCCCCGCCGAGGGCGAGGAGCCCCCGGCGGGAATGGTGGCGCTCGGACATCAGCTGTTCACCTTGGCGGCGACCTGGGAGAGCGGCTCGGCGAGTCCGTCGACCTTCTGGGTGAGCACGCGCCGCTTGTCGTTGCCGACCGTGGAGTAGTCGACGTAGCCGCTGCCCTTCTTGTAGGGCTTGAGCGCGTCGAGGACGCTCGCGTACTGCTGGGTGACCGTCTTCGCCAGCGCCGGGTCGATCCGGGTCAGCGCGGGCTTCAGCAGGTCGAACGCCTTCTCGCCGCCGACGACGTTGGCCTCGAAGTCGGACAGGTCGGTGTGGCTGTAGCGGTCCTCCTCGCCGGTGATCTTGCTGGAGGCGACCTCGTTGAGCAGATCGGTGGCGCCGTTGGCGAGCTGGGCCGGCTGGTAGGAGGTCTTCGCCACCAGGGACTTGAGCTTGGCCACGTCGGCGTCGAGCTTGTCGGCGATCGGGGCGGTGCCGGTCAGGGACTTGTCCTGCCACAGCGCCTTCTCCAGGCGGTGGAAGCCGGTCCACTTGGACTGGTCGGTGACGTCGTTGACCCGGGCGTCGATGTCGGGGTCGAGGTTGCCGAAGCTCTCGGCGACCGGCTCGACCTCTTCGTAGTAGTAGCGGGCGGGCGCGAACGCCTGCTCGGCCTGGGCGATGTCACCGGACCGGACCGCGTCGGTGAACTTCTTCGTCGCCGGGACCAGCTTGTCGACCTCGGTGACGACGTAGCTCCTGTACCCGCCGACGGCCTGGTCCAGGTCGGCCTTGACCTTGGGGTCCTGCGACGGCTTGCCCGCGGCGCCGGTGACCGTGAAGGCGGTCTTCTCGGTCTTCGCGTTGGGGCAGTAGACCTGGTACTTGCCGCCGTTCAGGTGCAGCGAGAAGGTGCCGGACAGACCGGGGGAGAGGTTCTCCTTCTCGCCCATGATGATGTCGTCGCGCAGCAGCTCGGCCTCGGAGACCTTGTTGGCCTTGGTGTTCTTCACCGTGAAGGTGACCGGGCCCGCGGCGACGGAGTTCGGGGTGACGTGGCAGCCGTTGTCGTCGAGTTCCACGGAGACCTTGGCCGCGCCGGCGGGGGCACTGTCCGTCTTGTGCTTGGCGCATCCGGTGGCGACGAGTCCGGCGATGGCGAGCAGACCGGTGACCTGGAGGACGCGCGGCGTGGTGGATCTGGGCATGGGGCAGTGCTCCCTCGGGTCAGGGGTGTTTCAGGGGATCGGGACGAGAAGGGCGGGCACGGTCAGGCGTGTTCGGTGGTCTCGTGTCCGGTGGTCTCGTGTCCGGTGGCCGCCGCCGCGGCGAGAGCGGGCCTGCCCGCGGGGCGGGCGGCGCGGCGCGGCGCGACGAGGTAGGCGAGCATCGGCAGCGCGTACACCAGCCAGGCCACCGCCTCGGCGACCACGGGCTGCGGCTGGAGGCCCAGGACACCGGTCAGCAGGGAGGACACCACGGTGCCGGGCCGCACCAGCCAGCCCAGGTCCACGGCCTGCGCCTGACCGGCGTTCAGCCAGCCGGCCTCGTGGGCGGTGTGCATGACCGTCATGACCAGGCCGGCCGCGACGAGGACCAGGACCAGGCCGGTGACCTTGAAGAACCGGCCGAGGTTGAGACGCAGCCCGCCGCGGTAGATGCCGTAGCCGATGACGACCGCGATCAGGATGCCGATCAGCGCCCCGGCAGTGCCGCTCGCGACGCTGGTGCTGTTCTGGATCACCGAGATGAGGAACACGGCGGTCTCGAAGCCCTCCCGCAGCACGGCGAGGAAGGCCATGGCCACGAGGGCCCTGGCGGATCCCTGGGCCAGGGCGTGGGCGGCCTGGCCCTCCAGTTCCTTCTTCATGCCGCGGGCGTGCTTGTTCATCCACAGGATCATGAAGGTGACCATGACGACGGCGAACGCGCCGATCACGGTCTCCATTGCTTCCTGCTGGCGCTGGGGCAGCTCACGGGAGAGCGTGATCAGCCCGATCCCGATCGCCAGGCACAGCAGGACGGCGGCGACCACTCCGATCCACACCTGGCGCAGGGCGTCGCGGCGGCCGTTGGCGCCGAGGAAGGCGGCGATGATGCCGACGATGAGCGACGCCTCCAGGCCCTCCCGCAGCCCGATCACAAGAGTGGGGATCACTGGGACATTCCCTTCCGGACAGCACTCGAACGTGTCTGAGAGTAATCCCCACTCATACAAGGTAAGGCTAGGCTTACCTAAAGGGTAGGTAATTGCGCCGCCGTCCCGGGCCGGAACGGTGCATGGCTCCCCGCGTCCGCCCGGCTGTCGCCCCCGCCTTCGAAGTGAAGGCGAAGGTGGCCAAAAATTCCTTAGTCGTCCGTGTGGTGCCGGAACGTCCGGCGGCGGGCCGAGTGCCGGCGGGAGCGGGTTCGGGAGACGAGGTCGTTCCATTGGCGGCGGACCTCGTCGTCGGGAGTGCGTCCGCCGTGGGAGATGCGGGTCAGTTCGTCGCGGATCTCGCGGCCCGTCACCGAGGCGCCGACGAGGCAGAGCATGACCGCGAAGAGGGCGGAGATCATCGCGAAGACGGCGCCGACGACGCCGTAGCGGTGGGCCGAGGTGTTGAAGAGGTGGGGGAGGTAGAGGGTCGCGCCCACCGAGTAGACCGCGATGGCCACCGCGCCGGTGACGCCGAAGGGGATCAGGTCGCGCCAGGCGATCCGGCGGGCGGACAGCAGGACACCCGTCCACACCAGGAAGACCGCGGTCACCGGCAACTCCACCGCCGCGCTGAGCAGATGCGCCCGGCTCTCGCTCGGCAGCGCCTGGATCAGGCCGCTGACCGCCATGTAGCAGGCGCCGGAGAGCAGCCAGCCCAGTCCGTTGCGGGTGTTGCGCACACTCAGGGACCGGAGCTCCCAGGTCTGCTCGAACAGGCGTTGCAGGGCACGGGTGAAGCTCAGCGCCGACACCGCGAGGAACAGGACGCCCAGGACGCTGGCGTCCACCTGCCCCTGCTCGGGGGAGAAGAGCGCGTTGACCGCCGTCGCGCCTTCGTCCGTCAGGCCGTACCGGGTGATCAGCTGCCGCGCGATGTCGTACGAACCGACGCTGTTCAGCACCGCCGCGGCCAGGATCACCAGCGGCACCAGCGCGGTCAGGGCGCTGGAGGCGAGGGCCATGGAGCGGTCGAAGCCCGCGACCCGCTGGAAGCGGCCCAGCACCCGCAGGGTGAACGCCGGACGCAGCCAGAAGGTGAGGGCCCTGAGCAGGCGCCGGCCGCGGTTCTCCGCCGTCGTACCCTCCGGGACGTTCAGAAGGGGCAGAACAGGTAAAAGGGAGGGTAGCCGTCCGCGCCCGTCCCGCTCCCGGTCGACACGGGGGGAACCTTCGGGTGGCGAAACGCGTACTCTTGGGAGGAGGACCGGCGTGTTTCCCCGCCGATGCGGGGGATCCGGACTACGACACCGGGCAAGCGTCGGCCCGGACGTGTTCCCCGCGCAGGCGGGGTTGGTGCACGGACCGCGTACACAAGGAGAAGTTCCACTGGGCAAGCGACAGCCCGAAGGCCCGCCGCCCGCACCCGCGGTGCAGCGCATCCGACTGCGCTACACCAAGCGCGGCCGCCTGAGGTTCACCAGCCACCGAGACTTCCAGCGCGCCTTCGAGCGTGCGCTGCGCCGCGCCGAGGTGCCCATGGCTTACTCGGCCGGATTCACGCCGCACCCGAAGGTGTCGTACGCCAATGCCGCACCCACCGGCACCGGCAGTGAGGCGGAGTACCTGGAGATCGCGCTCACCGCGTCGCGCGACCCCGAGACACTGCGCGTCCTCCTCGACGAGTCGCTGCCCACCGGGCTCGACATCGTCGACGCCGTGGAGGCGCACACCTCGGGTCTCGCCGACCGGCTGACGGCCTCCGTCTGGGAGCTCAGGCTCACCGGAGTCGATCCGGCCGACGCCGAGCGCGCGGTCGAGGCCTTCAACGGGGCCGAGTCCGTCGAGGTGCAGCGCATGGCCAAGAACGGTGTGCGCACCTTCGACGCCCGCCCGGCCGTGGCGAGCCTTCAGGCGCACGGCGCACCGGCTGATGGGCCGACCGGCCAGCCCTGTGCGATACTGCGGCTGGTTGTTCGGCACGTGACGCCTGCCGTACGACCCGACGACGTCCTGTCCGGTCTCCGCGCCGTGGCCGACCTGGCGCCGCCGGTCCCCGCTGCGGTGACCAGGCTGGCGCAGGGGCTGTTCGATGAAGAGACCGGCACGGTGACCGACCCGCTCGCGCCCGACCGCGAGGCAGCCCCGGCCCAAACGGCCGTACCGGCCGCCGCCGCGACGGTGCCGGCGCCGGAAGGTTCCGCGTAGGGACGGACGTCGTAAGCGCCGCCCTCGTACTCGGGAGCCACCTGGGTCGGGCAGCGCACCGACCAGAAGACTTTCGCCAGGCCGTACCGACAAGGCGTACGGAACCGGCGAGACAGGACACAGAGTGCTCCCGTGCGGCGCCCGCGCCCCGGACGGCGGCCATCGCGCATCGCGCGGCCGCGGACGTCACCGGTGGACGGCCCCTTCGGGCCGGTGCCGGAACCAGGCGCGGCGCCCGGGAGCCTGACGGGAGAAACGCCCGCATGCTTGAGCCGACCGAACCCAATGAGGGTTCCGAACTGAACACCCCGAGCGACACCCTGCCGCCGCGCAGGCGTCGCCGTGCCGCCTCCCGGCCGGCGGGTCCGCCCGTCGCGGGGGAGGCGTCCGCCGAGGTGACCGTCCCGGCCATACCGGCCGCGGAGGACACCGAGGAGACGGCGGAGAACGCCGCCGGGGACCAGACCCCCCAGGCGGAGGAGACCGCACCCGCCGCGCGTCCGCGCCGCCGTGCCGCGCGCCGCGCCTCGGCCCCCGCCGGCGCACCCGCCGCCGAGGCCGTCGAGTCCGCGGAGACCGTCGCGCCGACCGCAGCCGCGGAGGTCGCCGAGGGCGGCGAGGTCGTCGTCGGCGAGGAGGCCGCACCGCGGCGCACCCGCCGCCGCGCCACCCGCAGCGTCGCCACGCCGAGCGCGGAGGCGGAGGCCACCGCCGAAGCCCCCGCCGAGACCGAGAGCCCGGCCGAGACCCCGGCCGCAGCCGAGGCCGGGGCCCCCGCCGCGCGTCCGCGCCGCCGCACCGGCCGCCGCGCCGCCGCGCCCGCCGCCGAGGTCACCGAGACCGCCGTACCGGCCGCCGAGGCCGCCGAGACCCCGGCCGCGGAGGCCGAGCCGGCCGAGGAGGCGCCCGCGCGTCCCCGCCGCCGTGCCACGCGCCGTGCGTCCGCGCCCGCCGGAGCCCCGGCCGGTGCGCCCGCCGCCGCCGAGGTCGCCGAGGCCGTCGAGCAGGCGGAGACCGTCACGCCGCCGGCCGCCGTCGAGGCCGCACCGGTCCAGGAGGAGGCGCCCGCCGCCCCCACCCGTCGCCGGGCCACCCGCCGTGCCTCCGCGCCCGCCGGCTCGCCCGAACCCGCGCCCGCCGAGGCCGCCGAGACCGTCGTACGGGCCACCGCCGAGGCCGCTCCCGAGGCCGCCCCGGCCGCCGAGGAGCCCGCCGCCGAGGCCGCCCCCGCCCGCACCCGCCGTCGCGCCACCCGCCGCGCCTCCGCGCCCACCGGCGCGCCGAAGGCCGCCGAAGAGGCCCCCGCCGAGCCGGTCGCCGAGCCCGCCGTCGAGGCGCAGGCCCCCGCCGCGGAAACCGGGAACGCCGAGGCCGAGAGCGAGGACGCCGCCCCGCGCCGTGCCCGCCGCCGCGCCACCCGCCGGGTCACCGCGCCCGAGAGCGCCCCCGCCGAGACGGCGCACACCCCGGAGGTTCCCGTCACCACGCACACCACCGAGCCCGCGCCGGCCGTCGAGGCCGTCCCGGCCGCCGCCGAGGCGTCCGGGACCGCCGACACTCCCGCTCCGCGCCGGGCCCGGCGCCGGGCCGTGCGCCCCGCGTCCGGGTTCTCCGAGCCCGCGCGCGGCGCCGGGGCCGAGGAGGGCTCGCGCCGTCCCGCCCGTCCCGCCGTCGCCGTCTTCCAGGCGCCGGTGTTCGCCGAGCCGCGCTTCCAGACCCCCGAGCGGGCCGCCGCCGAGGCCGCCGCGGGAGCCGTCGAGCCCGCCGAGCCCGCCGAGGCCGAGCAGCCCGCGGAGCCGCAGCAGCGCGCGGAGTACGCCGAGGAGCGTGCCGAGGCCGGTTCGCGCCGGCGCCGCCGTCGCCGTGCCGAGCGCGTCGAGGAGGCCCCGGTCGTCGAGGCCGCCGACGAGGACGAGGACGAGGACGAGGAGCCGGAGGGCGCCGAGGGCGAGGCCGAGGACGCCGAGGGCTACGAGGAGTCCTCCTCGCGCCGCCGTCGCCGCCGGGGCGGCCGTCGCCGCCGTCGCGGGGACGCCGCCGAGGGCGAGGGCGGCGAGGAGTCCGAGGAGCTGGCCGCCGAGCAGGCCGCGCAGGACGCCGAGGACACCGCCGAGCAGGAGGAAGAGGACGACGAGGACGCGCACGGCGAGGAGTCCGCCGGCTCCAGCGCCGGCAGCCGTCGCCGTCGTCGCCGCCGTCGCCGCGCCGGTGAGTCCGCCGCGGACGGCGAGCCGTCCTTGGACGACCCGGAGCGTACCGTCGTCAAGGTCCGCGAGCCGCGCAAGCAGAGCGAGCCGTCCGACGAGGTGCAGTCCATCAAGGGCTCGACCCGTCTGGAGGCGAAGAAGCAGCGCCGCCGCGAGGGCCGTGAGCAGGGCCGCCGCCGTGTCCCGATCATCACCGAGGCCGAGTTCCTGGCCCGCCGTGAGGCCGTCGACCGGGTGATGGTCGTCCGCCAGCACGGCGAGCGCACCCAGATCGGCGTCCTTGAGGACAACGTGCTCGTGGAGCACTACGTCAACAAGGAGCAGTCGACGTCGTACGTCGGCAACGTCTACCTCGGCAAGGTGCAGAACGTGCTGCCGTCGATGGAGGCCGCCTTCATCGACATCGGCAAGGGCCGCAACGCCGTGCTGTATGCCGGTGAGGTCAACTTCGGCGCGCTCGGCATGGGCAACGGCCCGCGGCGCATCGAGTCCGCCCTCAAGTCCGGGCAGTCGGTCCTGGTGCAGGTCACCAAGGACCCGATCGGGCACAAGGGCGCGCGTCTGACCAGCCAGGTCTCCCTGCCGGGCCGCTACCTCGTGTACGTCCCCGAGGGCTCCATGACCGGCATCAGCCGCAAGCTGCCCGACACCGAGCGGGCCCGGCTGAAGACGATCCTCAAGAAGATCGTCCCCGAGGACGCGGGTGTCATCGTGCGCACCGCCGCCGAGGGCGCGAGCGAGGACGAGCTGCGCCGCGACGTCGAGCGGCTCCAGGCGCAGTGGGAGGACATCCAGAAGAAGGCCAAGAGCGGCAACGCGCCGACGCTGCTCTACGGCGAGCCGGACATGACCGTCCGGGTCGTGCGCGACATCTTCAACGAGGACTTCTCCAAGGTCATCGTCAGCGGTGACGACGCCTGGCAGACGATCCACGGGTACGTCGCGCACGTCGCCCCGGATCTCGCGGGCCGCCTGTCGAAGTGGACCTCCGAGGTCGACGTCTTCGCCACCTACCGGATCGACGAGCAGCTCGCCAAGGCGCTGGACCGCAAGGTCTGGCTGCCCAGCGGCGGTTCGCTGGTGATCGACCGGACCGAGGCGATGGTCGTCGTCGACGTCAACACCGGCAAGTTCACCGGCCAGGGCGGCAACCTGGAGGAGACGGTCACCAGGAACAACCTGGAGGCGGCCGAGGAGATCGTGCGCCAGCTGCGGCTGCGCGACCTCGGCGGCATCATCGTGATCGACTTCATCGACATGGTCCTGGAGTCCAACCGCGACCTGGTGCTGCGCCGCCTGCTGGAGTGCCTGGGCCGCGACCGCACGAAGCACCAGGTGGCCGAGGTGACCTCGCTGGGCCTGGTGCAGATGACCCGTAAGCGGGTCGGTCAGGGCCTGCTGGAGTCCTTCTCCGAGACCTGTGTGCACTGCAACGGCCGCGGTGTCATCGTGCACATGGAGCAGCCCGGTTCGGCCGGCGCCGGTGGCGGCGGCAAGCGCAAGAAGCGCGGCCGCGGCGGCGACGCGCAGGAGCAGCCGCACGAGCACGAGCATGTGCACGAGACCGCCGCGGTCGCCGTGGACAGCGGCGAGGCCGCCGCGCCGGAGATCGAGACGGCCGCCGAGGTGGCCGCCGAGATCGCCGAGCCGGTCGCCCTCACGGCCCCGGAGTTCACGCCGGACGAGGAGCTGTACAGCAGCGTCGCCGAGGCGGAGGCGGCGGCCGGTCGCGGCCGTACCCGCCGCCGGGCGAGCCGTCGCGCGTCGGCCCCGGCGGGCGCGCCGAAGGCGGAGAGGTCCGCCCGCAAGTCCGCTCGGGCGAAGGACGCCGAGGAGGACGTTGTCGCCGAGGCCGCCGTGCCGACCGCGCAGGACGTCACCGCCGAGGAGGCCGCGGCCCGTCCGGTGCGGCCCGAGCCGGCTGCCGAGGCGCTGGCCGAGCCCGCCGCCGTCGAGGACCAGGTGGTGCCGGCTCCCGAGGCCGCCGAGGAGGCGCCCAAGGGCCGTACCCGCCGTCGGGCGACCCGGAAGGTGTCCGCGCCTGCCGGTTCCCCCGCGGGTGCCGAGGCCGCCGTGGTGACCGTCGCCGAGACCGCGCCCGCGGCCCCGGTGGCGGAGCCCGCCGCCGAGGAGGCTCCGGCGCCCGCCGAGAGCGCCGCGCCGGCCCGTCCGCGCCGTCGCGCGGTGCGGAAGACGGCCGCGCCGACCGCGTCCGAGGAGACTGCCGTCGTGGTCGTCCCGGCGGCCGCGGAGGCTCCCGTCGAGGAGGCCCCCGCCGAGGCGGCTGCCGCCGAGGGGGGCGAGGCCCCGGCCAAGAAGACCGCCCGCAAGGCGGTCAAGAAGGCCACGGCGAAGAAGGCGGCCACCAAGAAGACGGCGGCGAAGAAGACCGCCGCCAAGAAGACCGCCGCGAAGAAGACGACGGC
This sequence comes from Streptomyces sp. WP-1, assembly GCF_030450125.1. NCBI lineage: Bacteria > Bacillati > Actinomycetota > Actinomycetes > Kitasatosporales > Streptomycetaceae > Streptomyces > Streptomyces sp. WP-1. Next base: position 5,287,486 of record NZ_CP123923.1, read on the forward strand.
CAAGAAGGCGGCCGCCACGAAGAAGACGGCGGCCAAGAAGACGGCGGCGGCCCCGGAGTCGACCTCCGTCGACTGACCGGTCACCGGCACGTCTGGGTGCGGTCCTGTCCGCGAGGAGAGGGCCGCACCCGCTTTTTTCCAGCGGGCCGGGGCACCGCGCCCCGCGCCCGCGCCCCTGAACCGAAGGAGAGAACCGCGATGATAGGCCTCGTGCTGGCGGCCGGCGCCGGACGGCGACTGCGCCCCTACACGGACACCCTGCCCAAGGCCCTGGTGCCGGTGAGCGCACAGGACGCGCCCGAGGCCGTCTCCGTCCTGGACCTGACCCTGGGCAACTTCGCGGAGATCGGGCTGACCGAGGTCGCGGTCATCGTCGGCTACCGCAAGGAGGCCGTCTACGCCCGTAAGGCCGAGTTCGAGCAGAAGTACGGCCTGAAGCTGACGCTCATCGACAACGACAAGGCCGAGGAGTGGAACAACGCCTACTCCCTGTGGTGCGGGCGCGACGCGCTCAAGGACGGTGTGATCCTCGCCAACGGCGACACCGTGCACCCGGTCTCGGTCGAGAAGACGCTGCTGGCCGCGCGCGGCGACGGCAAGAGGATCATCCTCGCGCTGGACACCGTGAAGTCCCTGGCGGACGAGGAGATGAAGGTCGTCGTCGACCCTGAGAAGGGCATGACGCGCATCACCAAGCTGATGGACCCGGCCGAGGCCACCGGCGAGTACATCGGTGTGACCCTGATCGAGGGCGACGCCGCCGAGGAGCTGGCCGACGCCCTGCGCACGACCTTCGAGCGCGACCCCCAGCTGTACTACGAGGACGGCTACCAGGAGCTGGTCGACCGCGGCTTCCGGATCGACGTGGCGCCCATCGGCGACGTCCCGTGGGTCGAGATCGACAACCACGACGACCTCGCCCGCGGGCGGGAGATCGCATGCCGGTACTGACCCGGCTGTTCCCCTCGCCGATCGTGATGGACATCCGCGCGGGTGCCCTGGACGATCTGGCGGGCGTGCTCGCCGACCAGCGCATCTCGGACTCCGGGCGGCTCGCCGTCGCCGTCAGCCGCGGCTACGGCGCCCAGCTGCGCGAGCGCCTCGCGCCGGCGCTGCCCGCCGCCACCTGGTTCGAGGTGGGCGGCGGCACCCTGGACGAGGCGGTCGACCTGGCCGACCGGATGAAGTCCGGCGACTTCGACGCGGTCGTGGGCATCGGCGGCGGCAAGATCATCGACTGTGCGAAGTACTCCGCGGCGCGGATCGGCCTGCCCCTGGTCGTGGTGCCGACGAACCTCTCGCACGACGGCATCTGCTCGCCCGTGTCCAACCTGGACAACGACGCGGGGCGCGGCTCCTACGGCGTGCCCGCGCCCGTCGCCCTGTTCATCGACCTCGACGTGATCCGCGAGGCCCCGCTGCGCTTCGTGCGCTCCGGGATCGGCGACGCCCTGTCCAACATCTCCGCGGTCGCGGACTGGGAGCTGGACCACCGGGTCAACGGCGAGAAGATCGACGGTCTCGCCGCGGCCATGGCCCGCCAGGCCGGCGAGGCGGTGCTGCGGCACCCCGGCGGCTGCGGCGACGACGGGTTCCTCACCGTGCTGTCCGAGGGGCTCGTGCTGACCGGCATCGCCATGTCGATAGCCGGGCACACCCGGCCGTCCTCGGGCGCCTGCCACGAGATCAGCCACGCGCTGGACCTGCTCTACCCCCGCCGGGCCGCCGCGCACGGCGAACAGGTGGGTCTCGGCGCCGCGTTCGCCATGTATCTGCGCGGCGACCACGACGGCTCCCGGCTGATCGTGGAGGGCCTGCGCCGGCACGGGCTGCCCGTGGTGGCCGGGGAGATCGGCTTCAGCGACGAGGAGTTCGTCCGGGCCGTGGCGTTCGCGCCGGAGACCCGGCCGGGCCGCTACACGATCCTGGAGCACCTGGGGCTGGCACCCGAGGGGATCGCGGAGGCGTACGCCGGGTACGTCGCCGCGGCCGGCTGAGCGGCGGGACGTTTCTCCGGGCGTGGGGGCCGGACGCCCAGTTTGACCCCTACGGCCCCGGCCCGTAACCTTGACCGTCGGCGTGTCATCGAGCCCGCCACATCCCCGTAAACCTGTTCCTCCCGGACGCTAGGCCGGCCGGGAGAGGTCGCCCATGCGTATGCCGGGCGGCTGGCCTGCGGGGGTGCCGGTTCTGAACGAGCGAAAGAGAGATCCGCGTGTACGCCATCGTGCGCAGCGGTGGTCGCCAGCACAAGGTTGCTGTCGGCGACATCGTTGAGGTTGACAAGATTTCCACTGCCAAGGTTGGCGACACGGTCGAGCTCTCGACCCTGCTCGTTGTCGACGGCGACGCTGTGACCAGCGACCCGTGGGTGCTGGCCGGTATCAAGGTCGAGGCCGAGGTCGTGGACCACCACAAGGGCCAGAAGATCGACATTCTGCGCTACAAGAACAAGACCGGCTACCGCCGTCGGCAGGGCCACCGCCAGCAGTACACGGCGATCAAGGTCACGTCGATCCCCACGGCTGCGAAGTAAGGGACTGAGGAGACATGGCACACAAGAAGGGCGCATCGTCCACCCGGAACGGTCGCGACTCCAATGCCCAGCGGCTCGGCGTGAAGCGCTTCGGCGGTCAGGTCGTCAACGCTGGTGAGATCCTGGTCCGCCAGCGCGGCACCCACTTCCACCCCGGCGCCGGTGTCGGCCGTGGCGGCGACGACACCCTGTTCGCCCTGCTGCCGGGCGCGGTGGAGTTCGGTACCCACCGTGGCCGCAAGGTCGTGAACATCGTTCCGGTCGCCTGAATCAGCTGATTCAGCACCGAACGTTTCGCGAGGCGGACCTCACTTCCCGGACGGGAAGGCGGGTCCGCCTTTCGCGTGTTAGTACCTAGACATACCCGTGATTTCTGGAGGCACTGAACCATGACCACCTTCGTGGACCGCGTCGAACTGCATGTCGCCGCGGGTAACGGGGGCCACGGCTGTGCCTCCGTCCACCGCGAGAAGTTCAAGCCGCTGGGCGGCCCGGACGGCGGTAACGGCGGGCGTGGCGGTGACGTCATCCTGACCGTGGAGCAGTCGGTCACCACGCTGCTCGACTACCACCACTCCCCGCACCGCAAGGCCACCAACGGCAAGCCCGGCGAGGGCGGCAACCGCGCCGGCAAGGACGGCCAGGACCTGATCCTGCCGGTCCCGGACGGCACCGTCGTGCTCGACAAGGCGGGCAATGTCCTCGCCGACCTGGTCGGCCAGGGCACCTCGTACGTCGCCGCACAGGGCGGTCGTGGCGGCCTCGGCAACGCGGCGCTGGCCTCGGCCCGCCGCAAGGCGCCCGGCTTCGCGCTGCTCGGTGTGCCCGGGGACCTCCAGGACGTCGTCCTGGAGCTGAAGACCGTCGCCGACGTGGCGCTGGTCGGCTACCCGAGCGCCGGCAAGTCCTCGCTGATCTCGGTGCTCAGCGCCGCCAAGCCGAAGATCGCGGACTACCCCTTCACCACCCTGGTGCCCAACCTCGGTGTGGTGACCGCGGGTTCCACCGTCTACACCATCGCCGACGTGCCGGGACTGATCCCGGGCGCCAGTCAGGGCAAGGGCCTGGGCCTGGAGTTCCTGCGGCACGTGGAGCGGTGCAGCGTGCTGGTGCACGTCCTGGACACCGCGACCCTGGAGTCCGACCGCGACCCGATCTCCGACCTCGACATCATCGAGGAGGAGCTGCGGCAGTACGGCGGTCTCGACAACCGGCCCCGCATCGTCGTCCTGAACAAGATCGACGTGCCCGACGGCAAGGACCTCGCCGAGATGGTCCGCCCCGACCTGGAGGCCCGCGGCTACCGCGTCTTCGAGGTGTCGGCGGTCGCCCACATCGGTCTGCGCGAGCTGTCCTTCGCCCTCGGCGACCTGGTCGGCAAGGCGCGTGCGGCCAAGCCCAGGGAAGAGGCGACGCGGATCGTCATCCGGCCCAAGGCCGTGGACGACGCCGGCTTCACCGTCACCCGCGAGGAGACCGGCGGCGAGCCGCTGTTCCGGGTGCGCGGCGAGAAGCCCGAGCGCTGGGTGCGCCAGACCGACTTCAACAACGACGAGGCCGTCGGCTACCTCGCCGACCGGCTCAACCGCCTCGGTGTGGAGGAGCAGTTGATGAAGGCCGGCGCCCGGGGCGGCGACGGCGTCGCCATCGGCCCCGAGGAGAACGCGGTCGTCTTCGACTGGGAGCCGTCGGTCACGGCGGGCGCCGAGATGCTCGGCCGCCGCGGTGAGGACCACCGCTTCGAGGCACCCCGCCCCGCGGCCCAGCGCCGCCGGGACCGGGACGCCGAACGGGACGAGGCCGGCCGGGAGTTCGACGACTTCGAGCCGTTCTAGACAGCGCCGTTCCGGACGGGGCCGTTCGGGACAGGGCCGTTCCGGGCGGCGCCGTTCTCCGGACGGAGCCGATGACAGAGGGCGGGCCCGGAGGATTTCTCCTCCGGGCCCGCCCTCTGTCGTATCCGGTACGGCGGCCGGATCAGCCCTCGGTCAGCTCCTGGCCGACGTAGTCGCGCAGCCAGGTCCGGAACTCCGGGCCCAGGTCCTCGCGCTCGCAGGCGAGCCGGACGATGGCGCGCAGGTAGTCGCCGCGGTCGCCGGTGTCGTAGCGGCGGCCGCGGAAGACGACGCCGTGCACCGGGCCGCCCAGCTTCTCGTCCGTGGCGAGCTGCTGGAGGGCGTCGGTCAGCTGGATCTCGCCGCCGCGGCCCGGCTCGGTCTCGCGCAGGACGCCGAAGATCTGCGGGGCCAGCACGTAGCGGCCGATGATCGCGTAGTTGGAGGGGGCGTCGGCGGGGTCGGGCTTCTCGACCAGTCCGCTGATCTTGACGACGTCGCCCTCGGCGGTGGCCTCGACGGCGGCGCAGCCGTAGAGGTGGATCTGCTCGGGCGCGACCTCCATGAGGGCGATCACGCTGCCGCCGTGCTGCTCCTGGACCTCGATCATGCGCTGGAGCAGGGGGTCGCGGGGGTCGATCAGGTCGTCGCCCAGGAGGACCGCGAAGGGCTCGTGGCCGACGTGCGGGGCGGCGCAGAGCACGGCGTGGCCGAGGCCCTTGGGGTCGCCCTGGCGGACGTAGTGCATGGTCGCCAGGTCGCTGGACTCCTGCACCTTCGCGAGCCGGCTCGCGTCGCCCTTCTTCTGGAGGGCGGACTCCAGCTCGTAGTTCCGGTCGAAGTGGTCCTCCAGGGGACGCTTGTTACGACCGGTGATCATCAGGACGTCGTCGAGCCCCGCGGACACGGCCTCCTCGACCACGTACTGGATCGCGGGCTTGTCGACGACCGGCAGCATCTCCTTGGGGGTGGCCTTGGTCGCCGGCAGGAAGCGGGTGCCGAGACCCGCCGCCGGTATGACCGCCTTGGAAATGGTGGGGCGGGAAGCCATCAGGTGTTCGTCTCTCTCGTTCTGCGCGTCGGGCGCCGGTGCGGCCGGGGTCGTCCCCGGCCGCGTTCGGGCGTCGATGAGCCGTGCTCAGGCGTGGAGGGGCCCGGCTCAGGCGTCGATGAGGCCGTGCTCACCGGTGGGCTGCCGCGGGATGCGGGCCTGGGCGAGGGCCCCCGGCGCGGGCGCGGGCGTCCGCTCGTCCAGCGGGAGCACCGCGGGGGTGGTCTCCTGCTGGCCGAGGAACAGCCGGCGCACCACACGTTCGGCCGCGTTTCCGTCGTCGAACTGCACGAAGCGCTCGCGGAACGCGGCGCGCAGCTCGGCGGCCCTGGAGTCGTTCCAGGCGCCGGAGCGGAAGACCTCGATCAGCTGGTCCTCGTCGGTCGCGGTCGCACCCGGCGTCTCGCCCGGCTGGCCGGAGAGGATGTCGAAGTAGACACCGCGGGCCTTGCGGTAGACCTCCCAGTCGTCCGCGTAGGTGACGATCGGACGGTCCAGGCACGCGTAGTCGAACATGATGGACGAGTAGTCCGTGATCAGCGCGTCGGCGGCCAGGCAGAGGTCCTCCACCACCGGGTACGTCGACACGTCCTTGATCAGACCGCGCTCCTGGAGGGCCTCCAGGCGGGGGTCGGCGCCGTAGAAGTAGTGCGTGCGCACCAGGACGACGAAGTCCGGGCCGAGCTCGGAGCAGAAGCGCTCCAGGTCGATCCGGGGGACGTAGCCCTTCTGGTAGTCGCGCACGGTCGGGCAGTACAGGATGGCCTTCTTGCCGTCCTCGATGCCCAGCTCGCGGCGGATGCGCAGGACGTCGTCACCGTCGGTGCGGAAGTAGACGTCGTTGCGTGGGTAGCCGAACTCGATCGCCTCGAACGCGCAGGGGTAGACCCGCTCCCAGTTCTCCGTGGAGTGCTGGTTGGAGGTGAGGCTGAGGTCCCACTTGTCGGCCCGCTCCAGCATCTTGGCGAAGCTCATGTTCTTCGCCGCGGCCGGGTACTTCTGCTGGTCGATGCCCATCTGCTTCAGCGGGGTGCCGTGATGGGTCTGGAGGAAGACCTGCTCGGGGCGCTTGACGATGTTGTTCGGGAAGTTGACGTTGTTGATGAGGTACTTGGCGCGGGCCATGACCTCCCAGTAACGCGGCGAGTTGGCCACCACGTAGTCGACGCCCGCCGGGACGTTGTCCACCATGTCGCGGCGCACGATCCACACCCCGTGCACGTTCGGGGCGAGTTCCTTGGCCTTGTAGTAGATGGCCGCGGGGTTGCAGGCGACACCGCGGTTCCAGTAGGCCGCGTAGACCGCGAGGTTCTCGTCCACCGGGCGGCGCAGGTGCAGCCGGTACAGCCGGTTGTAGGCGGTCTTGCCGAGCTTGGTCTTGACCTTGGTGGCGCGCTGGATGACCTGGCGGCGGGTGTTCCCGGCGGCGGTCACCGCGGCGTACGCCGTGTAGGAGCCGCGCTCCAGCAGCTGGAACCGCACGCCCTGGGAGCCCTCGGGGAGCACGAAGCCCTTGGGCTTGTAGCGCTTGTACGAGGCGGCCGCGAGCTTGAAGAACTCCGCGCGGTCCTTGGGGACGATGCGGTCCTCGCGGGCCAGCGTGAACAGGTAGTGGCTCGCCGCGCGCTCGAACAGCAGGGCGCGCACAGGCTCGGTCTCGGGGTGCTGGTCGAGGAACTCGAAGAGGCGGGCGTACTGCTGGAAGATGCCGAAGTGCTTACGGCCGGGCGTCCGCATGGAGTTGCCCTGGCGGCGCTGGCGGTACTCGACGCAGACGTGGTCGGTGGCGGCGATCGTCTCCGCGGTCAGCATGGTCTTGTAGACCATGAGCGCGTCCTCGTAAATGCCGTCCGTGAAGATGAAGTTGTTGCCGACGTAGAACTCGCGGCGGTAGGCGCGGTTCCAGACGACGGCGAACATGGTGAGAAAGTCGGGCCGTTCGAGGGCCGTGAAGACGTCCGTGCCCGCGCTCGCGAGGAGTTCACCGGCCGCGCTCGCCTGGACCCGGTTGTTCCAGTACGTGCGGACGTGGTTGAGCAGCAGGATGTCGGGGTCGCCCGTGGCCTCCAGCCGGTCGGCGATCGCCTGGAGCGCGCCGTCGGCCAGGGTGTCGTCGCTGTCCAGGAAGAGGATGTACTCGCCGCGGGACTTCAGCGCACCGGCGTCGCGCGCCTTTCCGATGCCCTGGTTCTGCTCCAGGTGCACGGGTATGACGCGGCTGTCGAGGGCGGCGTATTCATCGAGTATCCGACCGCAGGCGTCGGGCGAGTGGTCGTCGATGGCGACGATCTCGAAGTCCTCGAAGGACTGGGACAGAATGGAGTCCAAGCACGCACGCAGATATCCCTGGACTTTGTAGACAGGGACGACAACGCTTATTTTCGGCGAAGCGTTTCCATTCGCTACGGGCATGCTTGGGGCTCCTGGACTGTCGGTCAGACTCTCAACCGCCTCCCGCTGCCGGTGCGGCGTGGGAGGCGAGAGGCACAAGGAGTGCGAGGTTAAGGGGCGTTTAACCCTACCCTAACGTGCCCTACCGGATGGTCTCACCGTATGACCGGACGGGACCCGGTGGCCCGGGTGTGGCGTGACTCACGGGCGCGGGCCAACGGCTCCCGAGGTGGCCGGATACGGCCCCGCGGGCAGGGCGGCGCCGATTGGCGCGAGTGGCCGCCCGCCTGGGTAAGAGAAGGTGAGCCCACGGTGAGAACGGCGCTCTCGGCGGCGCGAACCGGACGATCCGGTCAACCTGCCCCGCGCCTCCCTCGTCGGGGCCCGTGGTGCGGATGTTGTGCGTTCCGGTCCATGGTTTCGGGCGGGATGTGGTGGATTCGACACCGATCCACACAGCGCGGTCGCATACGGGGCGCCCGGCGGGGTTCGGGCCCGGCGGCACCGGCCGTGGCGACAGCGGCCCCCTGATAGGAGGAGAAGAAAAGGCGTCACTCTTTCCCGAATTGCGAAACCCCTTGGGCGGCCGCGCGATCCGCCTTTCCGCTCCGCTTTTCCACTCACCTTTCCAGCCACCTCTCCATTCGCCTTTCCCGTCCTTTCCCCGTCGCCGTGCGGCGGCGGTCGGCGTCCGGCCGGTGAAACCGGAGCGCGCCGAAGGTCGCGGGTCGCGTACATTGCGCAGCACGAGGCCGGTACACGGGCGAAAGGGACGGCGGCAAGGTGGCAAGCGCGAGGCAGGCCGTGGGCACGGCCCGCAGGATCGTCGTCAAGGTGGGCTCCTCCTCCCTGACCAGTGCGGCGGGCGGGCTGGACGCCGACCGGGTGGACGCCCTGGTGGACGTGCTGGCCAAGAGCCGCGGCACCGGGGACAGAGAGGTCGTCCTCGTCTCCTCCGGCGCCATCGCCGCCGGGCTCGCGCCGCTCGGACTGCGCCGCCGGCCCCGGGACCTCGCCCGGCAGCAGGCCGCCGCCAGCGTCGGCCAGGGACTGCTGGTCGCCCGGTACACCGCCTCCTTCGCCCGGTACGGCGTCCGCGTCGGCCAAGTCCTGCTCACCAGCGACGACATGAGCCGCCGCGCCCACCACCGCAACGCCTCGCGCACCCTCGACAAGCTGCTCGCGATGGGCGCCCTGCCGATCGTCAACGAGAACGACACCGTCGCCACCGACGAGATCCGCTTCGGCGACAACGACCGGCTCGCCGCCCTCGTCGCCCACCTCGTCCACGCCGACCTGCTCGTCCTCCTCTCCGACGTCGACGGTGTCTACGACGGCGACCCCAGCAGGCCCGGCACCTCCCGGATAGCGGAGATCCACGGCCCGGCCGACCTCGCGGACGTCGAGATCGGCAGCGCGGGCAAGGCGGGCGTCGGCACCGGCGGCATGGTGACCAAGGTGGAGGCCGCCCGGATCGCGGCCGCCGCCGGCATCCCGGTGGTGCTGACCTCCACCGTGCACGCGGCGGACGCCCTCGGCGGCGGCGACACCGGCACGTACTTCCACCCCACCGGCAAGCGCTCCGCCGACCGGCTGCTCTGGCTCCAGCACGCCTCCACCCCGCAGGGCGCGCTCACCCTGGACGACGGCGCCGTGACGGCGGTCGTCAAGGGCCGCAAGTCGCTGCTGCCCGCCGGGATCGCCGCCGTCGAGGGCGAGTTCAGCGCGGGCGACCCGGTGGAGCTGCGGGACGCCGGCGGCCGCGCGGTGGCGCGGGGGCTCGTCAGCTTCGACGCCAAGGAGATCCCCCGGCTGATCGGGCGTTCGACCCATGAGCTGGCGCGCGAACTGGGCCCGGCGTACGAACGCGAGGTCGTACACAGGGACGACCTGGTGCTCCTGCACGGGTGACACTCGTACAGCGGGGCACCCCCGGGGGGCCTCCGGTGGGGGACGTTCCGTAAAACCGCCCCGAGAAGCCTTACGGCCTGCTCAACTTTGTGTGCGAGACATGTTTCCGAGCACTTGGGTGAAGGAGGCCGTCGTGAGACGAGTGCGCCCTGGGGGTACCACCCGAGGTGCCCTGACGAGCGTCGCCGCCGGGGGCACCTACGAGGAACCCAGGGATCTGCCCCGGCTGTGGCACGTCACGCTCAGCGTGGCCGGCAAGAGCGTCCCCCTCACGGACCTGCGCCGGGCCCTGGAACAGCTGGCTCACGACCACTCCTTCCTGCTGACCAGCAGATACGCGAGCGACCACGCCGAGATCCGGTACTGGGAAGAGGCCCGCGACCTGCATGACGCGGCCGCGGTCGCCCTGCGCCTGTGGGGCGAGCACCGGCTCAGCGCCGGACTGCCCCCGTGGGAGATCGTCGGCCTGGAGGTCATCGACCGCGAGACGTACCACCAGCGCGTCGCCGAGGGGTACGGGCCGCCGCCCGCGACCCCCGTAGGGGTCCACCCCTTCTGAGCCCTTACCGGGGGTTTTCGTCTCGGGGTGTGGAACGTGCGCGGAGGGCCCGAGCACCGCGCACTACCCTTCCCCCATGACCACGCTCTCGCCGTACGACTCGATGTCCCCGGTCACCCAGGCCGCCTACCGGGCCAGGGCAGCCGCCGCCGACCTCGCGCCGCTGCCGCGCGCCGTGAAGGACGACGCGCTGCTGGCGATCGCGGACGCCCTGGAGGTACGCACCGGGGAGATCATCGAGGCCAACGGCAAGGACGTGGCCAAGGCCCGCGAGAGCGGCACCAGCGAGGCCGTCGTGGACCGGCTCACCCTCACCCCCGAGCGCGTCCGGGCCGTCGCCGCCGACGTCCGTGACGTGGCGAAGCTGCCCGACCCGGTCGGCGAGGTGGTCCGCGGCTCCACCCTGCCCAACGGCATCGACCTGCGCCAGGTCCGCGTCCCCCTCGGCGTCGTCGGCATCGTCTACGAGGCCCGGCCCAATGTCACCGTGGACGCCGCCGCGCTCTGCCTGAAGTCCGGCAACGCCGTCCTGCTGCGCGGCTCCGCCTCCGCCTACGAGTCCAACACCGCTCTCGTCCGGGTGATCCGGGACGCGGTCGGCGGCGCCGGTCTGCCCGCCGACGCCGTACAGCTGGTGCCGGGGGAGAGCCGCGAGTCCGTGCGCGAGCTGATGCGCGCCCGCGGCCTGGTCGACGTCCTCATCCCGCGCGGTGGCGCCTCCCTGATCAGGACCGTGGTCAGCGAGTCCACCGTGCCCGTCATCGAGACCGGCACCGGCAACTGCCACGTCTACGTCGACGCGCAGGCCGACATCGACATGGCGATCGACATCCTCGTCAACTCCAAGGCCCAGCGGGTCAGCGTGTGCAACGCGGCCGAGACCCTGCTGGTCCACCAGGACATCGCCGCCGAGTTCCTGCCGCGCGCCCTGGACGCCCTGGCCGAGGCCGGTGTCACCGTGCACGCCGACGAGCGGGTCATGGCCCACGCCGAGGGCTCGAAGGCCACCGTGGTCGAGGCGACCCCGGAGGACTGGGAGACCGAGTACCTGTCGTACGACATCGCCGCCGCCGTCGTGGACTCCCTCGACAAGGCCGTCGAGCACATCCGGCTGTGGACCTCCGGGCACACCGAGGCGATCGTCACCACCTCGCAGCAGGCCGCCCGCCGGTTCACCCAGTTGGTCGATTCGACCACGGTCGCCGTGAACGCCTCCACCCGCTTCACCGACGGCGGCCAGTTCGGCTTCGGCGCGGAGATCGGCATCTCCACCCAGAAGCTGCACGCCCGGGGCCCGATGGGCCTGCCGGAGCTGACCAGCACCAAGTACATCGTCACCGGCGACGGGCACGTCCGCCCCTGACACCCCGCCCGGCGGGGCGTCTCGACAGGCGGATGAATTTCCGTACCGTCTGCCCAAATTGACCCCCCAGGTCTACTCTTGAGGTGTGCCGGAGGACGTGGGGGGCACGCCGTTCCCTGACGGCTGGGAGCCCGACGACGACCACGACCGCGGGGTGTCGGACGAAGAGTTCGCCTCCGTGGTCTTCGACGAGGACTTCGTACGGGCGGCCACGGTCCATGAGCCGACCGCCGTCGAACGCCTCCTTGCCGCCGCGAAGGCCAGAGCCGAGGCCTCCGAGGCCGCCCGCCGCGCCCGGGCCCGGAGCGAGCGGTACGACGACGTCTACGGAGGCGCCGATCCCGGCGAGGACCCGGACGACGACGACCTCGATGACCTGGAGGACGTCTACGCCCTCGACCGGGGCCCCTTCGACGGCCACGGCAAGCAGGCCCGCTGGCACCGGCCGGTGGCCTGGGTGCTCGCCGTGGTGATGGGTGTCGGCATGGTCGCCCTCGCCTTCGCCGCGGTCTACCGGGGCGCCTCCTCGGACACCCGGGACCAGCTGCCCTCGTCCACCACGACCGGCCAGAACCAGATCCCCACGGCGGCTTCCGTGCGCCCCACGGTGTCGGCGGTGCCCCGCCTGCCCTGACCGGCTCCGGGTGAGGAGTTGTCAGAAGTTGTGGTGGAGCGGGGCGTTTACCCGGGGCCCCGGAAACCCACTCTGAAAGTATGGGCGGGCCTGGAGACCCACCGGAGGGGACACCCGAGGGCGGCCCCGGTGGTGCGGAGGACGAATACCGATCCGTCGTCTTCGACGAGTCGTTCGTCCGCGCTGCCCGCCTCCAGGAGTACTCGGCCGAGGAGCGGATGGCCGACCACGCGCCCGCCGTGCGCCGCCGGCCGCTGCACCGGGGGCTCGTCCGCCAGGCGATGGTCCTGGCCCTGCTGATCGCCGTGGCTTTCGGCACCGCCGTCTACATGGGGGTGCGTCATCCGTACGACTCCGCTGAGGCCCCGCGGCCCGTGGAGCCCCTGCGGATGACGGTCATACCGCTCGCCCCGCGGGGCAGGGTGCCCGGCGGGACGGACGCGGAGACGCTGTACGCGCACAGCCCCGCCGCGCAGTTCGACATCGGCGCCGAGGGGGTCCCGCTGCCGGCCGCGCGGGCCACCGCGCACTTCTCCGACAGTCAGGTCATGACGGCGCTGACCACGGCCAAGGACTACATCGTCCGTTCCTCGCTCTATCCGGAGGTGCTCACCGGGCACGAGACGGCCCCCGCGCGGGCGCTGGTGGACTCCGACCAGCTCGCCCAGTTCGACCAGAGCTTCGCCCGCCCGGCGGCGGACGGGCGGCACGCCCCGACCGGCTGGGTGGTGCGCCTCGACCCGGCCCGCGACCGGCTGGCCGACGACCGGATCCGGGTCCGGGGCGTGCTGCGCCTCACGGAGGCGGACCCGGCGACCCTGGAGGTCAGCGCCGACCACACCTTCGTCTACGCCCTGCGCCCCACCGGCACCGCGAGCACCCCCGTCTCCCTCCTCACCGTCCGCCGCGCGCTGACCTTCCGCTTCACCCGCGACGACCTGCGCACCCGCCAGGTCCAGCTGATCACGGCCTATGTCGAGGCCGGCCCGCTGTCCTGTGCCGCGGACTCCACGTCGTACCTCCACCCCCTGCTGGCGGGCCAGGCCCCCCACCCGGGTGCCCCCGCGGGCACCGACCCGTACCGGACGGACAGCCCCGCCTCCTTGTGCGGCACGCTGGCCACGGGGTCCCAGCCCAGGGCGTGAGGGCGCCCGAGGAGGGCCGGGCCGGGGGGCTGCTTTCCGCGTCCGGCCGGGCGCATTGCCCCGGGTCCCGTTCAGCAGGAGGGTGTGAACGGCTGCGAGCGACCAGGGGGCGCGCCCTCTTCCCGCGGTGGCCCGCCCCCGTCGTACGGCCGGGCGGTCGGACCGCCCGCCTTCCCGCCCGCCGGCACTTCGATCCGCCGGGAGAGGCACTTCGATCCGCCGGGCGGACCTCGGTCGGAGGCCGGGCGCCCGGCGATGCCGAACCGGCCGCACCCGGAACCGCGCCGGCCCCGGACCGGACCTGCTACCGGCACACCCGGTCCGGCCCTGCTACCGGCACCCGGACCGGACCCGCAATCGGCACTCCCTCCGTCCGGACCTGCTACCGGTACCTCGTCCGGAGCCCTGTCGGGCCCCGGGCAGACTCCTGCCGGGCCAAGGCCAGAGTCCCGCCGGACCCGGACCCGGACCCGGACCCGGACCCGGACCCGACCCCGACCGCGGCCCCGACCCCCGACCCCGGACTCGACCCCGGACCCGGGCTCGACCCCGGCCCCGACCCCGGGCCCCCGACCCCGGACTCGACCCAGACCGCAGCCCCGACCCCCGACCCCCGGCCCCGGGCTCGGGCTCGACCCCGGACTCGACCCCGGCCCCGGACCCGACCGCGGACCCCGACCCCGGCCCCCGGACCCGGGCTTCGGCCCCGGCCCCCGCGCCCGTCCTACCTACTCCGCCGCCGGCGCCGGTCCGTCCTTGGCCGGAGGGGGGCTCTTGAAGCCGTCGAAGCCGCGCTTGACCCGGCCGCCCAGGTCGCCCGCGCCGCCCGCCAGGTCGGTGACCAGCTTCATCAGCGGGTCCTTGGAGTCCTTGACGTCACTGGCGTAGCTCGCCGCGGACGCGCGGAAGGAGTCGCTCACCTTGGCGTCCTTGTCGTCGTCGCGGCGCGGGTAGTGACCGTCGATGATCCGCTGGTAGTCCCGCGACTCGGCCCACCTCTTCAGCTCGGCGGCGCGCACGGTGGTGAACGGGTGCGAGCGCGGCAGCACGTTCAGGATCTTCAGGACGGAGTCGCGCAGGTCGCCGCCGGAGTCGTACTCCTCGGCCTGCTCCAGGAACGCGTCCACGTTCATCTCGTGCAGGTGGTTGCCGCCCGCGATCTTCATCAGGCCGCGCATCGAGGCCCGTACGTCCTGGCCCACCAGCAGCCCGGCCCGGTCCGCGGACAGTTCGGACTTGCGGAACCACTCCCGCAGCGCCGTGACGATCGCCATGATCGCGAGATTGCCCAGCGGGATCCAGGCGACCTTGACCGCCAGGTTCGTCAGGAACAGCAGGACGGTGCGGTACACGGAGTGCCCGGACAGCGCGTGCCCGACCTCGTGGCCGACGACCGCCCGCATCTCCTCCTCGTCCAGCAGCTCCACCAGACCCGTGGAGATCACGATGACCGGCTCGTCCAGGCCGATGCACATCGCGTTCGGCTGCGGGTCCTGCGTGACGTACATCGGCGGGACCGTCGGCAGGTCCAGGATGTAGCAGGCGTCCAGCAGCATGTCATTCAGATGACCGAACTGCCGTTCGGAGACGCGCACCGAGTCGGACAGGAACAGCAGCCGCAGGCTCCGCTCCGGCAGCAGCCCGCTCAGTGCCTTGAACACCTGGTCGAACCCGCTGAGCTTGCGCAGCGCCACCAGGGCGGACCGGTCCGCCGGATGCTCGTACGCCCGCGAGGAGATCCCCGGGAAGCGCGCCCGCTGCCTGCTGGGCACCCGCTCGTGCCCGCTCTGCCGATCGCCGTCGTGCATGTCTTCCCCCAAGTGCGTGTGAGTGCGGTGAGCCCCCGAGGCGGGGTTCAGCCTAGGCGGAGATACCGTGGACGGGCAGACAGCCGAAGGAGTCCACGCCATGGAGCACCACCCCGCAGCCGCCCGGCTGACCGAGGCCGCAGCGAGCGCCGCCCAGCACCAGGGAGGCGGAGGCCCCATGCTCCGCATCGTGCTGCTCGTGATGATCGTGGGCTGCGCGCTGACCGCCTGGTTCCTGCTGCGCGGCTACAAGCAGAAGGACGACTGAGGGGCCGCCGGAGTTCCCCGCCCCGGCCCCCCTCGCTTCCCAACGGCGGAGTCGGCGTGATCGCCGGAGGACCGCCCGCATACGATGAGCCGACGTCTTTATCCCGCCCACACGCGATAGGTCCTGTCGAAGATGATGCTCACCAGCGCCGCAGCCCCGCTGATCTCCCTCGCCGCCGAAGAGGGCGGCCACCACGACAGCCTGAACCCCGCCATCACCGGCGGCGCCGCCTTCATCATCCTGCTTCTGCTGCTGTGGATCACCACCCGCTTCAACCGCGACCGCTGAGCCGGGGTACCGGCCCCGGCCGGACGCCGAGGACCGGGCCGGTAGGGTCTGCACGCATGGGAGAGCAGGACATGCCTACCGGTCCGGCGCACGATGGCGCCGACGACGCCGACATGACCGACCAGCCGCAGTACCGCCGGCACCGGCCGGGCCACGGCCCCGCCCGCTCCGGCAAGCGGCGCCTGGGTGTCATGGGCGGCACCTTCGACCCGATCCACCACGGGCACCTCGTGGCGGCCAGCGAGGTCGCCGCGCAGTTCGAGCTGGACGAGGTGGTGTTCGTCCCCACCGGCCAGCCGTGGCAGAAGTCCTACCGCCAGGTCTCCCCGGCCGAGGACCGCTATCTGATGACGGTCATCGCCACCGCCGAGAACCCGCAGTTCTCCGTCAGCCGCATCGACATCGACCGCGGCGGCCCCACCTACACCGTGGACACCCTGCGCGACCTGCGCGCCCTCAACCCGGACACCGACCTGTTCTTCATCACCGGTGCCGACGCCCTCGCCCAGCTGCTGACCTGGCGCGACAGCGAGGAACTGTTCTCCCTCGCCCACTTCATCGGCGTCACCCGGCCCGGCCACCACCTCAGCAACCCCGGACTGCCCGAGGGCGGCGTCTCGTTGGTCGAGGTCCCGGCGCTCGCCATTTCCTCCACAGACTGCCGCGCGAGAGTCGCCAAGGGCGACCCCATCTGGTACATGGTGCCGGACGGAGTCGTGCGCTACATCGACAAGCGCGAGCTGTACCGCGGCGAGTGAGCCGAGAGGGGCACCGACGGTGAACGACCGATACGACGCGGGGCAGTACGAGATCGTCGGCTACGACGAGTACGGACAGCCCGTCTACCGCCAGGTCCCGGCGCAGCAGACCCCGGGCGGATCCGGGTCCGGGGCCTACGACCCCTACGCCCAGCAGCAGGGATACGGCTACGACCCCTACGGCACCGGCACCCCTCAGCCGGCGCAGCCGTACGGCTCGTACGGCACCGGCCAGCAGCCGCAGGCCCCGTCGTACCCCTCGAACGACGGCTGCTCCGACAACGATGGCTACCCCGGCGACGACGGCTACCCCGGCGACGACGGCTACCGCGGCGGCGACGACTACCACGGCAACGACGCCTACCGTGGTGACGGCTACGCCGGGTATGACCCCTACGGGGCCCAGAGCCTTCAGAGCCAGGGGCACGGGGGGAATCCCGGGCACTCCGGCTACGACCCCTACGGGCAGGCCGCGAGCAGCGGGCAGCAGCCCCGGGTCGCCGAGCAGACGGCGCACATCCCCCAGCAGGCACGCCCCCAGGACCCGCCCCGGCACAACCCGTACGCGGAACTCGCGAGCGACGACGACGGGGACGAGGGGCGCGCGGAGGGCGAACCGGACTACCGCACCGAGCAGTTCGCGTTCGTGGAGGAGCCGGACGGCGACTCCGAGGACGTCATCGACTGGCTGAAGTTCACCGAGAACCGCACCGAGCGCCGCGAGGAGGCCCGCCGCCGCGCCCGCAGCCGGCTCGTCGCCCTCGGCGTCGTCCTCGCCCTCGTCGCGGTCGGCGGCGTCGGCTACCTCTGGTACGCCGGGAAGCTGCCCTTCGTGTCCTCCTCCGGCACCGGTTCGGGCACGGCCGTGGCGGTCGGCGCCCAGAAGCGCGACGTGATCGTCGTCCATCTGCACAACACCGGCGAACGCGGCACCTCCACCGTGCTGCTGGTCGACAACGCCACCACCAAGCGCGGCACCACCGTCCTGCTGCCCAACTCCCTGGCGCTGACCGACGACGACGGTTCCACCACGACCCTCGCCAAGTCGGTGGACGAGGACGGCTCCTCCGGCACCCGCGACCAGCTGGACACCGTCCTCGGCACCAACATCCAGGGCACCTGGCGTCTGGACACGCCCTACCTGCAGAACCTGGTCGACCTCGTCGGCAACATCGACATGGACACCAACGTCGCCGTGCCCGACCCGGACGCCAGGAAGAAGGGCGCCGAGCCGCTCGTCGCCAAGGGCAGCGACCAGACCCTCAGCGGCAAGATGGCCGTCGCCTATGCCACCTACCGGGCCCCCGGCGAGTCGGAGAACGCCCAGCTGGAGCGGTTCGGGCAGGTCATGCAGGGCGTGCTGCGCAAGATCTCGACCGACGCCTCGGACGCCACGGTCACCGTGCAGAGCCTCGCGCAGATCCTCGACCCCTCGCTCACCGACAAGGACCTCGGCGCCTTCCTGGCCAAGCTCGCCGGCCTCGCCAAGGAGGGCGACTACGGGACGGCCCTGCTGCCGGTGCAGCCGGACGGCACGCTCAGCGCCCGGACCAGCGACAGTGTGGTCAAGGACATCCTCGGCGGCACCGCCAAGAGCCCCGACGCCGGCAGCGCGGTCCGGGTCTCGGTGCAGAACGCCACCGGCGTCAAGGACGACACCGAGCAGGCCCGCGTGGCGCTCCTGAACGGCGGTTTCACCTTCCTGGAGGGCGGCAGCGGCGGGACGGCGACGGCCTCGAAGGTCGTCTACCAGGACGCCTCCGACAAGCAGAACGCCACCGAGGTCGCCAAGACCCTCGGCCTGTCCGCGGGCTCCGTCACCAAGGGCTCGGTCTCCTCGGGCGCCGACGTCTCGGTGGTCCTGGGCCAGGACTACAAGCCGTCCGGCTCCTGAGCACCCTCCGGGGCGCCCCCCGCGATGCTCCGGCTCGCGCGGGGCGCCCTTTGCGATGCCTTTAATCGCGTGGGGTGCCCCCGGCGGTCCGTGAGACCCTTGAGGTTCAGTGCCCGCCGACGGAAAGCCACGCAGTGACCGCCACCGATCGTTCCCTTGAGCTCATCCACACCGCCGCCCAGGCGGCTGCCGACAAGCTCGCCCATGACGTCATCGCCTACGACGTCAGCGACGTCCTGTCGATCACGGACGCCTTCCTGCTCGCTTCCGCGCCGAACGACCGCCAGGTCAAGGCCATCGTCGACGAGATCGAGGAGCGCCTCCAGAAGGAGCTCGGCGCCAAGCCGGTGCGCCGCGAGGGCGACCGCGACGCCCGCTGGATCCTGCTCGACTACGTCGACATCGTGGTCCACGTCCAGCACAGCGAGGAGCGTGTCTTCTACGCCCTGGAGCGGCTGTGGAAGGACTGCCCCGAGCTGGAGCTGCCCGCCGACGCCAAGGCCACCCGCGGCAAGGGCGAGGAGCACGCCAAGCTCCAGGAGTCCGAGGCCGACGGGGAGCCGGGCGGGGCGTGGTGATGAGCGCCACCGGTGAGGTGACCGACCGCGGGGACCGGGGCCGCCGCGTCATCCTGTGGCGGCACGGCCAGACCTCGTGGAACGTGGAGCGCCGCTTCCAGGGCAGCACCGATGTGCCGCTGACCGAGACCGGTGTCGGGCAGGCCCGCCGTGCCGCCCGGCTGCTGGCCTCCCTGCGCCCCGACGCGATCGTCTCCTCGGACCTGACCCGGGCCGCGGACACGGCCGCCGAGCTGGCCGCCCTCACCGGCCTCGACGTCACCCGCGAGGAGGGCCTGCGCGAGACCTACGCGGGCGTCTGGCAGGGGCTGACGCACGCGGAGATCATCGCCCGCCACGGCGAGGAGTACGCCGCCTGGAAGCGCGGCGAGGCGATCCGCCGCGGCGGGGGCGAACTGGAGACCGAGGTCGCCGACCGTGCCGCGCCCGTCGTCCTGCGGCATGTGGAGAAGCTGCCCGTGGACGGCACCCTGGTGGTCGTCAGCCACGGCGGCACCATCCGCACCACCATCGGCCGGCTGCTCGGCCTCCAGGCCCCGCACTGGGAGAGCCTCGGCGGTCTGTCCAACTGCTGCTGGTCCGTGCTGGGCGAGGGCGCGCGCGGCTGGCGCCTGCTGGAGCACAACGCGGGCACCCTCCCCGAGCCGGTCCTCGGCGACGACGACTGAGCCCGCGGCGGCGCCGGCACCCCGGATTTCACTTTCCGGCAGGTCACAGGCTAAAGTTCTTCTTGTTCGCCCCGCCGAGCGGGAAGAACACGGCAAGGGGCTATAGCTCAGTTGGTAGAGCGCCTGCATGGCATGCAGGAGGTCAGGAGTTCAATTCTCCTTAGCTCCACAGGAGGAAGATCCCGTCCCCGTCAGGGGGCGGGATCTTCTGTTTGTGCTACTGAAGCGTCGCTGACCGTGTCGGTCCCCTCGTGGCAGAATCGGACGGCCGGAAGGGGGCGCGGTCCGACGGGAGCTGATCGATGGGTGCACACAGGCGGAAGTGCGACTGGTGCGGCAGCGGTACGCCCATCGTGCGCGACATGGAGCCGGTCAACGCCGACTACCAGTACTGGTGCGAGGAATGCGCGCGGGCGCTGATCATAAAAGGCGATCCCATCGAGACGTACCGGGAGCTGGAGGGCGAGCCGATCTACGGCCGCCTCCTGGAGGAGCACTGCACCCTCAAGAGGTTCTACTCGTTCGTCACCGCCTGAGTTGATCATCGTAAAAACGGACATTCGCGACCAAGTGGTCGTCATGGAAGTGGATTTGGCGCTCCGGCCCGGTGCCTGTAATGTTTACGACGTCGCCGGGGGAACCGGGCGGAGAAACAAAACAAGGGGCTATAGCTCAGTTGGTAGAGCGCCTGCATGGCATGCAGGAGGTCAGGAGTTCAATTCTCCTTAGCTCCACAGAAGTCGAGAGCGGATCATCCGGAAGGATGGTCCGCTCTCGGCCTATGCGTGCCCCGCGTCCCCGTCGGATCGACGCCTGCGGTACCCTAGCGCCATGCGTGCCGTACGCCTTCTGCTTAGCGGGCCGCGCTGATCAGTACCGACCCCGGTGGTACCCCTGAGGTCGGCATCGGCGCGGCGTCCCCTCCTGCGTGAGGGGATTTTTCATTTCTGCAGGCAGAGACGATCGATGGAGCTTTGAGGATCATGAGCGAGACGAACCCCGCTGCCGCCGCGCCTGCGGCGGAAGCCGCCCCGCACCGCTACACGGCCGCCATGGCCGCCGAGATCGAGGCACGCTGGCAGGACTTCTGGGACGCCGACGGCACGTACGCCGCGGACAACCCCACGGGCGACCTGGCGGGCGAGGACGCCGCCAGGCCCAAGAAGTTCATCATGGACATGTTCCCGTACCCCTCCGGCGCCGGCCTGCACGTCGGCCACCCGCTGGGCTACATCGCCACCGACGTCTACGCCCGGTTCCAGCGCATGACCGGCCACAACGTCCTGCACACCCTGGGCTTCGACGCCTTCGGCCTGCCCGCCGAGCAGTACGCCGTGCAGACCGGCACGCACCCGCGCGTGTCCACCGAGGCCAACATGGAGAACATGAAGGCCCAGCTGCGCCGGCTGGGCCTGGGCCACGACAAGCGCCGGTCCTTCGCCACGATCGACCCGGACTACTACAAGTGGACCCAGTGGATCTTCCTGCAGATCTTCAACTCCTGGTACGACGACGAGGCCCGCAAGGCCCGTCCGATCGCCGAGCTGATCGCCCAGTTCGAGACCGGTGAGCGCGCGATCGAGGGCACCACGCGCGGCTGGAACGAGCTGACCGCCGCCGAGCGCGCCGACGTCCTGGGCGAGTACCGCCTGGCCTACGCCTCCGACGCGCCGGTCAACTGGTGCCCCGGCCTGGGCACCGTGCTGGCCAACGAGGAGGTCACCGCCGACGGCCGCAGCGAGCGCGGCAACTTCCCCGTCTTCAAGTCCAAGCTGCGCCAGTGGAACATGCGCATCACCGCCTACGCGGACCGCCTGCTGGAGGACCTGGAGGAACTGGACTGGCCCGAGGCCATCAAGCTGCAGCAGCGCAACTGGATCGGCCGCAGCGAGGGCGCCCGCGTCGACTTCCCCGTCGACGGCGAGCACATCACCGTCTTCACCACCCGCCCGGACACCCTGTTCGGCGCCACCTACATGGTGCTGGCGCCGGAGCACCCGCTGGCCGACAAGTTCACCCCCGCCACCTGGCCCGAGGGCACCCGCGAGGCGTGGACCGGCGGCCACGCCACCCCCGCCGAGGCCGTCGCCGCCTACCGCGCGCAGGCCGCCGCCAAGTCCGACGTGGAGCGCCAGGCCGAGGCCAAGGACAAGACCGGCGTCTTCACCGGCGTCTTCGCCGTGAACCCGGTCAACGGCGAGCAGGTCCCCGTCTTCATCGCCGACTACGTGCTGATGGGCTACGGCACCGGCGCGATCATGGCCGTCCCCGCGCACGACACCCGCGACTTCGCCTTCGCGCGCGCCTTCGAGCTGCCCGTGCGCTGCGTGGTCGAGCCGACCGACGGCCGCGGCACCGACACCGCCGGCTGGGACGACGCGTTCGCCTCGTACGACGCGAAGATCGTCAACTCGGCCGGCGAGGGCATCACCCTGGACGGCCTGGGCGTCACCGAGGCCAAGGCGCGCATCACCGAGTGGCTGGAGCGCAAGGGCATCGGCCGGGGCACCGTCAACTTCCGGCTGCGCGACTGGCTGTTCAGCCGCCAGCGCTACTGGGGCGAGCCCTTCCCGATCGTCTACGACGAGGACGGCATCGCGCACGCGCTGCCCGAGTCGATGCTGCCGCTGGAGCTGCCCGAGGTCGAGGACTACAGCCCGCGCACCTTCGACCCGGACGACGCGGACACCCGCCCTGAGACCCCCCTGTCGCGCAACGACGAGTGGGTCCACGTCACCCTGGACCTGGGCGACGGGCCGAAGAAGTACCGCCGCGAGACCAACACCATGCCCAACTGGGCCGGTTCCTGCTGGTACGAGTTCCGCTACCTGGACCCGCACAACGACCGGAAGATGGTCGACCCGGAGATCGAGCGCTACTGGATGGGCCCGCGCGAGGGCCAGCCGCACGGCGGTGTCGACCTGTACGTGGGCGGCGCCGAGCACGCCGTGCTGCACCTGCTGTACGCCCGCTTCTGGTCCAAGGTGCTGTTCGACCTGGGACACGTCTCCTCCGCGGAGCCGTTCCACAAGCTGTTCAACCAGGGCATGATCCAGGCCTACGTCTACCGCGACAGCCGGGGCATCGCCGTGCCGGCCGCCGAGGTGGAGGAGCGCGACGGCGCCTACTGGTACGAGGGCGAGAAGGTCAGCCGCCTGCTGGGCAAGATGGGCAAGTCGCTGAAGAACGCGGTGACCCCGGACGAGATCGCCGCCGAGTACGGTGCCGACACGCTGCGCCTGTACGAGATGGCCATGGGCCCGCTGGACGTCTCCCGCCCCTGGGACACGCGCGCGGTCGTCGGCCAGTTCCGGCTGCTGCAGCGGCTGTGGCGCAACATCGTGGACGAGAACACCGGCGAGCCGACCGTGACCGACGCGGCGCCCGACGAGGACACGCTGCGCGCCCTGCACAAGGCGATCGACGGGGTGCGCCAGGACCTGGAGGGCCTGCGCTTCAACACCGCCATCGCCAAGGTCACCGAGCTGAACAACCACCTGACCAAGGCCAACGCCCCCCTGCCCAGGTCGGTGGCCGAGCCGCTGGTGCTGATGGTCGCCCCGCTGGCCCCGCACGTCGCCGAGGAGCTGTGGCGCCGCCTGGGCCACACCGACTCGGTCGTCCACCAGGACTTCCCGGTCGCCGACCCGCGGTACGTGGTCGACGACACCGTGACGTGCGTCGTCCAGATCAAGGGCAAGGTCAAGGCCCGCCTGGAGGTGCCCCCGGGCATCTCCGAGGAGGAGCTGGAGAAGGTGGCCCTGTCCGACGAGAAGGTCGTCGCGGCCCTGGACGGCGCGGGCATCCGCAAGGTCATCGTGCGCGCGCCGAAGCTGGTGAACATCGTTCCGGCGTAATCGCGAGGCCTCTCGGGGTACTCCCCTACGGGCAGGTTCGGGGTTTTTCTGGAACCCCGGGCCTGCCCGTTGCGTTTACCGTTGAGGAGTGCCGCGACACGCGGCGCACCTGCCCCGAGGAGGAGCGCCGTGGAAGCAGTGATCATCGTCATCTCCCTGTTCTTCCTGGCCTTCGTCGCCCTGGGCGCGTATGCCACGATCAAGGTGGTGGGCGCCGCCAAGCGCGGCGTGGACCGCACCATCGGCCAGGCCCGGCGCACCGTCGAGGACCACACGCTGCGCGCCAAGTCCTTCGCCCAGGTGGGTCCGGCCGCCGAGCTGGCGCAGCTGCGGCTCACCCTGCGCACCTCCATGCGCGCCACCCAGGACGCGCTGCACGCGGGCGCGGCCGAGGACGAGTCGCTGAAGGAGTCCCTGGGCCTCTTCGAGCGCCTCAGCGCGCACGGACACGAGCTGGACGCCGACCTCAAGCGCCTGGAGTCCGAGCCCGACCGCGCCACGCTCGCCGCCCGGCTGCCCGGCCTGCGCACCCGCACCGAGCGGATCACCCAGTCCGCCGACGCGCTGCGCTGGGCCGTCCGCGACCGCGCCCGCCGCTTCGCCGACGACGATCTCGGCACCCTCAGCGCCCAGATCGACATCGAGGCCGACGCCCTGCGCCACTGGACCCGGCCCGGCAGCACCGAGGAGCCGGCCCCGGAGCCCGCGCCGCACTCCCTCACCCCGCCCACGCCGCGCCCGTCCTACCCCTGGCAGAAGAGCCCCCGCCCGGAGAGCACCACCTGACCGGCACCGGACCGCCCGGGGGACCGGGGCCGATCCGGGCGTGGGAAGGCCGCCCGCGGGCACACGTCAGGGGCCGGGCTGCCGCACGTGCGCCCCGGCGGGTAACCTCCAGCTCATGTCCCGCCATGTCGCCATCGTCACCGATTCCACGGCCTACTTGCCGCACCGGACGATGGAGCGGCACGGCATCACCGCGGTCCCGCTGACCGTGGTCCTCGGCGACCAGGCACTCGAAGAGGGCACCGAGATCTCCACCCGCGCCCTCGCCCAGGCCCTCACCAAGCGGCGCTCCGTCACCACGTCGCGCCCCAGCCCCGAGGTGTTCGCCGAGACCTACCGCCGGGTCGCCGAGTCCGGCGCGCGCGGCATCGTCTCCCTGCACCTGTCCGGCGAGCTGTCCGGCACCTACGACGCGGCCGTCCTCGCGGCCCGTCAGGCGCCGGTGCCCGTGCGAGTGGTGGACACCGGGATGGTCGCGATGGCCCTCGGCTTCTGCGCCCTCGCCGCGGCCGAGACGGCGGAGGCGGGCGGCACCGTGGACGAGGCCGTCACCGCCGCCGAGAAACGGGCCGCCGGCACCTGCGCCTACTTCTACGTGGACACCCTCGACTATCTGCGCCGAGGCGGCCGTATCGGCGCCGCGCAGGCCCTGCTCGGCTCGGCGCTCGCGGTCAAACCCCTGCTCAGCCTCGACGGCGGCCGTATCGAGCTGCTGGAGAAGGTCCGTACGGCCTCGAAGGCGATCGCCCGCCTGGAGGAACTCGCCGCCGAGCGGGCCGGGGGCGCGGAGGTCGACATCGCCGTCCACCACCTCGCCGCCCCCGAACGCGCCGCCGCACTCGCCGACCGGCTCCGGGAACGGGTGCCGGGGCTGGGGGAGTTGCACGTCAGCGAGGTGGGAGCGGTGATCGGGGCGCACACCGGGCCGGGGTTGCTGGGGGCGGTGGTCTCGCCGCGGTGAGACCGGGAGCGGGGTGAGGCGGGGGTGGACGAGGTGAGGGTGGGGGTCACCCACACGAGTGGCGAAGTTATCCACAACTCATCCGGTTTCCCCGGGAATTGACCAAGATCATCGCGAAGTGACGGGATGCCCGATCCTCGTCGCATGGCACTCCGATCACGTCCTCGCACCGTCACCCCGACCAGCGGCCCCGGCCGCGGTCCCGCCTCCGACGTCCGCATGCGGCATCGCGCCTCCGAGCACCGCCGCATCCGGCACCGCGCGCACGCACCCGCGGAGGATCTGCGGCGCCGGGCGGAACTCCTCTTCGGCGAACAGGCCGTGCAGCGCCGGGAATCGGGGAAGGCACCGCCCCCTGCGAGCACTCCCGAACCGCTGGACCGGCCGCCGCAGCACATGGACCCGCCGCCCCCGGACCGGTGGGAGCGGGCCGGGACGGCGCTGCGGGAGCGGCTGCCGGTGTGGCTGCAATCACGGTGCGGGGTGGAGCGGCGCGGGACCGTGGCGCTCGCCGTGCTGCTGGTGGTGGCCGCGCTGTTCGCCGTGCAGCACTTCTGGGTGGGCCGGCCCGAGCAGGTGAGCGCGCCCCAAGTGGTGCGCGCGCGGCCGACGTACGCGAAGGCACCTGGCGCGAGTGGGGGCGGCGCCGCGGCGTCGGGCGGGCAGATCGTCGTGGACGTCGGCGGCAAGGTCCGCGCCCCGGGGATCCGCCGCCTCCCCGCGGGCTCCCGGGTGGCCGACGCGCTGCGGGCGGCGGGCGGGGTCCGGCCGGGCGTGGACACCGACGGCCTCAACCGGGCCCGCTTCCTGGTCGACGGCGAACAGGTGGTCGTCGGCGAGCCGGCCGCCGTCGCCCCCGCCGGCACCGCGGCCCCGTCCGGCCCGGCCGCGCAGGTCTCCCTGAACACCGCCACCGAGGACCAGCTCGACACACTGCCGGGAGTCGGCCCGGTACTGGCCCACCACATCGTCGACTACCGCACCCGGCACGGCGGTTTCCGCTCGGTGGACGAACTCCGCCAGGTCAACGGCATCGGCGACCGCCGCTTCACCGACCTCCGCGACCTGGTACGACCATGAGCGCCACCCCTCTTGGTACGACGGTGAGTGCTCCCCTTCCTCACGGCACCGCGCCCGACCCCGAGCCGGGTCCCCTGGACCTGCGCCTGGTGCCCCCCGCGCTCGCCGCCTGGGCCACGGCGTCCCTCACCCTGGACGCTCCGACGGGCCTGACCGTGTGGATCGCGGCCGTCGCCCTGCTCGGCGGGATCGTCCTGCTGGGCGCGAGCCGGGCGGGCCCGCACCCCCCGGGCGGACGGCCGGCCTGGGCGCGGGCCTCCCTCGCCGCGGTGCTCCTCTGCGTCGCCGCGTCGGCCACATCCGCCGGGTTGCAGGGCACGGACGTACGACGCGGACCGGTCCCCGAACTGGCCCGCCGCTCCGCCACCGTGACCGCCGACGTCGAGCTGACCGGCGACCCCTGGCTGAGCAGACCCCGGGTGCGCGGGGACCACACGGCCCCGGCGGCGGTGCTGGTCCGGGCGGAGGTGCGGCGGGTCGAGGAGAGCGACGGGAGGAGCACACGGACCCGGGCGCCGGTTCTGGTGGTGGTCGACGCGGGGGTGGCGGGGCCGGAGGGGAGCGCTGGACGGCCGTCGGAGGAGGGGACTACGGAGGGTGCCGAGGTACCGGGCCGGGCGCGTGGGGCGGCCGAGGACGAGGCGATGGCGGTGGCGTCGGCCGAAGGTTCCGGGGCGCCCGTGGGCGGAGTGGCGGCGGTCGAAGGCCTCGGGGTGCCGTCGGAGAAGTCGGGGAAGGCCGCGGCGTCGGCCGGGGGCTCCCGGGCGCGTGCCGGGCAGGCGGGCTGGCTTCGGTTGCTGCCGTCCACGCGGTTGCGGGTGGGCGGGCGGCTGGCGCCCGCTCTCGCCGGGGGTGACCGGACGGCGGCCGTGCTCAGGGTGCGCGGGCTGCCCGGGGCGCGGGTCCTGGCGGGGCCGAGCGGGGCGCAGCGGTGGGCGGGGCGGCTGCGGGACGGGCTGCGGGCGGCGACCGACGGACTGCCCGGGGACGCGCGGGCGCTGCTGCCCGGCCTGGTCGTCGGGGACACCGCGCGGATCACGCCGGAGCTGGACGACGCCTTCAAGGCGACCGACCTGACCCACACCCTCGCGGTCTCCGGCAGCAACCTCACCGTGCTGCTCGCCCTGCTCATCGGCCCGCCCGGCCTGGCCCGGCTGACCGAACGCCGGGGCCTGGCCCCGCGCCTGGGGCTCTCCCTCAGGGCGACCGCCCTGTTCGCGGGGGCGCTCACGCTGGGATTCGTGCTCGTGTGCCGGCCCGACCCCAGCGTGCTGCGGGCCGCCGCCTGCGGAGCGATCGCGCTGCTCGCCCTGGCCGCGGGCCGCCGCAGATCCCTCGTCCCCGCCCTGGCCACGGCCGTACTGCTGCTGGTGCTCTACGACCCATGGCTCGCCCGCAGCTACGGCTTCCTGCTCTCCGTGCTGGCCACCGGCGCCCTGCTGGTACTGGCCCCGGGCTGGAGCGAGGGGCTGCGGCGGCGCGGGGTGCCGCCGAGGCTCGCCGAGGCGCTCGGCGCGGCCGCCGCGGCGCAGGCGGTGTGCGCGCCGGTCGTGGCGGTGCTGTCGGCCCGGGTGAGCCTGGTGGCGGTGCCGTGCAATCTGCTGGCCGAGGCGGCGGTGGCGCCCGCGACCGTGCTGGGGTTCGCCGCGCTGGCGACCGCTCCGGTGGCGATGCCCCTCGCCGAGCTGCTGGCCTGGGGCGCGAGCTGGCCGACCCGGTGGATCGCCGGCGTCGCCAGGGCCGGGGCCGCGCTGCCCGGCGCCGGGGTGGACTGGCCGGGCAGCTGGCCGGGGGCGCTGCTGCTCGCGGCGGTCACGGTGGCCGTCGTCCTGGCCGGGCGGCGGCTGGTGCGGCACCCGTGGTGGTGCGGACTGTGCGGGGCGCTGCTCCTGCTGGCGCTGGTGCGGCCCGCGCCGCTGACCCGGGTGGTGACGGGTTGGCCGCCGCCGGGATGGCGGTATGCGATGTGCGATGTCGGACAGGGCGACGCGACCGTGCTGGCGGCGGGCGCCGGGGCCGGGGTGGTCGTGGACGCCGGGCCCGACCCGGCGGCGGTGGACCGCTGTCTCCGGCAGCTGGGCATCACTCGCGTCCCCCTCCTCGTGCTGACCCACTTCCACGCCGACCATGTGGCGGGGCTGACCGGGGTGCTGCGGGGGCGGGAGGTGGCCGCGATCGAGACGACGGGGTTCGAGGAGCCCAGGCAGGAGGCGGAGTTCGTGGAACGGGAGGCAGCCGGGCGCCACATCCCGGTCACCCGGGCCGTCGCGGGCGAGGAGCGGCGCACCGGCCCGCTGTCCTGGCGGGTGCTGTGGCCACCGGCGGACACGGGCCCGCCGATGGGGAGCGGCCCACTCACCGGACCCGGCCCACTCGCCGGACCCGGCCCACTCGCCGGACCCGGGCCGGCCGCCGTCCCCGGGCCGGTCGCCGCCCCCGAGTTCGACGGGCCGAACGATGCCAGTGTGGCGCTGCTGGTCCGCACGGGTGGGCTGCGGTTGCTGCTGCTCGGGGACCTCGAACCCCCGGACCAGCAGGCGCTGTTGAGGTCTCCGGAGGCGGCGGGGATGACCGGGGTGGATGTGCTGAAGGTGGCCCACCATGGATCGGCCTACCAGGACCCGGAGTTGATACGGCTCGTGGCTCCCCGGGTGGCGCTCATCTCCTGCGGCACCGGGAACCCCTATGGGCACCCGGCCCCGTCGACGGTGGCCGCGCTGCGGGCCGGTGGCGCGCTGGTGCTGCGGACCGACCGGGACGGGGCGCTCGCGGTCGGGGCCGGGGCGGAGAGGGGGGTGAAGGTGACGCGGGACGGCTCCTGAGCGCTACCGGTAGAAGACGGCCACGCCGCCGTGGTGCGAGCAGGCGCCCTGGTGGTGGGCGGCGTAGGAGTAGGTGCCGTCGTTGCACAGGGCGGTGGCACCGTTGCCGGCGCCGGTCGAGCCTCCTGAGGAGCTGGAGCCGCCGCCGCTCGACGAACTCCCCGACGAGCCGCCGGAGGAGCCTCCCGACGAGCCCCCGCTGCCGCCCGAACCGGCGGCCGGGGCGTGGGCGGTGACGGTCACCTGCACCTTGACCGTCTTGGTCTCCGTGACCGTCGGCGCGGGCTCGGGGGCCGCCGTCTCCGTGGCGGTGGCGGTGGCGGTCGCCGTGACCGTGGCGGCCGGCTGCACCTTGGCGGCCGTCGGCTTGGCGTCGGCGCCGTTGTCCTGGCCGCCGGCGCCGGCCGCGATGCCGAGGAAGAAGGCGAGTCCGATGGTGGGCAACACGTAGCGCTTGCGCGCCCACTTGGGAGCCGTTCGCAGGGGCGGCTGCGGCGGTCGCGGCGGCTGCGGTGGCGTGGCGTACGGCTGGTACGGGTTGCTCATGGGTCCCCCCAAGGTGTGTTGGAGGTAAGACCGTAACTCCGGATGTGATGTTCATGTGAAGTTTTCGTGTGGGAGTCGCTTGTTCGTGACGTGGTGAAGGTGATGCGAAACGGGCATTGGCCGGTCAAATGCGCTCAGTTGTGGCGCATGCGCCGGATTCCCGTGATGTGGGCCCGTGTTGCCCCGAAAGTCGCAACGGTGATCGAATGGATCTTCGGCAACAGAAGATGTCGAGGTGTACAGGGGTGCAGTGGATGTTCGGCCGCTGGCTGGGTAACCGGACGAACGGGATGCGACCGGGGAGCCCTTTGGGGTCGGTTCGGACGCCGGCCGGGGCGGGGGTGATCGGCTGCCGGGTGGTCGATCCGGTCAACGAACCTGTCACCGGCGCCGAGTTGACGGTCAGCGACACCATGGGGCGCAAGGTGGTGACCGGGGGGACGGACCCGTACGGGTCGTTCCTGGCGACCGTCCCGGCGGGGGAGTACCGGCTCGCGGTGACGGCCGAGGGGTACACGCCCTACCGGGCCACCGTGCTAGTCACGGAGGGCACTCTCGCCTCGCTGGGCGACGTCACCCTCCAGGTCGCCCAGCCGCCGGAGCCGCCGGCGGCCGGTGACTGGCAGCTCGACCCCGGGCACTCCTCGATCGGCTTCACCGCGCGGCACATCGGGCTGGCCCGCATCCACGGGCGGTTCAACTCCTTCGCGGGGGCGGTGCGGATCGCCGAGCGGATCGAGCGGTCGGCGATGCATGTGGTGATCGACGCGGCGTCCATCGACACCGGGGTGCGGATGCGGGACGACCATCTGCGGTCGGGGGACTTCCTGGACGTACGGCGGTTCCCGACGCTGGAGTTCTACAGCGACCGGTTCACGCACCGGGGCGGCAGCCGGTGGACGGTCACCGGCGCGCTGTCGCTGCACGGGGTGACCCGCACGGTGACGCTCGACACCGACTACCTCGGGCTCGGCAACGGCATCGAGGGCGAGACCCGGGCCGCCTGCCGGGCCACCACCGAGCTGCACCGGGACGACTTCACGATCAGCTGGCAGTCGATGCTGGCCCGGGGGATCGCGGCGGTGGGGCCGAGCATCCGCGTCGACCTGGATGTGCAGCTCGTGCCCCAGGGGCCCACGGGCTGACCTGGCGGTTCGGCGCCGCGGGCGTGCCGGACAATGGCGGCGTGAGCGATGTGAGACATGTGCTGGTGCTGCCCGACCGGGACGCGGCGGAGGAGGCGGCGGAGGCGCTCGGGGAGCGGTTCGCCCTCGACGAGGAACCCCGGCTGCTCCGGGACGCGCTGGCCGGCGAGGACGATGCCGAGGACGCGCAGTGGCTGGTCGTACTGGCCGACGAGGCGGAGCGGCTGGACCCCCGGGAGCTGGACGAGTTCGCGGGGGAGTGGGAGGGGTGGCGCGAGGAGCCGTAGACCCCTGGGGCGCCGTGAGCCGACGGGAGCGCGGGCGTCGGGCCCGGGGCGTTGTCGGTGGGGCGTGGGATGCTTGGTGCGATGGCCAGGAAGACTGCGAATGACGATGTTCTCGCCCCGGTGACGCTTGCCGTGGGCCAGGAGGACCTGCTGCTGGACCGCGCCGTGCGGGAGGTGGTGGCCGCCGCGCGCGCCGCCGACGCCGACACGGATGTACGGGACCTGACCCCGGACCAGTTGCAGCCCGGCACGCTCGCCGAGCTGACCAGCCCCTCGCTGTTCGCCGAGCGCAAGGTCGTCGTCGTACGCGACGCGCAGGATCTGTCGGCCGACACCGTCAAGGATGTGAAGGGGTATCTCGGCTCGCCCGCCGAGGAGATCACGCTGGTGCTGCTGCACGCGGGCGGCGCCAAGGGCAAGGGCCTGCTGGACGCCGCGCGCAAGGCGGGGGCGCGGGAGGTGGCCTGCCCGAAGATGACCAAGCCGGCGGACCGGCTGGCGTTCGTGCGGGGGGAGTTCCGTACGACGGGACGCTCCGCGACGCCGGAGGCGTGCCAGGCGCTGTGCGACGCGATCGGCAGTGATCTGCGGGAGCTGGCGTCGGCGGTGGCGCAGCTGACCGCGGATGTCGAGGGGACGATCGACGAGGCCGTCGTCGGGCGGTACTACACCGGGCGGGCCGAGGCCTCCAGCTTCACGGTCGCGGACCGGGCGGTGGAGGGGCGTACGGCGGAGGCGCTGGAGGCGCTGCGGTGGTCGCTGTCGACGGGGGTGGCGCCGGTGATGATCACGAGCGCGTTGGCGCAGGGGGTGCGGGCGATCGGGAAGCTGTCGTCCGCGAGGGGTGGGCGGCCGGGGGACCTCGCGCGGGAGCTGGGGATGCCGCCGTGGAAGATCGACCGGGTGCGGCAGCAGATGCGGGGGTGGACGCCGGACGGGGTGTCGGTGGCGATGCGGGCGATCGCGGAGGCGGACGCGGGGGTGAAGGGCGGGGGCGACGATCCGGAGTACGCGCTGGAGAAGGCGGTCGTGATCATCGCCCGCGCGGCCCGCTCCCGGGGACGCGGCTAGGCACTGTCCGGCGGATCATGTGACTTTCTGGCTGGCTGCTCGTTGGATCGAGCATGGGTCGGGGGGATCTGACGAATCGCGAGTGGTCGCTGCTCGAGCCGCATCTGCCGTCCGCGGGCGGTCGGGGAGGCCGGTGGAGCGACCATCGCACAGTGATCAACGGGATCCTGTTCCGGGTTCGGACCGGTGTCCCGTGGCGTGACCTGCCGGAACGCTATGGGTCCTGGAAGACGGTCTATGAACGGCATCGCCGCTGGTCGGCGGACGGCACCTGGGACCGGATCCTGCAAGCGGTCCAGGCCGACGCCGACCTTGCGGGGCGGATCGACTGGTCGATGGTCGGAGTGGACTCGACGTCCTGCCGGGCTCACCAGCACGCGGCCGGCGCCCGCAAGGCCAGGCCGCGGGTTCCGAAAAAAGGACGACGCCCCGGCACCACCGCCCCGATGAGGGACTCGGACGGTCCCGGGGCGGTCTGACCTGCAAGATCCACCTCGCCGGCGAGGGTGGATGCCGTCCCATGGCCCTGCTGCTCACGCCGGGTCAATGGGGCGATGCCCCGCAGATGATCGAGGTCCTGGACCGGATCCGAGTCACCCGGCCGCTGGGCGGACGGCCCCGGACCCGGCCCGGTCACGTCAGCGGCGACAAGGCTTACAGTTCCCAGCGCAACCGCCGCTACCTGCGAAGACGCAGGATCAAACACACGATTCCTGAGCCGAGGGACCAGCGGGCCAACCGTCGGCGCAGAGGCAGCACGGGCGGCAGACCCGTCGGGTTCGACCGCGAGCGCTACCGGCGTCGCAACGAGGTCGAGCGGACCATCAACCGGCTCAAGCACTTCCGCGCTGTCGCCACCCGTTACGAGAAACGGGCCTACGTCTTCCACGGCACGGTCACCGCAGCAGCGATCCGCTTATGGCTCCGCCCATGATCCGCCGGACAGCTCCTAGCCGCAGACCGCTGGCGCGGCTTCCCCTCGGCCGGGCGCGGGCGGCCTCCCTCCCCCGGGGCTCCCCCCCCAGGGCTCCCCCCCAGGGCTCCCCCCCCGGGGCTCCCCCCCGGGGCTCCCCCTCCGGGGTTCCGCCCCAGCCCCCGCCAGGGGCTCCGCCCGTGAACCCCGCCTCGCGCACCCATCACCCGAAACCGTCGGCTGCGAGCCCCCCAAAGACCTCGGCTGCACCCGCCCACCGGCACGCCCTTCTCGGCCGTCACAGAGGCCCCGCCCCTGCGCCGAACTACCGGCTGCGAGGCGCCTCACCGGACCATCGCCCACGCACTCCCGTCGACCCGGCCGCCGCCCTGCGCCACCCGGAACCGTCGGCTGCGAGGAAGCCCCGAAGACCTCGGCTGCCCACCGCCCGTCGGCTCACCCGCCCTGCGCCAACAGGCCGGCAGTGGCCGAGGCGGCCATGAAGCACGCCGCTCCGCCCGCACCGGAGAAGCAGGCCCGGGTCGATGACTTCGCGGAACGCCCGAAACCGCCTGAACCGTCGGCTGCCGGGCGGCCCTCCTCGAAGCCGTCGGTTGGGAGCCGCCCGCCACCCGGCCCCGGCGCCGGAAGCCCCTCGGCGTCGTCCGAAACCGTCGGCTGCCGGGCGGCCCTCCTCAAAGCCGTCGGCTGCGAACCACCCGCCCCCCGCCGAAAGCCCCCCCCGCACGCCCCGAACCCGTCCGCGCTGCGAGGAGCGCACCCCCGCCCTCGCCCCCTCTCCCCGCACGGCCTCCGATGCGACCCCGTGAGGGCTGCCCCCGCGCCGTCTCCGACAGGAAACCGTCCCTGGATACGCCGAAAACCCCACCCCCGCCCTGGGGAAGGGCAGGAGATGGGGTTCTCGGTTCACGATGCTGAAGCCTCACCCGCGTGGCGAACGCAGGCCGCGTGAGGCTTCGGGGCTGCCGGTCGGGAGCGGATGAGAGAGGGCCCGCTCTTGGTCTTTCCGGCGGTCAGATCAAAGGGGAAGTTCAGCCCTTGATGGACGCGACCTTGGAAGCAAGCGCCGACTTCTTGTTGGCGGCCTGGTTCTTGTGGATGACGCCCTTGGAGACGGCCTTGTCGAGCGCACGCGCGGCGGCGCGCTGCAGCTCGGTCGCCTTGGCGGTGTCACCCGCGGCAGCGGCCTCGCGGGCCTTGCGGATCGCGGTCTTCAGGGAGGACTTGACGGCCTTGTTGCGCAGCCGAGCCTTCTCGTTGGTCTTGATCCGCTTGATCTGGGACTTGATGTTCGCCACGAAGGAGCCTTTTCAGGTTCAGGCACGGGGCCGCTCGGGACCCGTACCGGTGATCCAAAATTTCTCTGATCGTGCCTCGGGCCGAGAGGGCATGAGGCACAGCCATCTACAGTACCAGTGGCCCTGCGAGCGGCCCAAAACGCCCGTCGGTCCCTCCGCGTGGGACCATGGAGACTACGTATCGATCCGACCCGAGGCATAAGGCGCCTCAAGAGACAGGACCCTGCGTGCCCGCGACCCCTAACCACGTGCCCGAGCCGAGCCGTACCGCCCCGGCGCTGATCCGCAATTTCTGCATCATCGCGCACATCGACCACGGCAAGTCCACGCTCGCCGACCGGATGCTCCAGCTGACCGGCGTGGTCGAGCAGCGGCAGATGCGTGCTCAGTACCTCGACCGGATGGACATCGAGCGCGAGCGCGGCATCACGATCAAGTCCCAGGCGGTGCGTCTGCCCTGGGCCCCGACCGAGGGCCCCGACCAGGGCACGACGCACATCCTCAACATGATCGACACCCCGGGTCACGTCGACTTCACCTATGAGGTCTCGCGGTCGCTGGCCGCCTGCGAGGGGACCGTCCTCCTCGTCGACGCCGCCCAGGGCATCGAGGCGCAGACCCTCGCCAACCTCTACCTGGCGATGGAGAACGACCTCAAGATCATCCCCGTGCTCAACAAGATCGACCTGCCGGCCGCCCAGCCGGAGAAGTTCGCCGAGGAGCTGGCGAACCTGATCGGCTGCGAGCCGCAGGACGTGCTCAAGGTCTCCGCCAAGACGGGTCTCGGCGTCGAGGCGCTGCTCGACAGGGTCGTCGAGGAGATCCCGGCCCCGGTCGGTGTCGCCGACGCCCCCGCCCGCGCGATGATCTTCGACTCGGTCTACGACTCCTACCGCGGTGTCGTGACGTACGTCCGTGTCATCGACGGCCAGCTCAACAAGCGTGAGCGCATCAGGATGATGTCGACCGGCGCGACCCACGAGCTGCTGGAGATCGGCGTCAGCTCGCCCGAGATGCTCCCGGCCGACGGCCTGGGCGTGGGCGAGGTGGGCTATCTGATCACCGGTGTGAAGGACGTCCGCCAGTCCAAGGTCGGTGACACCGTCACCAGCCAGAGCAAGGGCGCGACCGAGGCCCTCGGCGGCTACAAGGACCCGAAGCCGATGGTGTTCTCGGGCCTGTACCCGCTGGACGGCTCCGACTACCCCGAGCTGCGCGAGGCCCTGGACAAGCTCCAGCTCAACGACGCCGCCCTGGTCTACGAGCCGGAGACCTCCGCCGCCCTCGGCTTCGGCTTCCGCGTCGGCTTCCTCGGCCTGCTGCACCTGGACGTGATCCGCGAGCGCCTGGAGCGCGAGTTCGGCCTCGACCTGATCGCCACCGCCCCCAACGTGGTCTACCGCGTGGTCATGGAGGACGGCACCGAGCACACGGTCACCAACCCGAGCGAGTTCCCCGAGGGGAAGATCGACGAGGTCTACGAGCCGGTCGTGCGGGCCACGATCCTCGCGCCCACCGAGTTCATCGGCGCGATCATGGAGCTGTGCCAGACCCGGCGCGGCACCCTGCTCGGCATGGACTACCTCTCCGAGGACCGCGTCGAGATCCGCTACACGCTGCCGCTCGCGGAGATCGTCTTCGACTTCTTCGACCAGCTGAAGTCCAAGACCCGCGGCTACGCCTCGCTCGACTACGAGCCCACCGGCGAGCAGTCCAGCAGCCTGGTCAAGGTCGACATCCTGCTGCACGGCGACAAGGTGGACGCCTTCTCGGCGATCACCCACAAGGACCAGGCGTACGCGTACGGCGTGCGGCTCGTCGCCAAGCTCAGGGAGCTGATCCCGCGGCAGAGCTTCGAGGTGCCGGTCCAGGCCGCCGTCGGCTCCCGGGTGATCGCCCGCGAGACCATCCGCGCCATCCGCAAGGACGTCCTCGCCAAGTGCTACGGCGGCGACATCTCCCGTAAGCGCAAGCTGCTGGAGAAGCAGAAGGAAGGCAAGAAGCGGATGAAGATGGTGGGCTCGGTGGAGGTTCCGCAGGAAGCCTTCATCGCCGTCCTGTCCAGCGATGACAGCGCGGGATCGGGCAAGAGCAAGAAGTGACCGGAGGCGTCGGGAAGTAACCGAAGGTAACAAACGGTCGCGTCCGCGAAACGGACACCAGGGGGCCCGTCGTGCGAAAGCGCGGCGGGCCTCTGCGCGTGGGCGCCGTCACTGCGCGTCGCCGGTGCGGGGAAAGAGACAGGGTGAAGCCCCTTACGCAGCGGGCGGTCGCGCCTTACCCTGATGCCTGCTCGTTAGTTACTCGCGAGTTAAACAACAGCCCGAACCCCACCGTGAGTTAACCCAGCCGCACGAGTACCAACCGCGCTGTCGCGGGCCCCGGAGGATGTCGTGAGCGACACACAGACCCAGATCGAGAACCGTCCGCCGTCCGTCGCGGCCCTCTTCCTTGAGCGCGTCGCGGCGACACCGGACGCCGAGGCCTACCGCTATCCGGTGCCTCCCGCCGCCGGGCAGGGCCCGGACGACTGGAAGTCGCTGAGCTGGGCCCAGTCGGCCGACCGGGTGTACGCGATCGCGGCCGGACTCAGCGAGCTGGGCATCGAGCCCGAGCAGCGCGTGGCGCTCGCCGCCTCCACCCGCGTCGAGTGGATCCTCGCCGACCTCGGCATCCTGTGCGCCGGCGGCGCCACCACCACGATCTACCCGCAGACCAACGCCGACGAGTCCGCGTTCATCCTCGCCGACTCCGAGAGCCGGGTACTGATCGCCGAGAACGCGGCCCAGGTCGCCAAGGCGGTCGAGAAGCGCGCCGAGCTGCCCGAGCTGACCAGGGTCGTCGTCATCGACCCGGCCGGCGTGCCCGAGGGCGACGACTGGGTGATCACCCTCGCCGAGCTGGAGAAGCGCGGCACCGCCTACCTGGAGCAGCACCCGCAGCTGATCAAGGAGCGGGTCGGCGCGATCACCAAGGACCAGCTCGCCACCCTCATCTACACCTCCGGCACCACCGGCCGCCCCAAGGGCGTACGGCTGCCGCACGACAACTGGTCGTACATGGCCAAGGCCATCGCCGCGACCGGGCTGCTCGGTCCGGACGACGTGCAGTACCTGTGGCTGCCGCTCGCGCACGTCTTCGGCAAGGTGCTCACCTCCGGCCAGATCGAGACCGGACACATCACCGCCGTGGACGGCCGTGTCGACAAGATCATCGAAAATCTGCCGGTGGTGCGGCCGACGTACATGGCCGCCGTGCCGCGCATCTTCGAGAAGGTCTACAACGGTGTCGCGGCCAAGGCCCGGGAGGGCGGCGCGGCCAAGTACAAGATCTTCCAGTGGGCGGCCGAGGTCGCCCGCGAGTACGCCAAGGCCGAGCAGGACAACTTCCGGCACACCGGCAACCGCAGCGTGCCCTTCGGCCTCGCCGCCAGGCACAAGGTCGCCGACACCCTCGTCTACGCCAAGATCCGCGAGGCGTTCGGCGGGCGGCTGCGCGCCTGCGTCTCCGGCTCCGCCGCGCTCGCGCCCGAGATCGGCTACTTCTTCGCCGGCGCCGGCGTCCACGTCCTGGAGGGCTACGGCCTGACCGAGTCCTCGGCGGCGTCCTTCGTGAACCCCGGGGAGGCGTACCGCACCGGCACGGTCGGCAAGCCGCTGCCCGGCACGGAGGTGCGCATCGCCGACGACGGCGAGATCCTGCTGCGCGGCCCCGGCATCATGCAGGGCTACCACAAGCTGCCCGACAAGACCGCCGAGGTGCTGGAGTCCGACGGCTGGTTCCACACCGGCGACATCGGCGAACTCTCGCCCGACGGCTACCTGCGGATCACCGACCGCAAGAAGGACCTGATCAAGACCTCCGGCGGCAAGTACGTCGCACCGGCCGAGGTCGAGGGCCAGTTCAAGGCGGTCTGCCCGTACGTCTCCAACATCCTGGTGCACGGCGCCGACCGGAACTACTGCACCGCGCTCATCTCCCTGGACGAGTTCGCGCTCGCGGACTGGGCGAAGGACAACGGCCTGGAGGGCAGGCCGTACGCCGAGATCGTCGCGGCGCCGCAGACCGTGGAGATGGTCGACGGGTACGTCCAGCAGCTCAACGCCGGGCTCCAGCGCTGGCAGACCATCAAGAAGTTCCGGCTGCTGCCGCGGGACCTCGATGTGGAGCACGGCGAGATCACGCCGAGCCTGAAGCTGAAGCGGCCGGTGGTGGAGCGGGCGTACAAGGGCCTGATCGACGAGATGTACGCCGGGACGCGGGAGAAGTAGGGCTCCCGCCCGGTCCCGCACCGAGGACACCTTTTTGGCCACCGGCGCTCGAAAAGGTTCCCCTTGTGATGCCGTCCTAGCACGCTTCTCGGCCATGCGTGGCCACTTCGGTGACTTCACGCTTATGTGCGACCCCCGTCTGTCACCCTGGCCGCATGGACATGGCGGCCATACCCACGCAGCGGGAGACGGTGGGCCGGGCGCGCGGGCACGCCGCGCTGCCCGGCAGTCCGCTCGCGCCGGGCTCCGCGCGGGCCCTGGTGCGGGCCGCGCTGGCCGAGGCACCCGTGGCGCCCCGGCTCGTCGACGACGCCGTGGCGGTCGTCAGCGAGCTGGTCACCAACGCCGTGGTGCACGCGGGCACCGAGATATCCCTCGACTGGTGCCTGGAGGACGGCGGCACGTTCCTGGTCGAGGTCGGGGACCGGCACCCGGCCCGGCCACCGCGGGACGCGACCGCGGGCGAGCCGTCGTACGACACCCTGGAGTACGGCCGCGGGCTGCGCCTGGTCGGGGCGCTCGCCGAGTCCTGGGG
This sequence comes from Streptomyces sp. WP-1, assembly GCF_030450125.1. Taxonomy (NCBI): domain Bacteria; kingdom Bacillati; phylum Actinomycetota; class Actinomycetes; order Kitasatosporales; family Streptomycetaceae; genus Streptomyces; species Streptomyces sp. WP-1. The sequence goes on from NZ_CP123923.1 coordinate 5,326,766, forward strand.
GGTCACCTACCGCACCGGCGCGAAGACGGTGTGGGCCAGGCTGCCCCCGGGCGGCGGCGAACCACCGGCCGGCGGCGGGGCGCGGGACGCCCTGGAGGTCGCCGAGGTGCTGGCCCCGCAGTCGCAGCGCACGGACAGCGACCGGGACTGGCTCGGCCGGGGCGCGCTGTCCTTCCTCGCCGAGGCGTCCGACCTGCTCGCGGGCCAGCTGGACGAGAACCTGGTCACCGCCCTCACCGGCCAGCTGATCGTGCCCCGGCTCGCCGACTGGTGTGCGGTGTGGCTGGAGGACGAGGCGTCGGCGCGCGGTGGGTCGTACGAGGGGCCCGCGCGGGTCTGGCACGCCAGCGAGAACCGCATCGAGGAACTGCGCCGCGCCCTGGAGAAGGAGCCGCCGCAGCCGGGGGACGGGGTCGGCTTCGGCCCCTCGCCCTACCCCTGGCCCGGTGACGCGCTGGGCGCGCGGGGCGCGGACGGTACGGCGCTGGCGTACCGGCTGGTGGCGGGCGGCCGGCCGCTGGGCACGCTGGTCATCGGGCGGTGCGGGCTCGCCCGCTTCCCCGACGAGATCACCGGCCTGGTGGAGGACCTGGGCCGCCGGGTGGCCCTCGCCATCGGCGCGGCCCGGCAGTACGCCCGGCAGGCCACCATCAGCGCCATCCTCCAGCGCGGTCTGCTGCCCGGCGCGGTCGCCGAGATCCCCGGGATGAGCAGCGCGCTCGTCTACGAGCCGTGCGACAAGAGCGGTCCCAGCGGCGACTTCTACGACCTGTTCCCGGCGGGCCACGGCCGCTGGTGCTTCGCGATCGGCGACGTGCAGGGCAAGGGCCCGGAGGCGGCGGTCGTGATCGGCCTCGCCCGGCCCTGGCTGCGGCTGCTCGCCCGCGAGGGGTACCGGGTCGCCGACGTCCTCGACCGCCTCAACCAGCTCCTCCTCGACGACGCCACGGAGGCCGCCGACGCCGCGGCGCGCGCCCTGGTCGCCGCGGACGGCCGCGGGGAGGGCCCGCAGACGCGCTTCCTCTCGCTCCTGTACGGCGAGCTGGTCCCGTACGACGGCGGCGTCCGCTGCACCCTCGCCTCCGCCGGGCACCCCCTGCCGCTGGTCCTCGGCCCCGACGGTACGGTGCGCACCGCGGCCCGCCCGCAGACGCTGCTCGGCGTGGTCGAGGACGAGACCTACACCAGCGAGACCCTGGACCTCGGGCCCGGCGACAGCCTGCTGTGCGTCACCGACGGCGTGACCGAACGCCGTCGCGGTCCCCACCAGTTCGACGACGCCGACGGCCTCGCCACCGCCCTCGCCTCCTGCGCCGGGCTGACCGCCGACGAGATCGCCGAAAGGATCCGCCACCTGGTCCACACCTTCAGCGAGTCACCCCCGGAGGACGACCTGGCCCTGCTGGTGCTCCAGGCGGACTGAGGGGGCCCTGGCCGTCGCCCGGGGATCTTCGCCGGTGCTGGACAATGGGCGTATGCCTTCCGCACTCCCCGACGGTGAGCCCGTACCCGACGACGGCGCGTTGCCCGCGCACGCGTTCGACGGGGCGGGGGAGCGTCCGCTCGGTTTCTATCTGCATGTGCCGTACTGCGCGACCCGCTGCGGGTACTGCGACTTCAACACGTACACCGCGACCGAGCTGCGCGGCACCGGCGGGGTGCTGGCCTCCCGTGACAACTACGCCCGGACGCTCGTCGACGAGGTCCGGCTGGCCCGCAAGGTGCTCGGCGACGACCCGCGGCCGGTGCGCACGGTGTTCGTCGGCGGCGGTACGCCCACGCTGCTGGCCGCCGACGACCTCGTACGGATGCTGGCGGCGATCCGCGACGAGTTCGGGCTCGCCCCGGACGCCGAGGTCACCACGGAGGCGAACCCGGAGTCGGTCGGCCCGGCCTACCTCGCGACCCTGCGCGAGGGCGGTTTCAACCGGATCTCCTTCGGGATGCAGAGCGCGCGGCAGCACGTGCTGAAGATCCTCGACCGCACCCACACCCCCGGCCGCCCGGAGGCGTGCGTGGCGGAGGCCCGTGCGGCGGGCTTCGCGCATGTGAACCTCGATCTGATCTACGGCACCCCCGGCGAGAGCGACGACGACTGGCGGGCCTCCCTCGACGCGGCGCTCGGCGCCGGCCCCGACCATGTCAGCGCGTACGCCCTCATCGTGGAGGAGGGCACCCAGCTCGCCCGCCGGATCCGCCGGGGCGAGGTCCCGATGACCGACGACGACGTGCACGCCGACCGCTACCTGATCGCCGAGGAGACCCTCTCCGCCGCGGGCTTCGACTGGTACGAGGTCTCCAACTGGGCCACCTCCGAGGCGGGCCGCTGCCTGCACAACGAGCTGTACTGGCGCGGCGCGGACTGGTGGGGCGCGGGCCCCGGCGCGCACTCCCATGTGGGCGGCGTGCGCTGGTGGAACGTGAAGCACCCCGGCGCGTACGCCTCCGCCCTGGCCGCCGGCCGCTCCCCGGGCGCGGGCCGCGAGCTGCTGTCAGCCGAGGACCGCCGCGTCGAGCGCATCCTGCTGGAGCTCCGGCTGCGCGAGGGCGCCCCCCTCGCCCTCCTGAAGGACCAGGGCCTCGCCGCCTCCCGCCGCGCCCTGACCGACGGCCTCCTCCAGCCCGGCCCCTACGCCGAGGGCCGCGCCGCCCTCACCCTGCGCGGCCGCCTGCTGGCGGACGCGGTGGTACGGGACCTGGTGGACTGATCACTCGACCGGGTGAAGCTCGGTTCGTAGGGTGCGGCTGTGCGGGATCGGATCATCGTCGAGTACTTCCAGGGGCTGCGCCCGCCCGAGGGCGCCAGGGCCGAGCTGCTGCGGCGGACCATCGTCATCGCACCGGGCTCGGGTGCCGCCGCAAGGGTGCCCACGTACCTGATCATCGATCCGGTCGTGGCAGTCAGACCCCACCGCTACCCGTGACGAAGTCGATCAGTTCCTCCACCCGGCCCAGCAGTTCCGGTTCCAGGTCCTTGTAGGAGTGCACGCGCTTCAGGATCGCCTGCCACACCGCGCCGGTGTTGTCGGAGGGCCAGCCCAGGGCGCGGCACACGCCTGTTTTCCAGTCCTGGCCGCGCGGCACCCGGGGCCACTCCGGGATGCCCAGTGACGCGGGCTTCACCGCTTCCCAGATGTCGATGTACGGATGGCCCACCACCAGCGCGTGTTCGCTGGTCACCGAGCGGGCGATGTGGAACTCCTTCGAGCCCGGCACGAGGTGGTCCACGAGGACGCCGAGGCGGGCGTCGGGGCCGGGGGCGAAGTCGGTGACGATCGAGGGGAGGTGGTCCACGCCCTCCAGGTACTCCACGACCACCCCCTCGATGCGCAGGTCGTCGCCCCAGACCTTCTCGACCAGCTCGGCGTCGTGCCGGCCCTCGACGTAGATCCGGCCGGCCCGGGCGACGCGGGCGCGGGCGCCGGGGACGGCGACGGAACCGGAGGCGGTGCGGGCGGGGCGCGCGGGGCCCGCGGCGGGCCGTACGAGGGTCACCGCCCTGCCCTCCAGCAGGAAGCCGCGCGGCTCCAGCGGGAACACCCGGTGCTTGCCGAAGCGGTCCTCCAGCGTCACCGTGCCCGCCTCGCAGCGGATCACCGCCCCGCAGAACCCGGTGCCGGGCTCCTCCACGACCAGACCCGGGTCGGCGGGCACCTCGGGCACCGGCTGCGGCTTCTTCCAGGGAGGCGTCAGGTCGGCGGAGTACTGGCGGGAGCGCGGGCCCGAAGGGCCCTCGCTGGAAGGGCGGTGGTGGGAGACGGGTGGGCGCATTCGGATGACGATAGGAGAAGCGGCGGGCCAGCGCCCACGACACGCCGGAAACCACGCGCCGGTGCGGCTCAGTTCACGCCGAAACGCCTGGCCAGCGCGTCCCGTTGGCGTCGTACGAAGGCCGCGTCGACCACCGCGCCGTGTCCGGGCACGTACAGCGCGTCCCCGCCGCCCAGCGCCAGCAGCCGGTCCAGCGCGTCCGGCCAGCGCGACGGTACGGCGTCCGGGCCCGCCTGGGGCTCCCCGGACTCTTCCACCAGATCTCCGCAGAACACCACGTCCGGGTCGCCCGGCACCAGGACCACCAGGTCATGGGCGGTGTGCCCGGGGCCCACGTCGGCCAGCAGCGCCCGGCGCCCGCCGCCCAGGTCCAGGGTCCGCTCCCCGGAGACCGGATGCCGGGGCGGCACCAGGGCCAGCGCCGCCTCCTCGGCCTCCTCCGCCGGGAGCCCGTGGTGGACGGCGTCGCGCCGCAGCTCGTCCCGCCCGCGCAGGAACACCCCGTCCGCCCCCACCGCCGCGTACACCGCGGCCCCCGCGAAGGCCGGAGCCCCGAAGACATGGTCGAAATGGACATGGGTCAGCGCGAGATGGGTCACACGTCCACCGGCGAGCGCCTCGGCCGAGGACCGCAGCCGAGCCCCCTCCGCGAGGCTCGACCCGGCGTCCACCATCAGCGCCGTGCCCGCGCCCAGGACCAGCCCCGCCGTGCAGTCCCAGCCCGGCAGCCGGCACCGCCCCACCCCGGCGGCGAGCCGCTCCCATCCGTGCTCTTCCCAAGTCACCGTCACACCGCGACGCTAACCGCAGCCGGGGTCGCGAGGGCACCGACCTTGCCCGGTGCGTACCCCACGGCCGTACACTGGCCGGGGAACGCTGGCACTCGCATGCGAAGAGTGCCAAGACGGACACAAGAGGGACGACCACGGGAGTGAGGGGACCACGTGCTGGAGGTGCGCGCCCATGCTGAGTGAACGCAGGCTTCAGGTACTGCGCGCCATCGTCCAGGACTATGTCGGCACCGAGGAGCCGGTCGGGTCCAAGGCCCTGACCGAGCGGCACAACCTCGGGGTGTCCCCGGCGACCGTGCGCAATGACATGTCGGCCCTGGAGGACGAGGGGTACATCGCGCAGCCGCACACCAGCGCGGGGCGCATCCCCACCGACAAGGGCTACCGGCTCTTCGTCGACAAGCTCGCGGGCGTCAAGCCGATGACCGCGCCCGAGCGCCGCGCGATCCAGAACTTCCTGGACGGCGCCGTCGACCTGGACGACGTCGTGACACGCACGGTGCGGCTGCTCGCGCAGCTGACCCGGCAGGTCGCCGTCGTGCAGTACCCGTCCCTGACCCGGTCCACCGTGCGGCACGTGGAACTGCTCGCGCTCGCCCCGGCGCGCGTGATGCTCGTGCTGATTACGGACACCGGCCGGGTCGAGCAGCGGATGGTCGACTGCCCGGCCCCCTTCGGCGAGGCGTCCCTCGCGGATCTGCGCGCGCGGCTCAACAGCCGGGTCGCGGGCCGCCGGTTCGCGGATGTGCCGAAGCTGGTCGAGGACCTGCCCGATGCCTTCGAACACGAGGATCGCGGTACGGTCTCCACGGTGCTCTCCACCCTTCTGGAGACACTGGTCGAGGAGAACGAGGAGCGGCTGATGATCGGCGGCACCGCCAATCTCACCCGCTTCGGACATGATTTTCCCCTCACGATCCGGCCCGTCCTGGAGGCCCTTGAGGAGCAGGTCGTGCTCCTCAAGCTTCTCGGCGAGGCGAAGGATCCGGGCATGACCGTGCGCATCGGGCACGAGATCGCCCATGAAGGACTCAACTCCACCTCCGTGGTGTCGGTGGGCTACGGTTCGGGCGGCGAGGCGGTTGCCAAGCTCGGCGTGGTCGGACCGACCCGCATGGACTACCCGGGAACGATGGGAGCGGTACGCGCAGTGGCACGGTACGTCGGACAGATCCTGGCGGAGTCGTAAGTGGCCACGGACTACTACGCCGTTCTCGGCGTGCGCCGCGACGCGTCGCAGGATGAGATCAAGAAGGCGTTCCGTCGGCTCGCGCGCGAGCTGCACCCGGACGTCAACCCGGATCCGAAGACCCAGGAGCGGTTCAAGGAGATCAACGCCGCTTACGAGGTGCTGTCGGATCCGCAGAAGAAGCAGGTCTACGACCTCGGCGGGGATCCCCTCTCGCAGTCCGGCGGCGCCGGCGCGGGCGGCTTCGGGGCCGGTGGCTTCGGCAACTTCTCCGACATCATGGACGCGTTCTTCGGCACGGCGTCGCAGCGCGGGCCGCGCTCGCGCACCCGGCGCGGCCAGGACGCGATGATCCGGATCGAGGTGGAACTGGACGAGGCGGCCTTCGGGACGACCAAGGAGATCCAGGTCGACACCGCGATCGTCTGCAACACCTGCAACGGCGAGGGCGCGGCCCCGGGCACCTCGGCGCAGACCTGTGACATGTGCCGCGGCCGCGGTGAGGTCTCGCAGGTCACCCGGTCCTTCCTGGGCCAGGTCATGACCTCGCGGCCGTGCCCCCAGTGCCAGGGCTTCGGGACCGTGGTCCCCACGCCCTGCCCGGAGTGCGCCGGTGACGGCCGGGTCCGCTCGCGCCGCACGCTGACCGTGAAGATCCCGGCCGGTGTCGACAACGGCACCCGGATCCAGCTCGCCGGCGAGGGCGAGGTCGGCCCCGGCGGCGGTCCGGCCGGCGACCTGTACGTCGAGATCCACGAGCTGCCGCACGCGCGCTTCCAGCGCCGCGGCGACGATCTGCACTGCACGGTCACCATCCCGATGACCGCGGCGGCGCTCGGCACCAAGGTGCCGCTGGAGACGCTGGACGGCCTGGAGGAGATCGACATCCGGCCCGGGACCCAGTCCGGACAGTCGATCCCGCTGCACGGCCGCGGCGTCACCCATCTGCGGGGCGGCGGCCGGGGCGACCTCATCGTGCACGTCGAGGTGCAGACCCCGACGAAGCTCGACGCCGAGCAGGAGCGGCTGCTGCGCGAACTGTCCGAGCTGCGCGGCGAGGAGCGCCCGCAGGGGCAGTTCCAGCCGGGCCAGCAGGGGCTGTTCACGCGCCTGAAGGACGCGTTCAACGGGCGCTGACCGCCCGACCGTGACACGTGCCGTGGCGGCCTTTGACCGGAGGCCGCCACGCTCTGTCCGCGGACGCCGTCACCGCCTCTGACCGGGCCCGTAATGGAATATGCCGATCATGGCGCCCGATTCGGACTTGTTCACAGGACGTGACACCATGCGGTCATGTCCTCCGCGCTGACCGATCTCCTCCCGCACCCGATCGTGCAGGCCCCCATGGCGGGCGGTGTCTCCGGGCCGGAGCTCGCCGCCGCCGTGTCCGAGGCCGGCGGCCTCGGGTTCCTGGCCGCCGGGTACAAGACGGCCGACGGTGTGTACCAGGAGATCAAGCGGCTGCGGAGCCTCACCGACCGGCCCTTCGGCGTGAACGTGTTCATGCCCCAGCCGGAATACGCCGAGAGCGGCGCGGTCGAGGTCTACGCCCACCAGCTCGCGGGCGAGGCCGCCTGGTACGAGACGGAGCTGGGCGACCCGGACAGCGGCCGCGACGACGGCTACGACGCCAAGCTCGCGGTGCTCCTGGACGACCCGGTACCGGTGGTCTCCTTCCACTTCGGGGTGCCGAGCCGCGAGGCGCTGGAGCGGCTGCGGCGGGCCGGGACGTTCACGCTGGTCACCGCCACCACCGCCGAGGAGGCCGTCGCGGTGGAGCGGGCCGGGGCGGACGCGGTGATCGCGCAGGGCGTGGAGGCGGGCGGCCACCAGGGCACGCACCGGGACGTCCGGGAGAACGACGGCACCGGCCTCGGCCTGCTGTCCCTGATCACACAGATCCGTGAGGCGGTGCACATCCCCGTCGTCGCCGCCGGCGGGATCATGCGCGGCGCCCAGATCGCGGCGGTCCTCGCGGCGGGTGCGAGCGCGGCCCAGCTGGGCACCGCCTTCCTCGCGACCCCCGAGTCCGGCGCGCCCGCCGTGCACAAGGAGGCGCTGACCAACCCCCTGTTCGTCCGCACCGAGTTGACCCGCGCGTTCACCGGCCGGCCGGCGCGCGGTCTGGTCAACCGCTTCCTGCGCGAGCACGGGCCGTACGCGCCCGCCGCCTACCCGGAGATCAACCACCTCACCTCGCCGCTGCGCAAGGCCGCCGCGAAGGCCGGGGACGCGCAGGGCATGGCGCTGTGGGCGGGCCAGGGCCACCGGCTGGCCCGGGAGCTGCCCGCCGGGCAGCTCGTCGAGGTGCTCGCGGCCGAACTCGCCGCGGCGCGGGCGGCGTTCGCCGACGGAGGTGCCCGATGACCGCGCCCGTGTTCGTCGTGGCGGACTTCACCGCGGACGGCGACCGCTATGTCCTGGACGGTCCCGAGGGCCGGCACGCGGTGTCGGTCAAGCGTCTGGAGGCCGGTGAGGAGGTCGTGCTCACCGACGGCGCGGGGCGTCACGCGGTGTGCGAGGTGCTCGGCAGCGAGGGCAAGGACCGTCTCGTCGTACGGATGCCGGAGGTGTCCGAGGAGCCCGCGCCGCGGCCCCGGATCACCATCGTGCAGGCTCTTCCCAAGGGCGACCGGGGGGAGTTGGCCGTCGAGACGATGACCGAGGTCGGGGTCGACGCGATCGTGCCGTGGCAGGCCGCGCGCTGCATCACGCAGTGGCGGGGCGAGCGGGGGCTGAAGGCGCTCGGCAAGTGGCGGGCGACCGCGCGCGAGGCCGGGAAGCAGTCCCGGCGGGTGCGGTTCCCCGAGGTCGCGGAGGCGGCGAGCACCAAGCAGGTCGCGGCACTTCTGGCCGGGGCCGACTTCGCCGGGGTGCTGCACTCCGACTTCGAGCACACCAGCGAGGCGCTGGCCACCGCCGAACTCCCCGCCGAGGGTGAGATCGTGCTGGTCGTCGGACCCGAAGGGGGCGTCTCCCGCGACGAGTTGGCGCTTTTCGAGGAGGCGGGCGCGCAGGCGTACGTCCTCGGGCCCAGCGTCCTGCGCACCTCCACCGCCGGCACCGCGGCCGCGGCCCTCCTCCTGGGACGCACCGGCCGCTGGTCCTGAACACCGACTGGGGACACCATGGAACTCGCCCAAGTACGGCTCCTGGTCAGCGACTTCGCTGCCTGCTACCGCTTCTACGCCGATGTCCTCGGCCTGAAGCCGCAGTCCGGCGCGACCGAGGGCCCCTACGAGAAGTTCAGCCCCCACACGGGCTCCGCCGGTATCGCCCTCCAGGACCGCGCCATGATGGCCGAACTCCTGCCCGAACTCGCCGGCCCCGCCGACGGCCACCGCTCCCTGGTCGTCCTGCGCGTCGACGACCTCGACGCCTACTGCGCCGACATCACCTCCCGCGGCGCCACCCTCCTCCAACCCCCCACCCCCCTGACCGACCGCATGCGCGTCGCCCACCTCAAGGACCCCGAGGACAACCTGGTGGAACTCCAGGAGTGGCTGCTGCTGCGGGGCTGAGGGCAGCCGAGGGCGTGGCCGACCAACCCCCCGGTGGGCGCCGTTTCGAAGGAACCGGCACGCCGAACGGGTGAGTGCGCGGGTGCGGGCTTCCGTCCGGTGAGGCTGGGCTGGCAGGCTGCCGTGCATGGGGGCATTCATGTGGATCCGTCCGCGAGCGGTGGCCGTTGCCGGGATCGTCGGTGCGGTCTGTGCCGGGGTCGTGGGATGCCAGCCGGACGTGCTCGGGGCGGCCGGGGTCGCCTACACCACCCAGACGGTGGCGAGCGCGCGGCTGGAGCAGGCGGACGTGGACGTCAGCTGGCTCAACTGCGTCGGTGATCCGGGCGCGGCCGCGACGGTCGCGCCCGGGCGGAGCGCGGTCGTCTCCGTGGACTGCCAGGGCGAGACCGGGGACCGGGGGCGGATCACCGTCAACGGAGAGGTGACCCGGGCCGTGGACGGCGCCTGTGTGCGGGGCGACCTGCGGGCCAGGGTCGGCGGGAAGCAGGTGTTCCACGTCAGCGGGCTCGGCGACTGCTCCGCCGCGCCGGGACCGACGTACCGCCCGCCCGGCTACCCGCCCGTCGGCGCGCAACCCGCCGTCACGGTCACCGTCACCCGCACCCTCTGGTGCCGGAGCGACCCCAACTGCCTGCCCGTGGCGGGCAAGTGATCGAAAAGGGACCCGCGGACGGCGCCGCTGCGTAAGGTGACGGAGTGGCTCAGGGCGCTTCGACAGGAACCTCCGGCTACCTCCGAATCCCGCACCTGCACGGCGACGTGGTGACCTCCGTCGCCGAGGACGACGTGTGGCTCGCCCGCTCGACGGGGGCCGCGCCTGGCGGGCCAGTGCCGACAACACCCCGGTGGACCACCCCCGTATCCCGCCCGACGGCACCACCCTCGCCTGGACCTTCACCCGCGACGGCGCCCCCGAGGTGCACACCGCCCCCTCGACGGCGGCCCGGCCACCCGTCTCACCCACTGGGGCAGCCGGCGCACCCAGGTCCGCGGCTGGACCCCCGAGGGCCGCGTCCTCGCGCTGAGCACCACCGGCCAGCCCAGCCCGCGCCGCACCTGGGCCCGCGCCGACGCCTCCGTCCTGCGCCGCCACACCCCGATCGACGGCTTCTACGCCCGGCACGCCGCCACCGACGGCACCCGTGTCGTCTACACCAGCGCCGGCCGCCTCCGGCTCCTCGACGACCTCGACGGCAGCGCCCCGCGCCCCCTGGACATCCGCCTCGGCGGCCTTGGAAGCCGTCTCCTTCGGCCCGTACGTCAGCCGATGGACAGCTCACCCATCGCGCTCCAGCCGTCCGCACCCTCGATGGTGGTGCTGACGATGTCGGGGGTGCGGCGCAGCAGGGGGCGCATCGTCTCGAGACCGGCGCGGAAGTGGTCGGAGTTGACGTGCGCCTCGCCGGCGCCGTCCTGGAAGGCCTCGACGAGAACGTAGGTGTCGGGGTCCTCCAGGCTGCGGGACCACTCGAACCACAGATTGCCGGCCTCGGCGCGGGTGGCCCGGGTGAAGGCTTCGACGTGCTGCGGCCACTCTTCGGCGTGTTCGGGCTTCACGGGGAACTTGACGACGATGAAGATCATCGGTCGATGATAGGCCGCCGGGCTCCTCCGATGCGCGAGCGACCCCGACTCACCTGCGCCCCACCGACTACGATGATCCTCTCGAACCTGATCCCGGCGAAAGCGAGCGCACGCGAAATGGCTGGAGAACCGCAGGACGACTGCCTGTTCTGCAAAATCGTCGCGGGCCACATCCCGGCCACCGTCGTCCGCGAGACGGAGACCACCGTCGCCTTCCGGGACATCAACCCCCAGGCGCCCACGCACATCCTGGTGATCCCCAAGGTCCACTACCGGGACGCCGCCGCGCTCGCCGCCGGCGCCCCCGAGATCGCCGCGGACGTGCTGCGCGAGACCCAGGCCGTGGCCGACGAGGAGAAGCTGGACAGCTACCGCGTCGTCTTCAACACCGGGCCCGGCGCCGGCCAGACCGTCTGGCACGCCCACGGGCACGTGCTCGGCGGCCGCGGCCTCCAGTGGCCGCCCGGATAGAGTGCCGTGTCCGTCCGTGAACTCGTCGTCCTCGGCACCGCGAGCCAGGTCCCGACCCGGCACCGCAACCACAACGGCTATCTGCTGCGCTGGGACGGCGAGGGCATCCTCTTCGACCCCGGCGAGGGCACCCAGCGGCAGATGCTGCGCGCCGGGGTCGCCGCGCACGACCTGAACCGGCTCTGCGTCACCCACTTCCACGGCGACCACAGCCTCGGCCTCGCCGGGGTCATCCAGCGCATCAACCTGGACCGGGTGCCGCACGAGGTCACCGCGCACTACCCGGCCTCCGGGCAGCGCTTCTTCGACCGGCTGCGGTACGCCACCGCGTACCGGGAGACCGTCGGCGTCACCGAGGTCCCGGTGACCGCCGACGGCACCCTCGCGGTGACGCCGTCGTACACCCTGGAGGCCCGCAGGCTCTCGCACCCGGTGGAGTCGTACGGCTACCGGCTGACCGAGCCCGACGGCCGCCGGATGCTGCCCGAGCGGCTCGCCGCGCACGGCATCGAGGGGCCGGACGTGGGGCTGCTCCAGCGCGCGGGGCGGCTCGGGGACGTGACGCTGGAGGAGGTCAGCGAGGTACGGCGCGGACAGCGGTTCGCGTTCGTCATGGACACCCGGCTCTGCGCGGGCGTGCACACCCTCGCCGAGGGCTGCGACCTGCTGGTCATCGAGTCCACCTTCCTGGACGAGGACGAGGAACTCGCCGTGGAGCACGGCCACTTGACGGCCGGGCAGGCGGGGGCGGTCGCGCGGGAGGCGGGGGTGCGGCACCTCGTGCTCACCCACTTCAGCCAGCGGTACTCCGAACCGGAGGAGTTCGAGCGGCAGGCACGGGCCGCCGGCTTCGGGGGCGAGCTGACCGTGGCGTACGACCTTCAGCGAGTGCCGGTTCCGAAACGACGGTAAGTGCGCCGTACGATGCTTTGATGCCCCTCCCCAAAGCAGAACTGCACCTCCACATCGAAGGCACCCTGGAGCCGGAGCTGGCCTTCGACCTGGCCGCCCGCAACGGCGTGAAGCTGCGCTACGCCGACACGGAAGAGCTGCGCGAGGCGTACCGGTTCGAGGACCTCCAGTCCTTTCTGAACCTGTACTACGAGCTGATGACCGTCCTGCGTACCGAGCGGGACTTCGAGGACCTGGCCAACGCCTATCTGACCCGCGCCGCGGCGCAGGGCGTACGGCACGCGGAGATCTTCTTCGACCCGCAGGCCCACCTCGCCCGGGGTCTGGCCATGGGCACCGTCGTGGAGGGGCTGTGGCGGGCGCTCGGCCGCAGCGAGGAGAACCACGGCGTCTCCACCAGGCTCATCCTGTGCTTCCTGCGCGACGAGTCCGCCGACTCCGCGCTGGAGACCCTTCAGGCCGCCCGGCCGTACCTGGACCGGATCACCGGCATCGGCCTGGACTCCGCCGAGGTCGGGCACCCGCCGGCGAAGTTCCGCCAGGTGTACGAGACCGCCGCCGGGCTCGGGCTGCGCCGGGTGGCGCACGCCGGTGAGGAGGGCCCGCCGGAGTACATCACCCAGGCCCTGGACCTGCTCGGCATCGAGCGCGTCGACCACGGACTGCGCTGCATGGAGGACCCCGAGCTGGTGGAGCGGCTGGTGCGCGAGCGGATCCCGCTCACTCTGTGCCCGCTGTCCAACGTCCGGCTGCGCACGGTGGACACCCTGGCCGACCACCCGCTGCCGGCCATGCTGGACGCGGGGCTGCTGTGCACGGTCAACTCCGACGACCCGGCCTACTTCGGCGGGTACGCCGACGACAACTTCCGGGCGGTGCGCGAGAGTCTCGGCCTGACCGAGGACCGGCTGCGCGAACTGGCCCGCAACTCCTTCCTCGCCTCCTTCCTGGAGGACGACGAGGAGCGCCGCGCCCGCTGTCTCGCCGAGGTGGACGCGTACGCGTTCTGACGCGTGCGTCTGTCCCACGCGTGTCCGGCACCGGCCCCGGCATGGGCTATGATTGATCATGTCGAGGCCGCCGGAACTCCGGTAGCCGGACAGTGCGTTGGTGGTCCAAGGAAAGACGCCCCGCTTCCTGCGGGGAAATGCAGGTGCAAGGCCTGCCCGGCGCTCCACCGAAGAGCCCCGTCCCGCCGTGTGCGGGGCGGGGCTCTTCGCTGTGCGCGCGGACCTGCCCAGGTGCGCGCATCCCCGGCCGTATGCCCGTGCTCGGCGGCCCCGGTGGTGCACACTGGCCAGACCCAGCACACCAGGGAGCGCACCGTGACCTCGTCGCACACCCTCATCGGAGAGGAACCCGAGCACCTCACCCGGGCGGGCCACCGCCAGGCCCAGGTCGATCCGCTCGCCGCGCGGCGCGCCCCCGGGGACCCGCCCTGGGACGTCTATCTCACGGGCACCGTCTTCCTCGACATCATCTTCACCGGCCTGGACTCGGCGCCCGTGCGCGGCACCGAGTCCTGGGCGCGCGGCATGGGCTCCAGCCCCGGCGGGGTCGCCAACATGGCCAGCGCGCTGGCCCGGCTCGGGCTGCGGACCTCGCTCGCGGCGGCCTTCGGGGACGACCACTACGGGGAGTACTGCTGGGACGCCCTCGAACAGGGCGAGGGCATCGACCTCACACCGTCGCGCACGGTCCCCGGCTGGCACTCGCCGGTGACCGTGTCCATGGCGTACGAGGGCGAGCGCACCATGGTCTCGCACGGCCACGAGCCGCCGCCGGAGGAGCCGGCCCCCGACTGCCCGCCCCGCGCCCGCGCCGCCGTCGCCTCCCTCACCCCGGGCCGCCGCGCCCCCTGGATCGCCCAGGCCGCGCGCGGCGGGACCCGGATCTTCGCCGACGTCGGCTGGGACGAGACCGGCGCCTGGGACCTCGCGGGCCTCTCCGACCTCGAACACTGCGAGGCGTTCCTGCCCAACGCCGAGGAGGCCAAGCGGTACACCGGTGCCGACTGCCCCCGGCTGGCCGCGCACGCGCTCACCGAGTACGTGCCGGTGGCGGTGGTGACGCTGGGCTCGGAGGGCGCGTACGCGGTGGACCGCCGTACCGGCGAGGCCGCGGAGGTCCCGGCGATCGCGGTGGAGGCGCTGGACCCCACGGGCGCGGGGGACGTCTTCGTCGCCGGGTTCGTGACCGGGTCCCTGGCGGGCTGGCCGCTGGCCGACCGGCTGGCGTTCGCGGGGCTCACGGCCGCGCTGTCCGTGCAGGAGTTCGGCGGCTCCCTGTCGGCGCCCGGCTGGTCGGAGATCGGCGCCTGGTGGCGGCGGGTCCAGTCCGTGCCCGCCCAGGACCCCATGGCGCTCCAGCGGTACGCCTTCCTCGACCGGCTGGTCCCGGAGGAGCTGGACCGCCCCTGGCCGCTGCGCCGGGCCGTGCCCACGATCGGCTTCCGGGGCCCCGGCTGACGGGCGGGCACCCCCCGACCGGCGGAAAAGTCCTACAGGCTTCTGAACCGTCCGGCGTACCCTGGACACCGACGAGGCCGCCCTAGGTTGTGCGGTCGCGAGGAGGAGGAAGCACCAGGCCTTCGCGCCGGCCCATGACACAGACACCCACAGCTCACACCCCCACGCAGGAGCAGGCGAGAGCACAGCTCACCGTCCCCGCCCAGCACCCCATGGTGACCGTTCTGGGTTCCGGCGACTCCCTCCTGCGCGTGATCGAGAGGGCCTTCCCGGCGGCCGACATCCATGTCCGGGGCAATGAGATCAGCGCGGTCGGCGATCCCGCCGACGTCGCCCTGATCTCACGCGTGTTCGACGAGATGATGCTGGTGCTGCGCACCGGGCAGCCGATGACGGAGGACGCAGTGGAGCGCTCGATCGCCATGCTCAAGGCGAGCGACAACGGTACGAGCGAAGGCTCGGAGACCCCGGCCGAGGTGCTGACGCAGAACATCCTGTCCTCGCGCGGCCGCACCATCCGCCCCAAGACCCTCAACCAGAAGCGCTATGTCGACGCCATCGACAAGCACACGATCGTCTTCGGCATCGGCCCCGCCGGTACCGGCAAGACCTACCTGGCCATGGCCAAGGCCGTCCAGGCCCTCCAGTCCAAGCAGGTCAACCGGATCATCCTGACCCGCCCCGCGGTCGAGGCCGGCGAGCGGCTGGGCTTCCTGCCCGGCACGCTCTACGAGAAGATCGACCCCTACCTGCGCCCGCTGTACGACGCGCTGCACGACATGCTCGACCCGGACTCCATCCCCAAGCTGATGGCCGCCGGGACGATCGAGGTCGCGCCGCTGGCGTACATGCGCGGGCGCACGCTCAACGACGCCTTCATCATCCTGGACGAGGCCCAGAACACGAGCCCCGAGCAGATGAAGATGTTCCTCACCCGCCTCGGTTTCGACTCGAAGATCGTGATCACGGGCGATGTGACGCAGGTCGATCTGCCGGGCGGCGCCAAGTCGGGTCTGCGCCAGGTCCAGGAGATCCTGGAGGGCGTCGAGGACGTGCACTTCTCCCGGCTGACGTCCCACGATGTCGTACGGCACAAGCTGGTGGGCCGTATTGTCGACGCGTACGAGAAGTACGACAGCAAGAACGGCACGGAGAACGGCTCCCACACGGGCCGTGGCAGGACCGGCGCCAAGGGCACCAAGGGGAAGTAGACCGGCACGAGCATGTCGATCGACGTCAACAACGAATCCGGCACCGAGGTCGACGAGCAGGCGATCCTCGACATCGCCCGCTACGCGCTCGCGCGGATGCGCATCCACCCGCTCTCCGAGCTCTCGGTGATCGTCGTGGACGAAGCCGCCATGGAGCAGCTGCACATCCAGTGGATGGATCTGCCCGGGCCCACCGATGTCATGTCCTTCCCGATGGACGAGCTGCGTCCACCGGGCAAGGACGACGAGGAGCCCCCGCAGGGGCTGCTCGGCGACATCGTGCTGTGCCCGGAGGTCGCGACCAGGCAGGGGGCCGAGGCCCCGACGCAGCACTCCATGGACGAGGAGCTCCAGCTGCTCACCGTCCACGGTGTGCTGCACCTGCTCGGCTACGACCACGAGGAGCCGGACGAGAAGGCCGAGATGTTCGGGCTGCAGGCCGCCATCGTGGACGGCTGGCGGGCCGAGCACGGGCTGACCGGCCCGTCTCCGGCGCCGACCGTCTCGTAAGCGGCCGGATGTCCCCGCAGATCGTGATCGGCGCGATCGCGCTGGTCGTCGTCGCCTGGCTCGCCGCCTGCGCGGAGGCGGGCCTCGCCCGCGTCTCCAGCTTCCGGGCCGAGGAGGCCGTGAAGTCCGGGCGGCGCGGCGGCGAGAAGCTGGCGCAGATCGCCGCCGACCCCACCCGCTACCTCAATGTGGCCCTGCTGGTCCGCGTCGCCTGCGAGATGGCGGCCGCGGCCCTGGTCACCTATGCCTGCCTGGAGGCGTTCTCGGCCACCTGGCAGGCCCTGCTGGTCGCCATCGCCGTGATGGTCCTGGTGTCGTACGTCGCCGTCGGGGTCTCCCCGCGCACCATCGGCCGCCAGCACCCGCTGAACACCGCGACCGTGGCCGCCTACGTCCTGGTGCCGCTGGCCCGGGTGATGGGCCCGATCCCCTCGCTGCTGATCCTCATCGGCAACGCGCTCACCCCCGGCAAGGGCTTCCGGCGCGGCCCCTTCGCCTCCGAGGCGGAGCTGCGCGCGCTGGTCGACCTCGCCGAGAAGGAGTCGCTGATCGAGGACGAGGAGCGCCGGATGGTGCACTCCGTCTTCGAACTGGGCGACACCCTGGTGCGCGAGGTCATGGTGCCGCGCACCGACCTGGTCACCATCGAGCGCTTCAAGACCATCCGGCAGGCCCTCACCCTCGCCCTGCGCTCCGGGTTCTCCCGGATACCGGTCACCGGGGAGAGCGAGGACGACATCGTCGGGATCGTCTACCTCAAGGACCTGGTCCGCAAGACGCACATCAGCCGGGACGCGGAGAGCGACCTGGTCTCCACCGCGATGCGCCCGGCGGTCTTCGTGCCCGACACCAAGAACGCGGGCGACCTGCTGCGCGAGATGCAGAAGGAGCGCAACCACGTCGCCGTCGTCATCGACGAGTACGGCGGCACCGCGGGCATCGTCACCATCGAGGACATCCTGGAGGAGATCGTCGGCGAGATCACCGACGAGTACGACCGGGAACTGCCGCCCGTGGTGGACCTCGGCGAGGGCCGCTTCCGGGTCACCGCCCGCCTGGACATCACCGACCTGGGCGAGCTGTACGGCCTGGAGGAGTACGACGACGAGGACGTGGAGACCGTCGGCGGACTGCTCGCCAAGGCGCTCGGCCGGGTCCCCATCGCGGGCGCGTCCGCCGAGGTCGAACTCCCCGACGAGCGGCGGCTGAAGCTCACCGCGGAGTCCTCCGCCGGCCGCCGGAACAAGATCGTCACCGTGCTGGTGGAGCCCGCCGAGGAGACGAAGGCCGAGTGAGACCCGAGGAGCTGCGCGCCTTCTGCCTGTCCTTCAACGCGGCCGTGGAGGACTTCCCGTTCAGTCCGGAGACCTCGGTCTTCAAGGTGCTGGGCAAGCTGTTCGCCCTGACGAACCTGGACGCGCGGCCCCTGACGGTCAACCTCAAGTGCGACCCGGAGGACGCGGTACGGCTGCGCGCCGACCACGAGGGTCTGATCGTCCCCGGCTGGCACATGAACAAGCGGCACTGGAACACCGTCACCGTCGACGGCGGCCTGCCGGACCCGCTGCTGCGCGAGCTGATCGAGGACTCGTACGACCTCGTCGTCGCGGCTCTGCCGAGGGCGGAGCGGCTGCGGCTGGACCGGCCGTAATCGCGTTGCCCGGGGCCCGGGGGATTCGAGAGCATCCCGTATGACCATGCGATACCCGCGCCCCCTGCGCCCCGGTGACCGTGTCGGTGTGACCTCCCCCTCCTCGGGCGTGGCCGGGCCGCTCCGGGGCCGCCTCGATGTCGCGATCAGGGAGGTCGAGAGGCGCGGCTACGAGGTGGTCGTCGGCCGGTGCATGGACGGCACCACCCACATCAGCGCTCCGGCCGCCGACCGCGCCGCCGAGCTGACGCAGATGCTGACCGACCCCGCCGTCCGGGCCGTGGTGCCCCCGTGGGGCGGCGAGACGGCCATCGACCTGATGTCCCACCTGGACTTCGAGGCGATCGGCCGGGCCGAACCCACCTGGCTCGTCGGCTACTCGGACATGTCGACCGTGCTCGCCCCGCTGACCCTGCTGACCGGGGTGGCGACCGTGCACGGCAACAACCTCATGGACACCCCGTACCGGGTGCCCGAGGGGCTGGTGTCCTGGCTGGACATCGTGGCCGCGCCCCAGGGCGAGCCGTTCGCCCAGACTCCGCCCGGCCGGCACCGCACCGGCGGCCGGGACGACTGGATCCGCGACCCGGGGACCGACGAGTTCACCCTGGACGGCGCGGGCGGCTGGCGGCGGCTCGACGGCGACGGGGACGTGGACGTCGAGGGGCGGCTGATCGGCGGCTGCGTCGAGACCGTCGCCCCGCTCGCCGGGAGCCGCTACCTCGACACCACCCGGTTCGCGGCCGGTGAACCGCTGCTCGTCCACGTCGAGGCGTGCGAGGACGACGCGCTCGTCATCGCACGCCATCTGCACGGCATGCGCCTGGCCGGATTCTTCGACCGGGCCGCCGCCGTCCTCGTCGGCCGCACCCACGCCCCCGACGCGCCCACCCTCACCCAGGACGCGGCCGTCCTCGACGCCCTCGGGCCGCTGGGCGTGCCGGTCCTCGCCGACGTCGAGTGCGGGCATGTGGCGCCGTACCTCCCGCTGGTCGACGGCGCGCGCGGCCGTGTGGTGCACACGGCCGCGCGGAGCGAGATCATCCAGACCCTGGACTGAGAGCCGGGGCTTGGAGTTCAGGCCCTGGAGCGGCGCAGGCCCAGCCCGATCAGGAGCGCTGCGCCGAGGACGATCGCCGTGTCCAGGGCGATCACCGTGTGCACGCCGGTCAGCAGGTCGCCGGAGGTGGTGGCCAGCACGCCGAGCAGCGGGATGCCGACCGTGATGCCGACCTGCTGGGTGGACGTCACCAGGCCGGTGGCCAGGCCCTGTTCCTCGTCCGGGACACCGGAGGTGACCGTCACGCCGTACGAGATGATCGCGCCCAGGTGGCACATGCTGGCCAGCGCCACCGCGGCCGCGGCCAGCCACGCCGACCAGGCATGGGTGTTCAGCAGGAGCAGCGTCGCGGTCAGCGCGCCCTGGCCGGTCAGCGAGGCGACCAGGGTGCGGCGGGCGCCGAGGCGGCCGATGACCTTCGGGGCGAGGGTGCCGGCGACCACGGACAGCAGGCCCTGGAAGCCGAAGACCAGCCCGGTCTCGAAGGCGGACAGGCCCAGGATCTCCTGGAGGTACAGGGTCAGCACGAAGACGATCGTGGACATCATCGAGAAGGTGACCAGACCGCCGATGTTGCCCCAGGCCACCGTGCGCCGGCGCAGCATCGGCAGCGACACCAGGGGCGCCGCCGAGCGGGCCTCCACCAGCACGAACGCGGTCAGCAGCACGAGACCCGCGACCAGGGCCACGAGGACATCGGGGCGGCCGAAGCCGTGGTCGGCGGCGGTGGACAGGGCGTAGATCAGCGACAGCAGTCCGGTGGTGACGGTGATCGCGCCGGGCACGTCCAGACGCGGGCGGTCCGGGATGGGGGTACCTCCCATGCCTTTAGGGCTATGGGGGAGCGACTCCGGCAGCAGGCCCGGCGCCAGCGGCAGCACGATCAGCGCGAACAGGGTCAGCAGGGCCATCGTGGAGCGCCAGCCGAAGGTGTCGGTGAGGGTGCCGCCCGCGACCATGCCGATGGTGAAGCCCAGCGACAGCAGGGTGCCGGAGATGCCGAGGGCGCGGTCGCGGGCCGGCCCCTCCGGGAAGGTGGTGGTCAGCAGGGACATGCCGGTCGGCACGATCGCCGCCGCGCCGAGCCCCTGGAGGGCGCGCCCGGTGAGGAACGAGGCCGGGTCCCAGGCCAGGGTGGACAGCAGCGAGGCCGCGCCGAACAGGGCGAGGCCGGTGAGGAAGAGTCTGCGGCGCCCGAAGAGGTCGCCGACGCGGCCGAACAGCAGCAGGAAGCCGCCGGAGGGCAGCGCGAACGCGGTGACGGCCCACTGGAGCGCGGACCGGCTCATGCCGAGGTCGCGGCCGAGGTCGGGCAGCGCCACGTTCAGCACGGAGAAGTCCAGCGCGACCATGAACTGGGCCGCGCACAGGACGAACAGGACCAGCTTGTCACGCGTCGACAACCGGGGGATGCCGGGCGCCGCGGTGACCGCTGCGGGGGAGGTCTGGGTGGTGGTGTCGATCGCCATGGAAAGAGCTTCGGGCGAACGGAATACCGGTGGGGAGTCGGAACTTATGGTGGTGGTGGCACCACCAGACAGGCCACCGCACAGGACCGACGGGGGAGGGGCGGCACGTGGCCGCTGCTGAGGCGACGCGCAGTCATCGGCGTGACGAACTGCGGGAGTTCCTGATGAGCCGGCGCGCCCGGGTCCGTCCCGAGGAGGCCGGACTGCCCGCGGGCGGCGGCAGGCGCCGTACGCCCGGACTGCGCCGCGAGGAGGTCGCCGTGCTCGCCGGGGTGGGCGCCTCCTGGTACCAGTGGCTGGAACAGGGGCGGGACATCTCCGTCTCCCCGCAGGTGCTGGACGCGGTCGCGCGGGTGCTGCGGCTCAGCGACGCCGAGCGCCGGCACCTGTATCTGCTGGCCGGACTGAACCCGCCGACGCCCCAAGTGGTGCCCGGCCGCAAGGACATGTGCGACGGGCTGCGGCGGCTGATCGACACCTGGATGCCGTACCCGGCGCACATCATGGACCTCTACTACAACTGCGTGCAGTACAACGACGCGGCCGCGATCGTGCTCGGCATGCGCCCCGGCATCACCCAGAACTGCCTGATCGACTTCTTCACCGACCCGCTGTACCGCGAGCGCAGCCACAGCTGGGAGCGCAACGCGCGCACGGTGGTGGCGCAGTTCCGGGCGGCCTGCGCGGCGCGCCCCGACGACGAGGGCTTCCGCGAGGTGCTGGCCGAGGTGAGCGCCGCCAGCGCGGAGTTCACGGCGCTGTGGGCCGAGCGGGACATCGAGGACCAGGGGCAGGTGCGCAAGGAGCTGTCGCATCCGCTGGCCGGGCTGCTGGTCGTGGAGTCGACGGTCCTGAAGGTACCCGCCCGCCCCGATCTGATGATCGTGCTGCACACCCCGCTGGACGAGGCGAACACCGCCGAGAAGCTGGAGTGGCTGGCCTCCCCGGAGGGCCGCCGGGGCGCGATGTACCCCGTGGCGGGATGAGCGTCGTACCCCTTCGTATGCTCGGGGCATGACCGAGAGCAGCGCGCTTGACCCCGAGGACCGCAAGATCGTGACCCTGGCCCGTTCCGCGCGGGCCCGCAACGCAGTGCCCGAGGGCGCGGCCGTACGGGACGACACCGGGCGCACCTATGTCGCCGCCACGGTGGACCTGCCCTCGCTGAAGCTCAGCGCGCTGCGCACCGCCGTCGCCATGGCGGTGGCGTCCGGGGCCGCGTCACTGGAGGCGGCGGCCGTGGTCGGCGACGCGGAGTCGGTACCGGCCGAGGACCTGGCCGCGGTGGCCGACCTCGGGGGCGCGGACACGCCGGTGCTGCTCGCGGGGGCGGACGGCACGGTCCGTACGACCGCCGCCGCGGGCCGCTCCGAGGGCTGACCGCCCGCGGCGAGCCGGGGGGAAACCGACCGAAAGGTCGGCTGGAATTCGACCTTGCTGGGGCGCGGGGCGCGCGCGTCAATGAACGCGTACGTCCCGACGACCCGTCAGATCCGCACCGCCGTCCGGCGCGTCCGCACCCGCCCGGCCGGCCTGCCGCTCGTCGGCGCACCTTCCGATCACCCCACCCGGCACGTCCGGCGTGCCCAGCAGGAAGGAAAGCGGATCCCCATGAGAGCCAAGCGCACGGCAACCGGTGCGGCCCTGGCGGCCGGGGCCCTCGCGGTCACCGGTCTCGCCCTCGCACCCTCCGCGTCCGCCGTCACTCCCCAGACGGCGACCATCACCGCGAGCTGCGGCATCTTCGGCGGCGGCACGGCCACGCTCACCGCCACCCAGAGCGGCACCTCGGCCACCCTGAGCCTCACCTCCACCGCGATCACCGCCCCGGTCACGGTGGCCGCGGACTCGATCACCTCCACGCTCACCATGGCCAGGGCGGGCGGCGGCAGTGTCGTGTTCAGCGGCACGAAGAACCCGGTCATGAACCCGGGCGCCCCGGTCAGCGTCGGCCCGCTCTCCGGGACCGTCGCCTCCGGGTACAGCCTGGACGCGTACGGCGGTTCGCTGAAGATGGTGATCTTCGGCGTCACCGTGACGTGCACCGCGAGCGGTCACCAGTCGCCGGGCCCGTTCGTGTTCTGAGCCCGCCCCCGCCGACCGGCCCGTTCCGGTCCGCCCCCGGATGCCGCGGGAACTGACGAGCCGTCAGGATTCTGCGGCATCCTTCTTGACTTCTCGTCCCGCCGCCCCGCCAATGCCCCCTGTCGGGGCGCCCGTTCGGCCGCGCCCACCACCCTCAGGAGGGGCCCCATGGGTCTCATCACCCGAAGATCCGGACGGTGGCGCTGGGCGTCACTGCTCGGTGCGACCGCGCTCGTGGCCGGCGCGGGCGGCGCGCTGGCCTGCCCGGCCGGCGCCGCGGGCACCGACGTGGACTTCGCCACGCACTGCGTCCCGCCCGCCATCGCGGGCCTGCCGCCGATCGACGGCACCACGACCGCCACCGTGTCGGCGGACGACACCGGCCCGAAGGTCGGCGACACCGTCACCGTCACCTACACCGTGGTCACGGCCGCCGCGAGCAACCCCACCGACCTGGCGCTGCCCGCCGACATCATGACCCCGACCGGCAAGGTCACGCTGGGCGGCGCCCAGAGCGGTGACATCACGGTCGCCGGGCCGAAGAAGAACCCCCCGGTGCCGGGGAAGGCCGCCTTCCCGTCCTTCTCCATGACGGGCACGTTCACCGTCACCAAGCCCGGGAAGATCACCCTCGCGCCGGGCGACTACAACATCCACACCAGCTACATCATGGAACTGGACACCCCCTGCACGGTCACGAACCCGCCCGCACCGGCGTCCGAGACCATCACGGCGACGGCGGGTACCCCGGCCAACACCCGCGCGATCACGTTGGGTTCGGCCACCGGCGACCCGGGCGCGAGCGTCAGGGTCGGCGGTACGGGCTTCACCCCGGGCGCCGCCGTCACCCTCGCCGGACGCTCCGGGACCACCCAGACCGGGGACACCGCGAGCGTGACGGCGGACGGGCAGGGCTCCTTCAGCGGCTCCCTCGTCGTGAACGACACCTCGACCACCGGGATCGTCGCGTACGAGGGTGCCTCCTGGAACGCCGACACCGGCGCGGGCCCCGCGGCCTACGTCGTCGACACGCCGGTGCCGCCCGGCAGTCAGAAGCTCACCACGAGCGTCAGGGCGGGCACGCTCGCCATGACCCAGGCCGGGGACTCGGTCGCGCTGTCGGGGGTCGACTTCGGCCGGGGCGGCGCCTCGACCGGCGCGCTCCGGACGGTCACGGTCAAGGACTTCCGCGGCGGTCCGGCGGGCTGGTCGCTGACCGGCAGGGTCACCGACTTCACCGGACCGGGCGGCAAGATCGGCGCGGACCGGCTGAGTTGGACACCGTCGTGTGCGACCGGGGCGGGCAGTCCCAGCACGTGTACGGCGGGTTCGGCGGGCACGGTGGGCTCCTCGGGGGCCACCCTCGCGGGGACGCCGGACGGGACGCTGACCGGCGGCGAGTTCACCGTCGACGCCGGACTCTCCCTGGCCGTACCGGCGTTCACGCCTCCGGGCGCGTACTCCGGCGTGCTCACGCTGACGCTGTCATGAGCGTACGGGCGCCCGCACCCGCCCGTGCCCCGGCCCGCTCCCGGCCGTGGGGGTCCCGGGCCCTGCGCGCGGCTTACGTCGTCGCGCTCGGCCTGCTGCTGCCCTTTTTCCCCGCCGTGCCCGCGCGGGCCGCCGACAACGGCAGCTGGTCCGTGTACCCGGTCGCCGCCCAGGCATCGGCCCGGCCCTACTTCTACCTCTCCGCCGACCCCGGCCAGACCCTCACCGACAAGGTCGCCGTCCAGAACAGGACCGGCGGGCCGCTCACCTTCCGGCTCTACGCGGCCGACGCCTACAACACCCCCCGGGACGGCGGCTTCGCCGTGCGCACGGTGGACGAGACGATGCGCGGGGTGGGCGCGTGGGCGCGGCTCGCCAGGTCCCGGATCACGGTGCCGGGGCATCGGACCGTGACCGTGCCGTTCACGCTGCGGGTGCCGGCCGGCGCGGAGCCCGGGGACCATCCCGGGGCCGTCGTCGCGCTGGACGAGCGGACCGAGCCGGGCGGCGGGAGGCTCGCGCTGGGGATCCGGCGGGCGGTCGGCGCGCGGGTGTATCTGCGGGTCGGCGGTCCGGCGCTGCCCGCGCTGGCGGTCTCCCGGCCGAGCCTCGGCCGCCACCGGTCGCTCTTCCTCGGCACGGGTACGGCGACCGTGTCGTACACCCTGCGGAACACGGGCAACGTCACGCTGCGGCCGAGCGTGGAGCTGACGGCGCGCGGACTGTTCGGCCGCACCCTGCTGGACCGCCGGGCGGCCCGGGTACCGGCGGAGCTGCTGCCGGGGCAGTCGGTACGGCTCACCGAGACCTGGCGCGGCACGCCGGTGCTCGACCGGGTGGCGGTCGCGGTGAGCGCGCGGGCGCGGGGGGCGTCGGCGACGGCGGGGACGTCGTTCTACGCGGTGCCGTGGCTGCCGCTGGTGGTGCTGGTGTTCATGGTGGTGGCGGTGGTGGCGGTGGTGGCGGTGGTGGCCGGGTGGCGGATGAGGGTACGTTTCCGTGACGTATTGGTGACGTTGCGTAACCATCGCTTCGCGGTGCGGCGGGGGCTCCGGGATCAGGGACAATGAACGGCATGAGCGTTCGCACCCAGTCATCCGAGCAGCCGGCGGAAACCGTCCACCGCGCCGGCTTCGCCTGCTTCGTGGGCCGCCCCAACGCGGGCAAGTCCACCCTCACGAACGCTCTGGTCGGGCAGAAGGTGGCGATCACCTCGAACCGGCCGCAGACCACGCGGCACACGGTGCGGGGCATCGTGCACCGGCCCGACGCCCAGCTGATCCTGGTCGACACCCCCGGGCTGCACAAGCCGCGCACACTGCTGGGCGAGCGGCTGAACGACGTCGTGCGCACGACGTGGGCCGAGGTCGACGTGATCGGGTTCTGTCTGCCGGCCGACCAGAAGCTCGGCCCCGGTGACCGGTTCATCGCGAAGGAACTGGCCGGGATCAAGAAGACGCCCAAGGTCGCCGTCGTCACCAAGACCGACCTCGTGGACTCCAAGGCCCTCGCCGAGCAGCTGATCGCCATCGATCAGCTCGGCAAGGAGCTGGGGTTCGAGTGGGCGGAGATCGTGCCGGTGTCGGCGGTCGGCGACAAGCAGGTGGAGCTGCTGGCCGACCTGCTGGTGCCGCTGCTGCCCGAGGGCCCCGCGCTCTACCCCGAGGGCGACCTCACGGACGAGCCCGAGCAGGTGATGGTGGCCGAGCTGATCCGCGAGGCGGCGCTGGAGGGCGTGCGCGACGAGCTGCCGCACTCCATCGCGGTGGTCGTGGAGGAGATGCTGCCGCGCGAGGACCGGCCGGCGGAGCGTCCGCTGCTCGACATCCACGCGAACGTCTACATCGAGCGCCCCAGCCAGAAGGGGATCATCATCGGCCCCAAGGGCAAGCGCCTCAAGGACGTCGGCATCAAGTCCCGCAAGCAGATCGAAGCGCTCCTGGGCACCCCGGTCTTCCTGGACCTGCACGTCAAGGTGGCCAAGGACTGGCAGCGCGACCCGAAGCAGCTCCGCAAGCTCGGCTTCTGACCGTCCCTTCAGGCCACCCCTCCTTCAGTCCACCCCCCTGATCCGCCCGACCAGCACCGCCCCCGCCAGCCCGATCAGCGCCGACACCGCATACAGGGTCCGGTATCCGCCCAGGTACGCCACCAGCGGCGCCGCCAGCGCCGGGGCGGCCGCCTGGGGGAGGGCGTTGGCCACGTTGACGAGGCCCAGGTCCTTGGCCCGGGAGAGGGCGTGGGGGAGGACGTCGGTCATCAGGGCGAAGTCGACGGAGGTGAAGACGCCGAAGCCGATGCCCAGGACGGCGGCCGCCGTCACCGCGCCGGGCCAGGTCTGCCAGCCCGCGAGGGTCCCGGTCGCCACCGCCATCAGCACGCCCGACCAGACCACGAACGGCTTGCGGCGGCCCGTGCGGTCGGACCAGGCGCCGCCCAGCACCACCGTGGCCAGCAGCGTCACACCGTTGACCGCCGTCAGGACGAGGACGCCCCGGCCGGGGTCGGGGTAGTGGACGCGGTCGCGCAGGTAGTAGAGCAGGTACAGCAGCACCAGCGAGTTGCTGAGGTTGATCAGGAAACGGGTCAGCCAGGCCCAGCCCAGGTCGGGATACCGGCGCGGGCTCAGCCAGAAGCCCGCGAGGAACCCACGCCAGGACCACGGGGGCCGGTCCCCGGGCGGGAGGGGGAGGTCGCGGAAGAGGAGGAGGTACGGCAGGGCGCCCGCCGCCGCGCACACCGCGCAGGCCGCGTACCCCGCGCCGATCCCGCCCGCCGC
Source organism: Streptomyces sp. WP-1 (assembly GCF_030450125.1). NCBI lineage: Bacteria > Bacillati > Actinomycetota > Actinomycetes > Kitasatosporales > Streptomycetaceae > Streptomyces > Streptomyces sp. WP-1. Next base: position 5,353,732 of record NZ_CP123923.1, read on the forward strand.
CGTCGCGAGCCCCGTGCCCGCGACCACGCCCAGGATCTGCGCCGCGCCCAACCAGCCGCCCACCACCCCCCGCTGGCGCCTCGGCACCCGGTCCGGAACCGCCGCCGTCACCGCCGCGAAGGCCGCGTTCAGGGCGAGCTGGACGAGGCACCAGCCGAGCACCATCGACCACGGCCCGCCCGCGCCCGCGAGCAGCAGCAGGGCCGGCGCCCCGCCCGCCGCCCCGGCCGCGATCCACGGGGTACGGCGGCCCGCCCGAGCGGTCGTACGGTCGGACAGCGCGCCGAAGAACGGGTTCGCGAGCAGGGACACCACCGCGCCCGCCCCGGTCACCCAGGCCAGCAGGGTCTCCTTGGACATCCCGGTGCCGGGCGCGAGGTCCCTCGCCTGGGAGGCCAGCAGGATCTGTAGCGGGCCGAACCAGCCCACCCAGATCGCCCCGTTGGCCAGCGAGAGGGCCGCCGTCCAGCCCCGCCCCACCGGCGCGGCCGGCTCGGTGAGCGCGGCCGGCGGGCGGCCGGTGGTCATCTCTGCGCCCGCAGCACATCCCGGAACCAGTGGTACGACGCCTTCGGCACCCGCTCCAGCGTCTCGTGGTCCACATGCACCAGACCGAAGCGCCGCGCGTAGCCCTCGGCCCACTCGAAGTTGTCCATCAGGGACCACACGAAGTAGCCGCGCACATCCACCCCGGCGGTCAACGCGGCGTGCAGGGCGCGCAGATGGGCGTCCAGGTAGGCGATGCGGTCCTGGTCGTCGAGGCCCTCGTACGAGCAGCCGTTCTCGGTGATGACGACCGGCGGGAGCCGGTCGCCGTAGCGCTCCCGGAAGCCGCACAGCAGCTCGGTCAGCCCCTCCGGGACCACCGGCCAGCCGAAGTCGGTCCGGGGCCGGTCCGGTATCTCCCTTACGGAGAAGGGGAGTTCGGCGGGTATCGGCACGCCGCCGAACTCCGACTCCGTACCCAGCGGGGCGCCCACCAGCGTCGGGGCGTAGTAGTTGACGCCGTACCAGTCGAGGGGTTCCGCGATCACCTTCAGGTCCGCCGCGATGTCGGCTGAAGGCATCAACTCACCCAGTCCGGCCGGGTATTCGCCCAGCAGGAGCGGGTCCGCGAAGAGGCGGTTGAGCAGGGTGTCGTAGAAGTCCGCCGCCTCCGCGTCCGCCGGGTCGGGCGAGGCCGGCCACGTCGGGCCGTGGGAGTTGGCGATGCCGATGTCGGCGGCGCCGGCCGCGCGCAGGGCCCGCACCGCGAGACCGTGGGCGAGGAGCTGGTGATGGGCCACCGGGAGGGCGTCGAACAGCAGCCGCCGGCCGGGGGCGTGGACGCCGAGGGCATGGCCGAGCAGGGTGTGCTCGGCGGGCTCGTTGAGGGTGATCCACTTGGCGACCCGGTCGTTCAGGCGTTCGGCGACCACGGACACATGGTCGGCGAACCGGGACGCCGTGTCCCGCTCCAGCCAGTCGAGGGACGCGGGCAGATCCCAGTGGAAGAGGGTGGGGACCGGCCGTACCCCCGCCGCGCACAGCTCGTCCACCAGCCGGTCGTAGAAGTCCAGGCCGCCCGGGGAGCCGACGCGGGGCCAGGAGACGGAGAAGCGGTAGGCGTCCACACCGAGACCGGCCAGGAGCGCCACGTCCTCGGGGTAGCGGTGGTAGTGGTCGCAGGCCACCGCCGCCGTCGAGCCGTCCTTCACCCGGCCCGGCCCGGCGGTGAACACGTCCCACACCGAGGGGCCGCGCCGGTCGGCCGCCCCCTCGATCTGATGGGCGGAGGTCGACACGCCCCACAGGAAGCCGGCCGGGAACCGGGGGATCGGATCGCGTGCGTCAGTCGCCATGGCCGGATCATCCGTACCGCCGGTAACGAAGTCAACGCCCGTGCGCGGGCCAACGCCCGTGCGCCCGGCGGCTCCAGCGGTCACCGGATGTGGGCCGCATGGCCCAATCGACTGGCATTCGCGGCCCGATGGTTCCGAAACTGAACCGTATGACAGTCCATCAGCTGACCACCGGGCCGCGCACACGGCTGCTCACCGTGCTCGCGGCGTGTCTGTTCGTCCTGCTGGGCGGCGTGCCCGGCGCGCTCGCCGACACCCGCCGCGACCCCGCGGCCTGCATCTCCACCCCGGCCGAGTACAAGGCCGCCTGGGACGCCCGCCAGGTGCGCTGCGTCTCCCCGACCCTGTTCGGCACCACCCACACCCGGGGCGACACCACCCTCTACCCGAGCGGCTTCTGGTACGCGTGGGCGGGCTCGAACACCAACCTGGAGCGGTACCTCCAGCTGCGCAGCCGGTACGGCGCCCAGCCCCCGAAGACCGGCATCGGCGTCCTGTCCTTCGTCGGCTACCCGGGGCTCGACAGCTGGGACACCCCGACCGATCTCGCCGTCTACACCCTGCCGTCCGGCACCCGCGCCCAGGTCCCGGCCTTCGAGACCTGGTTCCGGCTGCTGGACGAGAAGTTCGGCCACACGGACGCCTACCCGCTGGCCGCCCAGCGCGACCTGGTGCTCGCCTACTCACGCCTCGGCCGGGGCGAGGACGTCGTCGGCGCCTTCCAGGACGTGACCGGGTGCCGGCGCAGCCGGCTCCTCGAGGGCGCGGCGCCCTCGGCGGCGATCGGGTGCAGCCGCGACTTCCTGGACGCGCTGGCCGCCGCGGGACCCTCCCCGTACGACGGCGCGTCCTCGCTGGCCTGCTTCGCCAACTTCCAGTCCGGCTACACCGGCCCGCGCGACGCAGCCGCCCTGCGCGGGGTGCTGTACCAGTGCCAGGACGCCGGGTTCCTCAACACCGGCGTGGGCCTCGGCTACAACACGTACGCCAACCCGTTCGTGTGCGAGTCCGCCGACGACCAGACCGTACGACAGCGGTACACCGGGCGGGAGTTCATCCTGCCGAACGCGTCCTTCCGGAAGCTGCCGAGCCACGTCGACATCCCGCTGGACCTCGGCGACCCGAACCAGCGCGGCTTCCTCCGGAGGGGCTACTGCTAGGCGCCCTCTTTGAGCACCCGGCTGACCAACTCCCGCTGGTCGTCGGTGAGTCGGGGGTCGGCCGCGTACACCGTGCGGTCGTCCACCGTGATCTCGTAGCTGAACCCGTCCGGCACACCGGCCGGCGGGAGGGCCTGGCCGGACGCGAGGACGCGTCCGGCCAGTGCCTGCCATTCCTCGGCGTCGGGCCGGTCCGAGGTGTCCACCTCGGACCGGCGCTCGATGCCCGCGAAACCGCCTGTGCGCGTCACCTGAATCCGCATGGGTCCAGTGTCGCAGCGCGGACGCCGCCGCGGGGGGACTACCGGGTACGTACTACCGCGTATGCACCCCGACCTGTTCCCACGCCTTCTGCACGGCCTCCAGCTCGTCGGCGCCGAACCGGTGGCGCGCCGCCTTCACGGTGAGCGTGGCGAAGTCGGCGAACTGCGCGTCCGACTTGAGGTCGCCGCCGGTCAGCGCGTCGTACCAGACCTGTCCCGCCTTCTCCCAGGCGTGCCCGCCGAGGGCCTTGGCGGCCAGGTAGAAGGCGTGGTTGGGGATGCCGGAGTTGATGTGCACCCCGCCGTTGTCGCGGCCGGTGCGCACATAGTGCTCCATGGTCGCGGGCTGCGGGTCCTTGCCGAGGTTCGGGTCGTCGTACGCCGTGCCCGGGGCCTTCATCGAGCGCAGCGCGGTGCCGTGCACGCCCGGGGCGAGGAGCCCCGCGCCGATCAGCCAGTCGGCCTCGGCGGCGGTCTGGCCCAGCGCGTACTGCTTGATCAGCGAGCCGAAGACGTCGGAGACCGACTCGTTGAGCGCGCCGGACTGGCCGAAGTACTCCAGGTTGGCGGTGTGCTGGGTGACGCCGTGGGTCAGCTCGTGGCCGATGACGTCCACCGGGATGGTGAAGTCCAGGAAGACCTTCCCGTCGCCGTCGCCGAACACCATCTGCTCGCCGTTCCAGAAGGCGTTGTCGTAGCCCTCCCCGAAGTGCACGGTGGCGTCGAGCGGCATTCCGTTGCCGTCGATGGAGTGGCGGCCGTACACCTTCAGATACAGCTCGAAGGTGGCGCCGAGGCCGGCGTAGGCGCGGTTGACGGAGGCGTCGGAGCCGGGGTCCGAGCCCTCCTCGCGGACCTTGTCGCCGGGCAGGTCCTGGGAGTGGTGGGTGTCGTAGATGGTGCGGTGCGGCTGGTCGGCGGCGGCGCCCTCGGGCAGCGCGACGGCGGTCGCGCCGATGACCGTGGTCAGCCGCCGACGGGTGCGCTGGTAGGCGTCGTGTTCCAGGGAGCGGCGTGCGGGTGCCGACACATCCGGGTCCGCGGTCCGGGAGAGCTGGTCGAGGACGTGCGGTGGCACGATCGTGCAGAAGACGGGCTCGAGGGCCCCGTTCCTCGTCGTCATGTCATCGACCATTGCACTGAGTGACGCCAAAGTCACTACTCGCAACCATGATTGGTGAAATACCGGGACAGAGGGCGCGACGGAGCGTGACATTGTGGTACGACTGCGCGCCCCCCGTGCGTGGCCCGTGCGGCACCCCTGTGGCCTGTCGCACTTTATGCCCTATTTGTCCTACCGGTCCCGCATACTGGACGGCGTCCCCACATCCTGAACCGCTCGGCTAGGCTGCGCTGCATCATGCGATTCGTGCTGCTTCTTCTTAGCTGCCGCGGCGAGGGTCTGTAGTCGAGGCCGACTCCCTCCCCGCGGAGCTTGGCGTTGCGTCGTCGGCCGTCCACTCGGACATCCGGACCCCTTTGAGGAGCCACGCACCATGGCCAATCGCCAGCAGCCCAGTTCCCTGCCGATCCACAAGTACGGCCGCTACGACCAGGTGGACATCCCGGACCGCACCTGGCCCGGCGAGCGGATCACGGTCGCTCCCCGCTGGCTCTCCACCGACCTGCGCGACGGCAACCAGGCCCTGATCGACCCGATGTCGCCCGAGCGCAAGCGCCGGATGTTCGACCAGCTGGTCAAGCTGGGCTACAAGGAGATCGAGGTCGGCTTCCCCGCCTCCGGCCAGACCGACTTCGACTTCGTGCGCTCGATCATCGAGGAGGAGGGGGCGATCCCCGAGGACGTGACGATCTCCGTCCTGACCCAGGCCCGCGAGGACCTGATCGAGCGGACCGTGGAGTCCCTGAAGGGCGCCCGCCGCGCCACCGTCCACCTGTACAACGCCACCGCCCCGGTCTTCCGCCGGGTCGTCTTCCGCGGCTCCAGGGACGACATCAAGCAGATCGCCGTCGACGGCACCCGCCTGGTGATGGAGTACGCGGAGAAACTGCTGGGCCCGGAGACCGAGTTCGGCTACCAGTACTCCCCGGAGATCTTCACCGACACCGAGCTGGACTTCGCCCTGGAGGTCTGCGAGGCGGTCATGGACGTCTACCAGCCGGGTCCGGGCCGCGAGATCATCCTCAACCTGCCCGCCACGGTGGAGCGTTCGACCCCCTCCACGCACGCGGACCGCTTCGAGTGGATGCACCGCAACCTGTCCCGCCGTGAGTACGTATGCCTGTCCGTGCACCCGCACAACGACCGCGGTACGGCGGTGGCGGCGGCCGAACTGGCCCTGATGGCCGGCGCCGACCGCGTCGAGGGCTGCCTGTTCGGCCAGGGCGAGCGCACCGGCAACGTCGACCTGGTCACCCTGGGCATGAACCTGTTCTCCCAGGGCGTCGACCCGCAGATCGACTTCTCCGACATCGACGAGATCCGTCGTACGTGGGAGTACTGCAACCAGATGGAGGTCCACCCGCGCCACCCGTACGTGGGCGACCTGGTCTACACGTCCTTCTCCGGCTCCCACCAGGACGCCATCAAGAAGGGCTTCGACGCGATGGAGGCCGACGCGCGGGCCAAGGGCGTCACGGTGGACGACCTGGAGTGGGCGGTGCCGTACCTGCCCATCGACCCCAAGGACGTCGGCCGCTCCTACGAGGCCGTCATCCGCGTCAACTCGCAGTCCGGCAAGGGCGGTGTGTCGTACGTCCTGAAGAACGACCACAAGCTGGACCTGCCGCGCCGGATGCAGATCGAGTTCTCGAAGATCATCCAGGCCAAGACGGACGCCGAGGGCGGCGAGATCACCCCGAAGGACATCTGGGCGGCCTTCCAGGACGAGTACCTGCCCAACTCCGCCAACCCGTGGGGCCGCATCCAGGTCAGGAACGGCCAGTCGACCACGGACAACGACGGCGTGGACACGCTGACCGTCGAGGCCACCGTGGACGGCGAGGACCGCGTGCTGACCGGCTCCGGCAACGGTCCGATCTCGGCCTTCTTCGACGCCCTGCAGGCCGTCGGCATCGATGTGCGCCTGCTGGACTACCAGGAGCACACGATGAGCGAGGGCGCCTCCGCGCAGGCCGCCTCGTACATCGAGTGCGCGATCGACGGCCAGGTCCTGTGGGGCATCGGCATCGACGCGAACACGACGCGTGCCTCGCTGAAGGCGGTCGTCTCCGCCGTCAACCGCGCCACCCGCTGACCCACCCCCACCGGGGGTTTCGAGGCTCCGGTCGCCGCATACGGCGGCCGGAGCCTCGTCGCTTCTCGGCCATAGGGCCGGACAGGTCACAGACTGGTCTCGTCCGGGGTACTGACTCAGCCTCCGTGATGTGGCTAACATCACGCCAGCGCGGCGATGGTGCCGTGCTCTAGGGAGGTGCGACGTGCTGCCGGTAAGGGGACGAGACGACCGTGCCACCAGGGCCCTGTGCGTCCTGGGCACGCGCACCGCGTGGACACCCGTCGGTGACGGCGAGTTCTACTGCCCCGGCTGCGGGGGCGACCGCAACTACCAGCGGCTCACCGGACGCCGCCGGCTCACCCTGCTCGGGGTGCCGGTGCTGCCGCGCGGGACCACCGGACCCGTCGTGGAGTGCGCCGCCTGCGGCCGGCACTACGGCACCGACGTCCTGGACCACCCCACCACCCGGCGCTTCTCCGCGATGCTCCGCGACAGCGTGCACACCGTCGCCCTCGCCGTCCTCGCCGCGGGCGGCACCGGCTCCCGCGCGTCCCTGGAGACGGCCTGCGCCGCGGTCCGCGCGGGCGGCGTCGAGGACTGTACCGAGGAGCAGCTCGCCGCCCTGGTCGACGCCCTGGCCGCCGACACCGGGCGGGTCCTGGGCGGGCCCTGCGGGGCCGGCCTGACGATAGAGCTGCACGAGGCGCTGGACCCGCTCGCCCCGCACCTCGCCCCGGCCGGGCGCGAGGCCCTGCTCCTCCAGGGCGCTCACATCGCCCTCGCCGACGGCCCCTACACGCCCGCCGAACGCGACGCGCTGACCACGGTCGGCGCGGCCCTGACGCTCCCCGCCGAGGACGTGACCCGGCTCCTGGAGGCGGCCCGCACCCCGTCCTGACCCACGGCGGGGCGCCCCGCCTGCTCCCGCTCGATTACCTCGAACGGAGTAGTGGCGTCCGACCGTACCGGGGGCAGCATCACGGCGTGACCCCGCTGCGACGCACCGTACTCACCAGCCTCACCCTCCTCGCCGCCCTCGCGACGGCCCCGCTGCCCGCCGCCGCGAGGCCGCTCGACTCCGCGCCGGAGTGCGCCTCTTCCCGGCCGTACGTCTCCGGGCAGGGCGGGTACGCCGCCTACCGCATCCCCGCCGTGGTCCGCACCCTGCGCGGCACCGTCCTCGCCTTCGCCGAGGGCCGGCGGCACGGATCCGGGGACAGCGGGGACATCGACGTGGTGGTGCGCCGCTCCACCGACGGCGGCTGCACCTGGGGCCCGCTCGCCGTGGTGGCCGCGGGCGACGGGAACACCCGGGGCAACCCGGCCCCCGCCGTCGACCCGCGCACCGGCACCATCGTCCTCGTGACCTGCGGGAACGCGGGAGATGTGACGGAGGACCAGATCATGCGGGGCCAGGTCACGGCCGAGCGGGGCCGGCGGGTCTATGTGCAGCGCAGCGCGGACGACGGCCGCACCTTCACCGCGCCGAAGGACATCACCGCCGCCGCGAAACGGCCCGACTGGCGCTGGTACGCCACCGGCCCCGGCCACGCCGTCGCCCTCACCCGGGGCCCGCACGCCGGGCGCATCCTGGTCCCCGCCAACCACTCCACCGCCCCGCCCGAGGGCTCGAAGGACACCGGCCGCGAGTCCCGCTACTACGGCGGCCACGCCCTCTACAGCGACGACGGCGGCCGCACCTGGCACCTCGGCTTCACCGCGACCGGGCCCAGCGGGGTCGTCAACGTCAACGAGACCAGCGCCACCCAACTCCCCGACGGACGGGTCTACTTCAGCGCCCGCGACCAGTACGGCAGCGTCCCGGGCAACCGCGTCGACACCTACTCCTCCGACGGCGGCGCCACCCTCGACCGCCCCTACGCCGCCCAGGACACCCTCAAGGACGTCCCGGTGGTCCAGGGCAGCGTGCTGCAACTCCAGGGCGCGCACGCCCCGCTGCTGTTCTCCGCGCCCTCCGTGCCGACCGCCCGCCGCGCCATGGCCGTCTGGTCCAGCACCGACGCGGGCCGCGGCTTCTCCCGCCTGACCACCCTGGACGACGGCCCGGCCGCCTACTCCGACCTGGTCCAGCTCGGCACCGGCGCGGTGGGGGTGCTGTACGAGACGGGTTCCTACGACGGCCTCTCGTTCCGCCGGCTCACCGGGATCGGCGCTCACTCACCCGCCGGGGTGCCGTCCCACGGGTGAATTCCCGGGGCGGCCCCGAGGGAGGGCAGGGTCAGCTGCCACCAGTCGGTGAGCCGGTCGCTGACGGTGGCCGCGCCCTCCAGCGCCTCGGTGAGGGAGCACAGCCCGAAGAACGCGCGCACCAGGGTCCGGGCGGTGGGCGCGGGGCGTACGTGTTTCGCCAGGTCACCGGCGTTGCGGGCCTCGGCGAGCAGCCGGGTGGCGGCGGCGGTCCACAGCGCGAAGGGGTCGGGCAGGGGGGCGTCGATGGTGGCGCGCTCGGCCCACAGGCGTGCGCCGGCGCGCGTCAGCGGATCCTCGGCGAGGGCGCGGGCGATGTCGTAGCTGAGCGCGACGAGCCGCTGGACCGGGGGGACGGCCGCGTCCGCGTAGCGCGCGGTGAGCTGCGGCCAGGTGGCGAAGCGGTGCTGGACGACGGCGAGGGCGATGCCCTCCTTGCTGGCGTAGTGGAAGTAGACGGCGCCGCTGGTCCGGCCGGACCGGGCGCTTATGTCGTTGACGCTCGTGCCCGCGTATCCCTGTTCGGCGAAGAGCTGGGCGGCCGCTTCCAGAAGTGATCTGCGGGTTGTCCTGGCCCGATCCTGCAACGTTCCGCCTGCCCTCGCTCGGTATTTCCGACGGGCTGAATGTAGTGCGCCCGCGTACGCCGGGAGCAAACAGAAATCACACGCGTGCGGTAATTACGTATTTCTTTCGAAGGGGAACGCGAGCGAGTGGTAAGGGGCGTGTTCTCTGTGCCCTATACACCCGAGCGGCGCCAAGGTCCAGTCCCTCTATGGGGTTATTGCCTGATTTGCCGCCGCGAAAATAACGTAGTCGTCGCTATCTTTCCGTTTCCTGTGGAACGTCGGGAATGACGCATTTCAACGACGCGTGCGCCGCACGCCACCCCCCGTCCCTGCCACCTTAGGAGGCCATTGTGACCCCTCATGCCCGCCCTCTGCTCGACTGGTCGCCCGAGGCCGTCGTCTTCGACTGCGACGGCACCCTGATGGACAGCGAACGCCATTGGGTGGAGGCCCGCAGTCTGGCCTTCCGGGAGTTCGGCCTCCAGGCACCGCCCGGGTTCGCCGAGCAGGCCAAGGGCATGCACTACGAGGAGTGCGGCCGCCTGATGGCGGACTCGGTGCACAAGCCCGAGCTGGCGGCCGGCCTCACGGGAGCGCTCCTCGACCACTTCCTGGAGCTGGTCACCGACGACCCGGTCACCATGCCGGGCGCCGCCCAGCTCGTACGGACGCTGTCCGGGCGGCTGCCGCTGGCGGTCGCCAGCAACTGCCCGATGGTGGTGGTCGAGGGCAGCCTCGAACGGGCCGGGCTGCGCACGCACTTCGAGCACATCGTCGTCCCCGAGACCGGGGATTCCGTACGACCCAAACCCTGGCCGGACGTGTACCTGCTGGCGGCCCGGCTGTGCGGGGTGCCCCCGCTCAGGGCGCTCGCCGTCGAGGACTCCCTGACCGGGGTGGAGTCCGCCCACCGCGCCGGACTGCGGGTGCTCGGGGTCGGCCCCCGGCCCGCCGGGGACGGTGCGAAACGGGCCGACCTGTGGCTGCCGTCGCTGCGCGAACCGGAGCTGCTCACCTGGGCGGAGACCCACGTCACCGGGGCGCCGGAAGCGGACTGAGCCGGGCGGATCCGGCGGCGGACGGCTACAACAGCCCCGCCGAGGCGAGGTACTTGGCGACCTTCTCCCTCTCCTCGCCCGACAGCGGCACCTGCGGCTCCGCGGTGACCGGGCAGTCGATCACGCCCCGCAGATGCAGGGCCGCCTTGAACGCGCCCAGCGCCGAGGAGCTGCCGCCCATCCGCGCCGGATCCCCCGCCCCGGTCAGCCCGAACAGCGCGCACAGCCGGTCCTGTTCGGCCCGCGCCCCCTCCCAGTCGCCCGCCCGGCACTGCCGGTAGAGCCGTACGTACCCGTGCGGATCGACATTGGCCAGCCCCGGCACCGCCCCGTCCGCGCCCAGCGCGAGCGCGGCGTCGGCGATCAGCTCGGAGCCGGTCAGCACGGCGAAACCGGGGTGGGCGCGGGCCCCGGTGACCAGCTCGCGGAAGGCCGCCAGGTCCCCGCTGGAGTCCTTGATCCCGGCCAGCACCCCGTCCCCGGCGAGCCCCAGCACCAGCTCGGGGGGCAGCTTGGTGTGCACGGCGACCGGGATGTCGTAGGCGACCACCGGCACCGGGCTCAGGGCGGCGATCCGGCGGTAGTGGTGGACGATCTCCGAGGGGTGCGTGCGGGCGTAGAACGGCGCGGTGACCACGACCGCCTCCGCGCCCGCCGCCGTGACCGCACGGACCTGGTCCAGGACCCTCGGGGTCGTCATGTCGATCACCCCGGCCAGCACCGGCAGCCGGCCGCCCACGTGCCCCGCGACCGCCTCCACCACCCGGCGCCGCTGGGCGTCCGTGAGGAAGGCCGCCTCGGAGGTCGAGCCGAGCACGAACAGCCCGTGCACCCCCGCGCCCACGAGATGGTCCACGAGTCGCAGCAGCGAGGGCACATCGACCTCGCGCTCGGGCGTCAGGGGCGTGCAGACGGGCGGGACGACTCCGGTGAGCGGGGCGGGGAAGGTCATTCACGGCTCCTGCGGGTGAGGTCGCGGGTCGACAGGTCCTCCTCCACAGGATGGTGACAGCGGTAGCGGTGCGCCGGGTGCGACGCGGCCGAGAAGTCCGGCATCACCTGTGCGCACACCGCGTCCGCCCTCCAGCACCGGGTGCGGAAGGGGCAGCCGCTCGGCGGCCGGGTCGCCGACGGCACCGGGCCGGCCAGCGGGATCGGGTCGACGGGGTGCAGCAGCCCGGGGGTGGCCGAGAACAGGGCACGGGTGTACGGGTGCCGGGCCCGGCCGGTCACCCGGTCCGCCGGGGTCTCCTCCACGATCCGGCCCAGGTACATGGTGACCACCCGGTCGCTCATCCGCCGTACCGTCTGGATGTCGTGCGAGACGAACACCAGCGCGAGCCCGAGCCGGTCCTTGAGGTCGAGCAGCAGATTGAGGATCTGCGCGCGCACCGACACGTCCAGCGCGCTGGTCGGCTCGTCGGCGACGACCAGCGCCGGGTCCAGGGCGAGCGCGCGGGCGATGGCGACGCGCTGGCGCTGGCCGCCGGACAACTGCCCGGGAAGCGCCTCCGCGAGCCCCCGGGGCAGCCCCACCAGACCCATCAGCTCCCGCACCCGTGCCTCCCGCTGGACCCGGGTGCCGCGCTCGTGCACATCCAGTGGATCGCGCAGGACACGGCGGACGGTGAGCCGCCGGTTCAGGGCGGTCGCGGGGTCCTGGAAGATCATGCCGGTGCCCGCGCCGACCGTGGTCCGCCGCTCGGCGCCCGGCATCGCCCACAGGTCCCGCCCCCGGAACGCCACCGTCCCCGCGACCGGCCGCTCCACCCCGATGAGCACCTTCGCCAGCGTCGACTTCCCACACCCCGACTCGCCGACGACCCCCACCGTCTCACCGGCCGCCACCGCGAGATCGGCGCCGGTCAGCGCGTACACCCGGTCCCGGGCGAACAGCCCCCCGGTGCGCGCCTTGTGCACCACGTGCACACCCCGCACCTCCACGACGGGAGCTTCCGCCAGGGGGTTCACCGGACGGTCCCCTTCCGGTACGGCGCCCACTGGACGATCCCTTTCCGGTACGGCGCTCACTGGACGGCCTCCTCGCTGTCGGCCGGGGCCGGGTGGTGGCAGGCGACCGTGTGTGTGGCGGGGCCCGTGAGGGCCGGGGCCCGGGTGTGGCACACCTCGCTCGCCCGTGGGCAGCGGCCGGCGAAGCGGCAGCCCGGCGGGAAGTCGGCGGGGGCCGGTACGACGCCCCGGATCTGGGTCATCCGCCGCGCGGCGGACTCCAGCGAGAGCACGCTGCCGAGCAGCCCCCGCGAGTAGTGGTGGGCCGGGGCCCCCACCAGCTCCGCGGTCACCCCGCTCTCCACGATCTGCCCGCCGTACATCACCACCACCCGGTCGGTGACATCCGCGACCAGCGCCAGATCGTGCGAGACCAGGACCAGCGCGAAGCCCAGTTCCGCGCGCAGCCGCAGCAGCAGCTCCATCACCTGGGCCTGCACGGTGACGTCCAGCGCGGTCGTCGGCTCGTCGGCGATGATCAGGCTCGGATCGCGGGACAGGGCCATGGCGATCAGCACCCGCTGCCGCTGCCCGCCGGACAGCTCGTGCGGATAGCTGCGCAGGGTGCGCTCGGGATCGAGGCCGACGAGGGCCAGCAGTTCGCCCGGACCGCGCCGCCCTCCGCGCCGTACCAGCTGCTTGAGCTGGGCGCGGACGGTCATGGCCGGGTTCAGGGAGGACAGGGCGTCCTGGTGGACCATCGCCATCTCGTGCCCCAGCAACTTCCGCCGGGCACGGGCCGGTTCGGCGAGCAGGTCGCGCTGCCGGAAGCGGACCCGGCCGCGCACCCGGGCGCCGGGCGGTTGCAGCCCCATGACGGTGAGCGCGGTCAGCGACTTCCCGCACCCCGACTCGCCGACCAGGCCCAGCACTTCACCGGGGTACACCTCGAAGCCGACCCCGGCGACGATGTCCACGCCCCGGTGCCGGCCGGGGAACCCGATGGCCAGGTCCTCCACGGCGAGCGCGGGCGGCCCGGTGCGGTCCACCGGCGGCCGGGCGCGGGCGCGCAGCCCCCGGGCGGCCTCGGCGAGACCGGGCAGCGGCAGCACCTCGCCCGAACCCGCCTGCTCCCCGGGCTCGTCGGCCGCCCCGACCTCCCGGGGCGCCGGAGCGGCCCACGCGTCCGAGACGCCCTCGGAGAGGATGTTCAGCGCGAGCACGGTCAGCAGGATCAGCAGCCCGGGGAAGACGGTCGCCCACCAGCCCCCGGTCAGCACCATGTTCTTGCCGTCCGCGATGACACTGCCCCACGACGGGTCCGGGGGCCGTACCCCCGCCCCGATGAAGGACAGCGACGCCTCGAACACGATCGCCTCGGCGACCTGCACGGTGCAGAACACCAGGACCGGGGCTGCGCAGTTGACGGCCACATGACGCAGCACGATGTGCGGGGTGCGGGCGCCGATCACCCGTTCCGCGGTGACATAGTCCTCGCCGTACTGATCGAGCACGTTCGCCCGTACGACGCGTGCCACCGGCGGGGTGAACAGGAAGGCGATGGCGCAGATCAGCACGCCGATCCCGCCCCCGAACACGGCGACGAGCACGGCGGCCAGCGCGATCCCCGGGAACGCCATCACCACGTCCAGGCAGCGCATCAGCGTCTCGTCGACCGCCTTGCGCGAGGTCGCCGCGACCGCGCCGAGGACCGCCCCGACGACCAGGGCGAGCCCGGTGGCGCCGAGCCCGATCGCCAGCGACCACCGGGCGCCGTACATCAGCCGGCTGAGGATGTCCCGGCCCAGGCTGTCCTGGCCCATCCAGTGCGCGGCGGACGGATGCCCGGTGCCGCCCACCGGGTCCTGCTGGTCGAGCGGGTCGTCGGGGGCGAGCAGGGGCGCGAGGAGGGCGACGAGGACGACGAGCGCGAGGAAGCAGACGGCCAGTGCGGACAGCGGCGGCAGCCGGCGCCGGCCGCGCGGCCTCGCCCGGGGGCCGGAGAGCCGTGCGGCGAGTTCGGCGCGGGAGATCATCAGGCCGCCCGCAGCCGGGGGTTGACCAGCAGATACAGGATGTCGATCACGAGGTTGACGACGACGAACCCGGTGGCCGTGGTCAGGACGACGCCCTGGACCACCGCGGGATCGCCGTTCTGCACGGCGTCGATCATCAGCTTCCCCATCCCCGGCAGCGAGAAGACCGTCTCGATCACGACGGCGCCGCCCAGCAGATAGCCGACCCGCAGACCGAGCACGGTCAGCGGGTTGACCAGGGCGTTCCTGAGGACGTTGCGCCCGACGACGACCCAGGGCGGCAGCCCGCCGCCGATCGCGGTGCGCACATAGTCCTTGTCCAGCTCCTCCACCACCGAGGTGCGCACGATCCGGGTCAGCTGCGCGGCCACCGGCAGGGACAGCGCGAGGGCGGGCAGCGCCATGGTCTTCAGCCAGCCGGTGACGGAGTCGGCCGGGTTGATGTAGCCGCCGGTCGGGAACCAGCCCCGGTCCACCGCCAGGTACTGGATCATCAGCAGCGCCAGCCAGAAGCCGGGCGCGGCGACGCCGATCAGCGAGACGACCCGGATGGCCTGGTCCAAGAGCCGGCCCCGGTACACGGCGGCGGTCACCCCGCCCGCGAGCGCCAGGACGGCCGCGAACCCGAGGCCCAGGAAGGTCAGTTGGAGGGTGAGGGGGAGCGCGGTGGTGACCTGGTCGGCGACGGGGGCGCGGGTGAGGGCGCTGGTGCCGAGGTCGCCGTGCAGCAGGGCGCCGACGAAATGGACGTACCGCAGGGGCAGCGGGTCCAGCAGGCCGTTGCGCTCCCGGAATTCGTGCAGCTGCCGCGGGGTCGGGTTGGCGCCCTGGAAGAAGGCGGAGGCCGGGTCGACGTCCGAGAACCGCATCACCAGGAACACGAAGAGCACGATCCCCAGCATCAGCGGCACCAGCAGGGCGATCCGGCGCAGCAGGATACGGACGACGGCCGTCATCCGGTCAGGCCCACTTGGCCTGGAGCAGGTTGATCCCCGGGTACGGCTGCGCCCTTATCCCGGTGAGCAGGCGGGGGTCCCAGGCGGTCATCAGCTCGTTGTGGACGACCGGGTAGAGCACGGCCTGTTCGGCGACGACGTCGATGCAGTCCTGGACCATCGCCTTCTTCCGCGCGGGGTCCGGCTCCCGGGTGGCGCGGTCCATGTCCGTGAAGAGCCGCTTGGCGACGGGGTGGCCGGCCCAGCGGGTGTACCGCATCCAGAGGTTCTGGGGCCCGTAGTTGTAGTGCATGATCAGGTCGGCGTCGAGCCCGAACTGGTTGGGGTCGGAGGCCGCGGCGACGACTTGGTAGTCCTGCCGCTGATCCATCTTGGTGAAGACGGCGGTGGTCTCCTGCGGCGCCAGGGTGGTGCGGACGCCGATCGCGTCCCAGGACGCCTTGATGGTCGGCAGGCAGTCCACGATCCAGCTGACGTTGACAGCCAGGAGGTTGATGCTGAGCCCGGTGACGCCCGCGGCTCTCAGCAGCGCCTTCGCCTTGTCCGGGTCGTGGTCGTACACGGTCCTGGCCCGCCGGTACGACGGGTTTCCCTGGTCGAGGAAGGAGGAGGCGGCCCTTCCGTGTCCCTTGAGCGCGACCTCGACCATCTTCTCCTTGTCGATGGCGTAGTGCAGGGCCTGGCGTACCCGGACGTCGTCGAAGGGCTTGTGCTGTGTGTCGAACATCAGGAACAGGTTGTTCATCCCGGCGCCGCCGGCGACCTTGAGGCCGCCCTGTTCGAGCCTGCTGATGTTGGCGTACGGGATGTTGTCCGCGATCTGCGCGCCCGCGCCGGTCCCGGAGATCCTGGCGACGCGGGGGGCGGCGTCCACGATGGTCAGCCAGTTCATCTTCCGGAACGCGGGCCTGCGGGGGCCGTTGTAGCCGTCGAACGCCTCGAACGTCGTATTGGACTTCGGGTGATGCGCGGTCTGCCGGTACGGCCCCGATCCCACCGCCAGCCCCTTGATCGCGTCGTCCCAGGCGCCGGGCCGCCCGAACACGTGCTCGGGCATGATCTTGGCGAGCGTGAGCCGCGAAAGCCCGTCCGGGAAGGGGAACTTGAGCACGAGCTCGACGCTGTCACCGCCGGTCTTCCTGACCCCTTCCAGCCAGCTCTCGAAGAACCCCTTGGCGAGGGTCTGGGTCTTCGGGTCGAGGATCCGGTCGAACACGAAGACGACGTCGTCGGCGGTGACGGGCTTGCCGTCGTGAAAGGTGGCGCCGGGTCGCAGCCGGAAGTGCCAGGAGGTGGCGCCGGGGTCCTTCGGCACCTCGGTACCGAGCGCGGGATAGGGCACCCGGGTGATCGGATCGGTGTCCAACAACCCTTCGTAGACATGGTTGTTGGCCGCCATCGAGAACGCCGACGCCGTCTGCGTCGGATCCCAGCTGCCGTCGTTGCCGTACCCGATCACGGCGGTCAGCGTCCGGTCCTTGCCGCTGCCTCCGCTCCCGGTGTCGTTCGTGGACTGCGGCCCCGCGGAACAGGCACCGAGGCCGGGCAGCGCGGCGGCCACCCCGACCGCCCCGCCCCCCACGAGCAGGGCCCGCCGGCCCGGGGCCGCCACATCGCGGATCACGTCCTCACGCACGGGTCCTCCAACAAGGTCGGGGAGGCGGTAAGAGGTACGACGTCCTACGTCCGGTTCGATCAGCGCGACCATAAAAGCACCCATGTGGACGGTCAAGGGGGCACACACGAATGGGCTAGCCACCAGGGGGCGGGCCAAAGGGGGAGGAGAGGTGTGACCTGCGCCCCGGCTCGACGGGACGCAGCACAGCGCGCGTCCTGTTCATGTGCGGCCCCTGGCGTTCCGCGATTCTCTTGACGGCCGGGGACAAAGAGGGGAACTGGTCGGGAGAAGGAGTCGGGGAAATGAGCGGATACACCAGGTGGTCCGGCAGTGGTCACCGTGAGCGTGCGGAAGAACTGGCCGGAGGGCGGGAGCCGTTCGCCGCGGGGGCGGAGCGGCTGCTGGCGAAGGCGCGGGCGTGGCGGTGGAGATGAGGCGGGAGCGGGGCTTCAACCAGGCTCAGGTCGCCGAGCGCATGGGCGTGAGCAAGGGGCGGGTCTCGCAGATCGAGAGTGGGCAGGTGGCCGGGACGGAGGTCGTCGCCCGGTACGTCGAGGCGTTGGGCAAAAGCCTGGTGATGGTGGCGGTGTTCGCGGACGGGGAGCTGCGCAAGGTCGGGTGAGGGGCCCGGCCGCGCGACCTCGCCGCGCCGCCGTGTGGCCCGGTCGCGGACGGTGCGGCACGGCCCGGCCCCCGGACGAGGCTGCCGGGAGGCGTCACATCGCCGATGGGTCGGACGTGAAGAAGGTCAGCATTTCGGTCAGGCCGTTTTCGCTGAACATCGAGGTCAGGTTGGCCGCGGACTCGGTGGCGGAGGTCTCGCTGCGGGGGAAGAGGGCCGACTCGTAGGCGGTCAGGGCGAGTTCGCGGTCGTCCGGATGCGCGGCGATGGCCTCGGCGAGCAGCGCGCCGTCGTACATGGCCAGGTTGGCGCCCTCGCCCGCGAAGGGGGACATCAGGTGGGCGGCGTCGCCCAGCAGGGTCACCCCCGGGACCCGGTCCCAGCGGTGGCCGGCGGGCAGGGCGTGGATGTGGCGCGGCGTGAGCGGGCCGTCGGCGTCCGCGACCAGCCTCCGCAGACCCTCGTCCCAGCCCTCGAAGCCCGCCAGCACCGCCGCCTTCGCGGCCGCCGTGTCCCCGAAGTCGATCGTGCCGAGCCAGCCCTCGTCCGCCTTCACCGCCGTGTAGACGTGCAGGCTCCCGTCGGTCTCCCGGTGCGCCAGGAAGCCGCGCCCGTCGCCCAGGCTGATGAAGAACCCGCCGCCGATCAGCGCCGCGCTGCGCGGATGGCGGGTGTCGGCGTCCAGCAGATCCGTCTCCACGAAGGAGATCCCCGTGTACGCGGGCCGCGCGGACGACACCAGCGGCCTGATCCGGGACCACGCGCCGTCCGCGCCGATCAGCAGATCGGTCGTGACGGTCGAACCGTCGGCGAACGTCACCTCGTGACGCCCCCCGCCGAGGCCCCGCGCCCCGGTCACCTTGGCGCCCCAGCGGACCGTGCCCTGCGGCAGCGAGTCCAGCAGCAGATCGCGCAGGGCGCCGCGGTCCACCTCCGGGCGGCCGCCCGCGCCGTCGTCCTCCCGGGACACATGCACGGTGCCGTCGGAGCCGACCAGCCGCATCGCCTGGCCGCCCTCGTGGATCAGCTCCCGGAACGCGTCATGGAGGCCGGCGGAGTGCAGCGCCCGCTGCCCGTTCTCCTCGTGGATGTCGAGCATCCCGCCCTGCGTACGCGCCGCCGCGGACGCCTCCGCCTCGAAGATCGTCGCCTCGATCCCGTGCACCCGCAGGACCCGGGCGGCCGTCAGACCGCCGAGTCCCGCGCCGATGATCGCGATGGGGACGTGCTTGTCGTGTGTCACTGGGGCCTCCCGGCCGGCCAAGGGGTTTCCACCGAACGTCTACCGAACGCCTCCACCGTAACGAACATGTTCGTAACGAACAAGTTCGTCGGCGGATACGAGGAAGCCGGGAGAGGTGCGCGGGGGTGTGCCGGGTCAGTCCGCTCGGTCGGCCGGGGCCGGGACCGGGGTCCGCGTGATGCCGTTGACCAGCACGTCGAAGCTCCAGCGCATACGGTCCGGCACCGCGCCGCCGAGCAGCATCGGCATGTGCGCCTCGATCGCCGGATGCGTCGCCCTGCTCACCGAGTGCAGGGCGCGGGCGAGGGCGTCCCAGTCGTCCGCGTGGGCGGGATCGTGCGCCTGCGTGGCGTGCTCGGCCGCCGCCGCCGTCGCGTCCTGGAGCAGCTTGTCGACGCCCCACGCGACCTGCTCGCGCGCGGCCCCGCTGCGGGAGAGCAGCTCCAGGATCCGCTCCAGCAGCCGCAGGTAGTTCTCGCCGCTGGGCCGCGCGACGAGGGCCGACCGCGCGAGCTGCGGATGCGTGAACAGGACGCGGGTGTACGACGCGAGCACGGCCCGCAGCCGCTCCCGCCAGTCCTCCCCGGCGCCCTCCGCCACCAGGTCGACCTCGCCGAGCAGCGCGTCCAGTACGGCCGCGTGCAGCTCGGCGGTGTTGGCCACGTACACGTACAGCGAGGCCGGGCCGGTGTCCAGCTCCTGCGCCAGCCGGCGCATGGTGACCTTCTCCAGCCCTTCGGCGCGCATGAGCCGTACGGCGGTGTCCACGATGCCCTGCCGGGTCAGCGCGGGCTTCGCGGGACGCTCCCTGCGACTGGCCGGCTCTCTTCTCACTGCCATGCCCCGGTCCTCACTGTCATGCCCCGATCGTAACGAACATGTTCGTGCCGTAGGGGGGCGGCGGCGGTGGCGCCGGGCCGCCGGGGCCATGGGCGAGAATGGAGCGCATGAGTCTGTTCCGCGACGACGGCATCGTGCTGCGCACCCAGAAGCTGGGTGAGGCGGACCGGATCATCACCCTGCTCACCCGGGGGCACGGCCGGGTGCGGGCCGTGGCGCGGGGGGTGCGGCGCACCAAGTCGAAGTTCGGGGCCCGGCTGGAGCCCTTCTCCCATGTGGACGTGCAGTTCTTCGCGCGCGGGAGCGAGCTGATCGGGCGCGGGCTGCCGCTGTGCACCCAGAGCGAGACGATCGCGCCGTACGGCGGCGGCATCGTGACCGACTACGGGCGCTACACCGCCGGTACGGCCATGCTGGAGACCGCCGAGCGGTTCACCGACCACGAGGGCGAGCCCGCCGTACAGCAGTACCTGCTGCTGGTCGGCGCCCTGCGGACGCTGGCGCGGGGGGAGCACGCCCCGAACCTGGTGCTGGACGCGTTCCTGCTGCGCTCGCTCGCCGTCAACGGGTACGCGCCCAGCTTCGGCGACTGCGCCCGGTGCGGGATGCCGGGGCCCAACCGGTTCTTCTCCGTCGCCTCCGGCGGCTCCGTGTGCGTGGACTGCCGGGTGCCCGGCAGCGTCGTACCGTCCCCGGGGACCCTGGTACTGCTGGGCGCGCTGCTTACGGGAGACTGGGAGACGGCGGACGCCTGCGAGGCGCGGTTCGTCCGGGAGGGCAGTGGGCTGGTCTCCGCCTATCTGCACTGGCATCTGGAACGCGGGCTGCGCTCGCTGCGGTACGTGGAAAAGTCCTAGCCGGGCCAGGAGAGCCGGCCCGGAGAAGTCGTAGAGGAGTCGGAGCACATGGTGGTACGCGGGATCCTGGGGCGCCAGCGGCGCGAGTACTCGGCGCCGGAGCCGCACCCCTCCGGTGCCCGTCCGCCGAAGCTCCCCGGTGAGCTGGTCCCGAACCACGTGGCGATCGTCATGGACGGCAACGGGCGGTGGGCCAAGGAGCGGGGGCTGCCGCGCACCGAGGGGCACAAGGTCGGCGCCGAGCAGGTGCTCGACGTGCTCCAGGGCGCGATCGAGATGGGCGTGGGCAACATCTCGCTGTACGCCTTCTCCACCGAGAACTGGAAGCGCTCGCCCGAGGAGGTGCGCTTCCTCATGAACTTCAACCGCGACTTCATCCGCAAGAGCCGCGACCAGCTGGACGCGCTGGGCGTGCGGGTGCGCTGGGCCGGGCGGATGCCCCGGCTGTGGAAGTCGGTCGCCAAGGAGCTCCAGGTCGCGCAGGAGCAGACCAAGGACAACGACAAGCTCACGCTGTACTTCTGCATGAACTACGGCGGCCGGGCCGAACTCGCCGACGCGGCCAAGGCGTTGGCGGAGGACGTGCGGGCCGGGCGGCTGGATCCGTCCAAGGTGTCCGAGAAGACGATCCAGAAGTACCTGTACTACCCGGACATGCCGGACGTCGACATGTTCCTGCGGCCCAGCGGGGAGCAGCGGACGTCCAACTACCTGCTCTGGCAGAGCGCTTACGCCGAGCTGGTCTTCCAGGACGTGCTGTGGCCGGACTTCGACCGGCGGGACCTGTGGCGGGCGTGCCTGGAATTCGCCTCCCGCGACCGGCGGTTCGGCGGCGCGATCCCGAACGAGGAGCTGCTGGCGATGGAGGGCGACGGCTGAGCCGCCTCCCTCAGTTGTTCCGCGTGGCGCACTCCGCGCACGTACCGAAGATCTCCACGGTGTGCGCCACGTTCACATACCCGTGCTCCGACGCGATCGCCTCCGCCCACTTCTCCACCGCGGGGCCCTCCACCTCCACCGCCTTGCCGCAGCCGCGGCAGACGAGATGGTGGTGGTGCTCGCCGGTGGAGCAGCGGCGGTAGACGGACTCGCCCTCGGACGTGCGCAGCACGTCGACCTCGCCGGCGTCGGCGAGGGACTGGAGCGTGCGGTAGACGGTGGTGAGCCCGACGGAGTCGCCCTTGTGCTTGAGCATGTCGTGGAGCTCCTGCGCGCTGCGGAACTCGTCGACCTCGTCCAGCGCGGCCGCCACTGCTGCCCGCTGACGGGTCGCGCGGCCCTTCACGGGCGGTCCAGCGGTCGTCACTGCTGCCTCCTCACGTCTCACCCTTGACCCGGGCCATTGTGCCAGCCCGGCGCCCCGGAGGTCAGGCGTTGATCTCCTCCCCCGTGCCGCGCGCGGCCGGAATCACGCACTCCGCCGGACCCCCGCCCGGCCCCGCGGCCGTGGCCGCGCGGGCGCGTCGGCGGGCCAACGGGGCCGCCAGCGCGGTCAGGACGACGAACGCGGCGATGGTGAGCAGGACGATCGTCGCACCGGGCGGCACGTCCTGGTAGAACGACGCGATCGTGCCGCTGACGGTCACCGTGATGCCGAGCGCCACCGCGATCGCGAACGTCATGGCGAAGCTGCGGGTGAGCTGCTGGGCCGCCGCCACCGGCACCACCATCAGCGCGGAGACCAGCAGCAGCCCGACGACGCGCATGGCGACCGTCACCGTCACCGCCGCCGTGACCGCCGTCAGCAGGTTCAGGGCGCGCACCGGCAGCCCCGTGACCCGGGCGAACTCCTCGTCCTGGCTGACCGCGAACAGCTGGCGGCGCAGACCGAGGGTGACCAGCACCACGAACGCGGCCAGCAGGCAGATCGCGAGGACGTCGGACGGGGAGACCGTGGACAGGGAGCCGAAGAGGTAGGTCGTCAGATTGGCGTTGGAGCCCGTCGGCGCCATGTTGATGAACATCACGCCGCCCGCCATGCCGCCGTAGAAGAGCATGGCCAGCGCGATGTCGCCGCGCGTCCTGCCGTACCAGCGGATCAGCTCCATCAGGAGGGCGCCGAGCACCGAGACCGCCGTCGCCATCCAGACCGGGGAGGTGGACAGCAGGAAGCCGAGGCCGACGCCGGTCATGGCGACGTGTCCGATGCCGTCGCCCATCAGGGCCTGGCGGCGCTGGACCAGGTAGATGCCGATGGCGGGGGCGGTGATGCCGACCAGGACGGCGGCGAGCAGGGCCCGCTGCATGAAGGCGTAGTTCAGGAAGTCCATCAGCTCAGCAGCCCCGTCCGGATCGGTTCGGCGCCCGCGGGCGCGTGCGGGTGTACGTGGTCGTGGCCCGGCAGCGCATGCTGGCCGACGGCTCTCGGGGGCGGCCCGTCGTGCAGCACGCAGCCGTCGCGCAGGACGACCGCGCGGTCGATCAGCGGTTCCAGGGGGCCCAGTTCGTGCAGCACGAGCAGGACCGTCGTACCGGCCGCCACCTGGGACTTCAGCGTCCGGGCCAGGATCTCCTGGCTGGCCAGGTCGACGCCGGCCATCGGCTCGTCCATGATCAGCAGTTCGGGGCGGGCGACGAGCGCGCGGGCGATCAGCACGCGCTGGTGCTGGCCCCCGGACAGGGCGTTCACCGAGTCCTTGGCGCGGTCCGCCATGCCGACCCGCTCCAGGGCTTCGCGTACGGCGTCCCGGTCGTCCTTGCGGAAGAGGCCGAAGCGGGTGCGGGCGAGGCGGCCGGAGGAGACGATCTCGGTGACCGTCGCCGGGACACCGCCCGCGGCCGTGGTGCGCTGCGGTACGTAGCCCACGCGGGACCAGTCGCGGAAGGCGCGCCGGGGGGTGCCGAACAGCTCGATGGCACCGTCGGCGAGCGGGACCTGGCCGATGATCGTACGGATCGCCGTGGACTTGCCGGAGCCGTTGGCGCCGAGGAGGGCGACGACCTCGCCGCGCGAGACGGTGAGGTCGATGCCGCGCAGGACCGGCCGGCCGCCGAGGTCGGCCCGCACTCCGCGCAGGGATATGACGGGTTCGCCGTGCGTCTCCATGCTGACTCCTGTCACTTGGTGCCCAGCGCCTGCTGAAGCGCCTTGAGGTTGGCGTTCTGGACGGAGAAGTAGTCCTTGCCGCGGGACTTGCCCGTGATCCCCTCGATCGGGTCGAGGACATCGGTCTTCAGGTTCGCGTCGTGCGCGATGGTCTTCGCGGTCTTGTCGCTGACGAGCGTCTCGTAGAAGACGGTCGAGACGTGGTCGGCCTTCGCCAGCCGCTCCAGGTCCCGCACGCGCGCGGCGCTCGGCTCCGAGTCGGGGTCGAGGCCGTTGATCGCCTCCTCGGTGAGGCCGTAGCGCTCGGCGAGGTAGCCGAAGGCGGCGTGGGTGGTGATGAAGACCTTGGACTCGGTGTGCGCGAGGCCGGTGCGGAAGCGCTGGTCCAGGTCGCCGAGCTGCTTGACCAGGGCCGCGGTGTTCTTCCGGTAGTCGCCCGCGTGCTCGGGGTCGGCCTTCTCCAGGGCCTTGCCGACGCCCTGGGCGACCTGGGCGTAGCGCACCGGGTCGAGCCAGATGTGCGGGTCCTGGCCGGCCGACTCCTCGCCCTTGCCGGTGTCGTGCGCGGCCGCATGTCCGCCGACCTCGTTGCCGTGGGCCTCCATGGAGACCAGGGAGGCGGCGTCCACCTTGGTCTTCACCGAGGACTGCGCGACCGCGGCGTCCACGGAGGGCTGGAGGTTCTTGAGGTAGAGGACGGCGTCGGCGTCGTCGATCGCGGCGATCTGCTTGGGGCTGATCTCCAGGTCGTGCGGCTCCTGGCCGGGTGTGGTGAGACTGGTGACGTGGACGTGGTCGCCGCCGATCCGCTCGGCGAGGAAGGACATCGGATAGAAGGACGCGATGACGTCGAGCCTGCCGTCACCGCTCGCCGCCGAGCTGCTCCCGGAGCAGCCGGAGAGGGTGCCGAGGCCGAGGGCGGTGACGGCGGTCAGGGCGGCGGCGGGTATGAGGCGTCCACGTATGTTCATGACAGTCATTTTCAACAAAAATGGAAACCGTTGTCAACAAGCTGCCCGAGATGCCCCCGAGGTGCCCGTATACCGGGGCCGATTTGGTCGTGGGGGAGCCTGCGCCGGTAACCTGAAGCATTCGCTGGAAGCATCTCGCTTCAACGCCCGTCGTCGTAATGAAGAGAGCACCGTGGCCGCCGACAAGATCGACACCATCGTCAGCCTGAGCAAGCGCCGTGGCTTCGTTTTCCCGTGCAGTGAGATCTACGGCGGTCAGCGTGCCGCCTGGGACTACGGACCGCTGGGTGTCGAGCTCAAGGAGAACATCAAGCGCCAGTGGTGGCGCTACATGGTGACGTCCCGCGAGGACGTGGTCGGTATCGACTCGTCCGTCATCCTGGCCCCCGAGGTCTGGGTCGCGTCCGGCCACGTCGCCACCTTCACGGACCCGCTGACCGAGTGCACCGCGTGCCACAAGCGGTTCCGCGCCGATCACCTCGAAGAGTCCTACGAGGAGAAGAAGGGCCACGCCCCGGCGAACGGCCTGGCCGACATCAACTGCCCCAACTGCGGCAACAAGGGCCAGTTCACCGAGCCCAAGCAGTTCTCCGGCCTGCTGTCCACGCACCTCGGCCCGACCCAGGACTCCGGCTCGGTCGCCTACCTGCGCCCCGAGACCGCCCAGGGCATCTTCACCAACTTCGCCCAGGTGCAGGTCGCCTCGCGCCGCAAGCCGCCGTTCGGCATCGCCCAGATGGGCAAGTCGTTCCGCAACGAGATCACGCCGGGCAACTTCATCTTCCGCACCCGCGAGTTCGAGCAGATGGAGATGGAGTTCTTCGTCAAGCCGGGCGAGGACGAGCAGTGGCAGGAATACTGGATGGAGCAGCGCTGGAACTGGTACACGGGCCTCGGCCTGCGCACCGAGAACATGCGCTGGTACGAGCACCCGAAGGAGAAGCTCTCCCACTACTCGAAGCGGACCGCGGACATCGAGTACCGCTTCCAGTTCGGTGGCAGTGAGTGGGGCGAGCTGGAGGGTGTCGCCAACCGCACGGACTACGACCTCGGCGCGCACTCCAAGGCCTCCGGCCAGGACCTCTCCTACTTCGACCAGGAGGCCGGGGAGCGCTGGACGCCGTACGTCATCGAGCCGGCGGCGGGCGTCGGCCGCACCATGCTGGCCTTCCTGCTCGACGCGTACGTCGAGGACGAGGCGCCCAACGCCAAGGGCAAGATGGAGAAGCGCACGGTGCTGCGCCTCGACCACCGCCTCGCCCCGGTGAAGGTGGCCGTGCTGCCGCTGTCCCGCAACGCGGAGCTGTCGCCTAAGGCCAAGGGCCTCGCGCAGGCGCTGCGGCAGAACTGGAACATCGACTTCGACGACGCGGGCGCCATCGGCCGCCGCTACCGCCGTCAGGACGAGATCGGTACGCCGTTCTGTGTCACCGTCGACTTCGACACGCTCGAGGACAACGCGGTGACCGTGCGCGAGCGCGACACGATGAAGCAGGAGCGGGTGTCGCTCGACCAGATCGAGGGGTACCTGGCGCAGCGCCTGCTGGGCTGCTGACCCCGGTCGCCGTCGCCGCCCAGGGGTCCCGCCCCCGGACTCGGCTCATGCCCGCCCACCGTCCGATCCCGTCGGCCGGTGGGCGGGCGCTTTCGCGTCGGCGCCCCCTCAACGCCCTTGCAGCGCCTTGACGTTGTCGCCGAAGGTCCAGTTCTTCGAGCCGTCCCAGTTGAGGGACCAGTCCATCAGGCCCTTGAGTGAAGTGCCGTAGTGCTGCCACGCCTGGGAGACCAGGGACGGGGACATGTAGCCGCCGCCCGCGCCGGGCTGGGCGGGCAGCCCCGGGACCTGCTTGTCGTAGGGGACCTTGACGGTCGTGCCCTGCACCACCAGGCCCTTGTTCAGGCAGTCGGTCTGGGCGGTGAAGCCCGCCACCGTGCCGGCCTCGTAGGAGTCGCCGGAGCAGCCGTACATGCTGCCGTTGTAGTACTGCATGTCCAGCCACCACAGCCGGCCGTTGTCCGCGTACTTCTTGATGACCGGCAGGTACGCGCCCCAGATCGAGCCGTAGGTGACGCTGCCGCCGGTGACGTACGCCGTCTCCGGGGCCATCGTCAGCCCGAAGCCGGCCGGCATCCGCGCGAGGATGCCGTCGATGATGCGAATCAGGTTCGCCTGGGACGTGGACAGTTGGTTGATGTTCCCGCTGCCCGTCAGGCCGGTCTCGATGTCGATGTCGATGCCGTCGAAGTTGTACTGCTTCAGGATCGGTACGACGGTCGAGACGAACGTGTCGGCGACCGCAGTGGAGTTGAGGTCGATGCCGGCCGTCGCGCCCCCGATGGAGAGCAGGATCGTCTGGCCGGACGCCTTCGCCGCGCACATCTCCGCGGGCGTCGGCACCTTCACCCCGGTGTCCATGCCGTCCTCCCACAGCGCCGTGCCGTCGGAGCGGATCACCGGGAAGGCCGCGTCGATGACGTTGTAACCGTGCGCGGGGATACGGGAGTCGGTGATCGGGGTCCAGCCGAAGGGCGGATGGACCCCGTTGGCGGCGCCGTCCCAGTTCTCCCAGTAGCCCTGGAGCACCTTGCCCGCCGGGCGGGACTTCACCGCGCAGGTGTCGGCGGCCGAGGCGGGGTGCGCGGCGGGGAGCTGGGTGAGACAGGCGGTCGCGAGGGCGGCGGCGAGCAGGGACAGCGAGCGGCGGAGCATACGGGCCTCCCGGGTCATGTCCTGGCATGTCCTGTACATGACGGTGCTCTGGTCCAGACCATTCGTCAATAGGTCTGGACCAAGTCGGCGATCGAGGCGGTGCGCGGCAGGGGAGGGGTGGGGTGACGAGTATGGAATGACAGATATTGAAATCTGTCAGCTGTCATGCCATGCTGGATCCATGACGACGACACCGCACACCCGAAACCTCGGCACCACCGGCCCCCGGGTCTCCGCCCTCGGCCTCGGCTGCATGGGCATGTCCGCGCTGTACGGAGAGGCCGACCGCGCCGAGTCCGTCGCGACCGTCCACGCCGCCCTGGAGGCGGGCGTGACCCTGCTGGACACCGGCGACTTCTACGCCATGGGGCACAACGAGATGCTGATCGGCGAGGCCCTGCGCACCGCGCCCGCCGCGCTGCGCGAACAGGCCCTGGTCAGCGTGAAGTTCGGCGCCCTGCGCGACCCGGAGGGCAACTGGAGCGGCTACGACGGCCGGCCCGCCGCCGTGAAGAACTTCGCCGCCTACTCCCTCCAGCGCCTCGGCGTCGACCACATCGACGTCTACCGGATCGCCCGCCTCGACCCGGACGTCCCGATCGAGGAGACCGTCGGCGCCATCGCCGAACTGATCGAGAAGGGGTACGTCCGCCATGTCGGCCTCAGCGAGGTCGGCGCCGGGACGATCCGCCGGGCCGCCGCCACCGCGCCGGTCTCCGACCTCCAGATCGAGTACTCCCTGATCTCCCGGAGCATCGAGCGGGAGATCCTGCCGACCACCCGTGAACTGGGCATCGGCATCACCGCGTACGGAGTGCTCTCCCGGGGCCTGATCTCCGGCCACTTCACCCGCGACCGGCAGCTCGCCGCGGGCGACTTCCGCGCCCACTCGCCCCGCTTCCAGGGCGAGAACCTCCAGCACAACCTGAACCTGGTCGACGCGCTGCGCGCGATCGCCGAGCGCAAGGGCGCCACCGTGGCGCAGACCGCCATCGCCTGGGTGCTCTCCCGGGGCGAGGACATCGTGCCGCTGGTCGGCGCCCGCACCCGGGAGCGGCTGACCGAGTCGCTCGGCGCCCTCGACGTGACGCTGGACGCGGCCGACCTGGCGGCGATCGAGGAGGCCGTACCGGCGGACGCGGCGGCCGGCGACCGCTACCCCAGCGCGCAGATGGCACACCTCGACAGCGAGCGCTGATCCTGATGCCGGGTACGGTCTAGGCATGGCATCGACCAGCGAGATCCTGACCGCCGAGCGCATTCTGGCGGCGACCGAGGAAGTGCTGCGCCGGCACGGCCCGGCCAAGGCCACCGTGGTGGACGTGGCCCGCGCGCTCGGCGTCAGCCATGGCAGTGTCTACCGGCACTTCCGTACCAAGGCCGCGCTGCGCGAGGCGGTCACCAAGCGCTGGCTGGACCGGACCTCCGGGAAGCTCGCCGTGATCGCCGCGGCGAGCGAGCGGGATCCCGAGGCCCGGCTGTGGGACTGGCTCGCCGCCCTGTTCGAGGCCAAGCGGCACAAGGCGGGCGACGACCCGGAGCTGTTCGCCACCTATACCGTGCTGACGGACGAGAACGGCGCGGTCGTCGGCGAGCACATAGCCGAGCTGACCGCGCAGCTGACCGGGATCATCACGCAAGGGGCCGGGTCGGGCACCTTCTCGGTGTCCGACCCGGCCGCCGCGGCCCGAGCCGTCTTCCAGGCCACCGGCCGGTTCCACGATCCCTGCTATGCCAGGGAGTGGACCCGGCCCGGCGTCGGCGAGGAGTTCACGGCCGTCGTGGACCTGCTGGTGCGGGGTCTTCGCTGACACCGTCGACCGGCGTCGGCGAGGACCGGGATCAGCCGGGCGTCGTCAGCTGACCTTCACGCTGACCGGCGAGGACATGACCTTGCCGTCCTTCGTGACCACACGCACCGTCTCGTTGCCCTTGGTGAAGGCGCGGCGGATGGTGAAGGTGCCGTTCCGGTTGACGGTGGTCGTGGTCCGCAGCGCGGTCCACTTGCCGTTCATCCGGTGCTGGAGGACCAGCGTCGTGCCGGCCTTCACGCCCTTGACGCGACCGGCGAAGGCCACGTTCTCGCCGTGCTTGACGGTCTTGTGGGCGGTCGAGACCGTGATGGAGCCCGCCGCGGCCGTCGCCGCCGCGGTCTTCGGCAGCGCCTTCTTGGTCGCCGAGCGCGTCGGCATCGGTTTCGGCTTCATCGTCGCCGTGCGCGTGGGCATCGGCTTCTTGGTCGTGGTCACCTTCGGGCTGGGGGTGCTGGTCGCGGCGAAGGCTCCGGCCGTACCGCCGGAGAGCAGCGCCACGGACAGTACACCGGCGCCCAGAGCACGGCCGTAGCGGTGGTGGCGGAGTACGGAGGTCATGGTTCTCTCCTGTCGCTCGATCGTTCGCTCGATCGGACGTAACCCAGGCTGACCCGACTTCGCTCCGTCGGCCACTCGAAGCGCTGCGTAACCGCCTCTGGTGATCTATGAAAGCGCAGGTCAGCGGCGTATTACGACAGTTTCCCCGACCCCTCGGCCCACCCTCCTCGTCAGCCCACCCTCCTCGGCAGCCGCAGCCCCAGCACCCCCGTCAGCACGATCCCGCCCAACTGCGCGAGCAGCGTGACGACCAGCGCCTCCCGCATCCCCACCCGCGGCGCCAGCGTGAGGAACAGCGTCCCCAGCGTCGCCACCCCGAGCGCCAGTCCCGACTGCTGCGTGGTGACCAGCACCCCACCGCCCACACCGGCCCGCGCCGTGGGCACCTCGGACAGCACCAGCCGCATCACATTGGGGAGTTGGAGCGCCTGCCCGGCCCCGGCCACCGCCACCCCCGGCAGCAGCGCGGCCACACTCACCTGCGGCCAGTCCCGCCACACGGTCCCCGCGATCAGCAGCACACCGACGCCCTGCACGAGGGATCCGGCCGGGATCACCCGGGTGCCGAACCGCCCCATCAGCCGCGGGCCCGCGAGCGACACGAAGAGGAACACCACGGCCATCGGCGCGAGCGCGAGTCCCGCCGGCACCGGACCCAGATGAGCACCCTGCTGGAGCGCCAGCGCGATCACGAACATGAACCCGCTGAAGCCGACCGAGAACGGCACGATCAGCACAAGGCCGCGGCGCAGCGAGGCGAGCCGCAGCAGGCTCGGCGGCACCAGGGGAGTGCGCCCCGCCCGGTCCGCCCGCCGCTCCACCAGCCAGAACCCGGCCGCCGCGAACGGGAACGCGGCCAGCGACAGCCACGTCCACAGCGGCCAGCCCGCCGCCCGGCCCTCGGTGAGCGGCGCGAGCAGCGTCAGCAGGGACGCCGCGAGCAGCGCGGTGCCGGGGCCGTCGACGGGCTCCGGGTGCTGCGAACGGGTCTCGGGTACGAGCCGTACGGCCAGCAGCAGGCCCAGCGCGACCACCGGCACGTTGACCAGGAACACCGACCGCCAGCCGCTGCCGGCGATGTCGGCGGCGACCAGGACCCCGCCGAGCACCTGCCCGGCCACCATGGACAGACCGGCCGTGGCGCCGTACAGGCTCATCGCCTTGGCGCGGCGCGCGCCCTGCGTGGCGGACTGGATGGTGGCGAGCACCTGCGGCAGCATCGCGGCGGCCGCCGCGCCCTGCGCCACCCGCGCGGCCACCAGGCTCCACGCGTCCGGTGCCAGTCCGCAGGCCAGCGAGGTCAGCCCGAAGGCCGCCATGCCGCCGAGGAACAGCCGGCGGCGCCCGAACAGGTCACCGAGCCGCCCGCCGAGCACCAGCAGCACGGCGTAGGCGACGCCGTACCCCGCGACCACCAGTTCCAGCACGGCCTCGCCCGCGTGCAGATCGGTGCCCATGGTCGGCAGGGCGACATTGACGATGAAGAAGTCGACCAGCGGCAGCGCCGCGGCCAGCAGAACGGTGAACAGCCCGGGGCCGCCGAGCACGGGTGCCGCGGTGGCCGCCCGGCGGGCGGTGTGGACGGTGACGGTCTCACTCATGCCACCGAGCCTGCGCCGCGGCCCAGACGGGTACCAGAGTGTCCTCATCCTGGTACCAGGAGTACCTGGAAACAGGCTGACCGGCGCGGCACCCTGGAGGGCATGGCCACCATGACGACCACCGCACCGGACCTGGGGAGCGCCGCGGGCGGCGCGGAGATCCGGCGGCACGAACTGGCCGCCTTCCTGCGCAGCCGGCGCGAACGCATCGCCCCCGAACAGGTCGGCCTGCCGCGCGGCCCCCGCCGCCGTACACCGGGACTGCGCCGCGAGGAGGTGGCGCACCTGTCCGCGGTCGGCGTCACCTGGTACACGTGGCTTGAACAGGCGCGTGCCATCCAGGTCTCCGTGCAGGTCCTGGACGCCCTCGCGCGCACCCTGCGGCTCGACGCCAGCGAGCGCGCCCATCTGTTCCAGCTGGCCGGCGCCAACGACCCGGCGCCGGGGGCCCGTTGCCCGAGCGTGACGCCCGCGCTGCGCGAGATGCTGGACCGGCTCGGACCGATCCCCGCCGCCGTGCAGAACAGCCGGTACGACATCCTCGCCTACAACCGTACCTACGCCCTCCTGATGGGCGCCGATCTGGACGAGATCCCGCCCGAGGACCGCAACTGCGTCCTGCTCGCCTACACCAACCCCCACTGGCGGGCCGCGATCGTGCACCTGGAGGAGACCCAGCGGCTCATGGCGGCCCGGCTGCGCGCGGCGCTCGCGGGTCATCTCGGCGAGCCCGCCTGGAAGGTGCTGCTCAAACGCCTTGAGGAATCACCGGAGTTCCGGGAGAACTGGGACCGCTACGAGGTGGTCGGGCACCGCTCCAAGACCAAGGAGTTCGTCAACCCCCATGTGGGACACCTGACGTTGGAGCACACCGATCTGTGGCTGGCCCCCGAACTGGGCGGCCGGATGGTGACGTACACACCGAAGAACGAGGAGACGCGCGAGCGTCTGGAGCGGCTCCACCGCCTGGCGCGGGGGAGCGCGGCCCAGGGGAGCTGATCAATCCGCCGCGTACGGGTGCGGTTTCGGTAAAAGATTCGAAATCTCCAGTTCAACAGGGTTGTCCTGTGCATGACTCGCTCGATGGGATGCGCGAGACCACTTCGGTCGACACCAGACCACTCAGGGGATTTCATGCACATATCCCGTACCGGGCGAGGCTTCGCCGCGGCCACCACCGGGGCCGCCGCTCTCGTCGCCGCCGCGCTGGCGACCGCCGCCCCCGCGAGTGTCGCCACCGCGACCCCCGCGGCCGTGCCGCACACCTTCGCTGCCCCGGCCATCGCCGGGCACACCCTCGCCCACGACGTGGACAGCCCGATCTCCATCGCCCAGTGCCAGGCCAAGTGGCACATCAACTGCTACACGCCGCTCCAGTACCGCACCGCGTACAACCTGAACTCGCTGTACCGCGAGGGCATCACGGGCAAGGGGCGCACGATCGTCATCGTGGACTCGTTCGGCTCCCCGACGATCCAGCACGACCTCGACGTGTACAGCAAGCAGTTCGGCATGGCGAGCGCCAAGGTCTCGGTCGTCAAGTGGGGCAAGGTGCCCCCCTTCGACCCGAAGAACAGCGACATGACGGGCTGGGCGGGCGAGACCACCCTGGACGTCGAGATGGCGCACGCCGTGGCGCCGGGCGCGAAGATCGTGCTCGTGGAGACCGGCGTCGCGGAGACCGAGGGCGTCACCGGCCTGCCGGAGATGATGAGCGCCGAGAAGCACCTGATCGACCACGGGGTCGGCGACGTCATCACGCAGAGCTTCAGCGCGACCGAGAACACCTTCCCGGGCTTCGGGAAGGGCGACTTCTCCAGCATCCAGAAACTGCGGTACGCGTTCAAGGACGCGGCCCGCAAGCACGTGACCGTCCTCGGCTCCTCCGGCGACGACGGCCCCACCAGCAGCGTCCTGGACGGCTCGGCCGACTACAAGCACCAGGTCAACTCCTGGCCGTCGTCCGACCCGCTGATCACCTCGGTCGGCGGCACCCAGCTGCACCTGAACGACAAGGGCGACCGCCTCAGCCCCGACAGCGTCTACAACGACCACGGCGCGGGCGGCGGCGGCATCTCCCACGTCTTCTCCCGGCCCGCCTACCAGAACGGCGTGAAGAAGATCGTCGGCAACCACCGCGGCACCCCGGACATCTCGATGTCCGCGGCCGTCGACGGCGGTGCCTGGGTGTACTCCAGCTACGACCCGACGGCCGTCGGCTGGGACGTCTACGGCGGCACCAGCGAGTCCAGCCCGCTCTTCTCGGGCATCGTGGCGCTCGCCGACCAGGTCGCCGGGCACCGCCTCGGCAACGTCGACGCCGCCCTCTACAGCCTGGCCAAGCACAAGGGCACCGGCATCGTGGACGTCAACGACGGCACGGACAACACCTACGCCGGTGTCACCGGCTACAAGGCCGTCAACGGCTACGACATGGCCACCGGCGTCGGCACACTGGACGCGCCGAGCTTCGTGAAGTCGCTGGCGAAGGCCGCGCGCCGCTGACGCGGACCACGCATCGCCGAACGGGGGAGAGCCGGCCCGGTGTCGTACCGGACCGGCTCTCCCCTCGTCTCGTCCGTGCCGGGTCAGACGCGGCCGGGGGCGCCCACCGCCTGGCGGATCTCCGTGGTCTCCAGCCGCCGCGCCGTGTGCTCGGCCGTACGGCGGGCCCAGCGGCCGCTGGTGAGCAGGCCCAGGGCGAGCACCGCGACACCGCAGACGGTGAGGATCCACCAGCCGGGACGGGCGGCGTCCACGAAGGTGCTGCGGTACGACGAGGAGCCGATGCCGGCGGCCAGGACCGCGCCGATCACCGCGACACCGAGGGTCTGGCCCAGCTGCCTGCTGGTGGAGGCGACGGCGGCGGCGACCCCGGCCTGGGCGCGGGGCATGCCGGAGACGGCCGTGTTGGTGATCGGCGCGTTGACGAAGCCGAAGCCGATGCCGAACAGGACGTAGCCGATGAACAGGGTGGTGTTCGAGGTCTCGGCCTCGAACAGCGCGAACATGAGGCCGCTGAGCGTCATGGCCGTACCGGCGATCAGGAGCGGCAGCCGGGGGCCCCGGGTGCCGACCAGGCGGCCGGACAGCGGGGCGCACAGGAAGGTCGGCGCGGCCATGGGGAGCATCCACAGGCCCGCGTGCAGGGCGTCGAGGCCGCGCACGTTCTGCAGGTACAGCGTCGACATGAACAGGAAGCCTCCGAGCGCGGCGAACGCGCTGACCGCGATCACGGTCGCCCCGCTGAACGGAGCGGAGCGGAAGAAGCGCAGGTCGATGAGGGGTTCGGCACGCCGGGGCTCGTACCGGAGCAGGGCGGCCAGCGCGGCGGCGGCGATCACGAAGTAGGGCGCGACCGAGGCGAGGCCGGAGTCGGGCGCCTGGATGATGCCGTAGGTCAGCGCGCCGAACAGGGCGATCACCAGCACCTGGCCCACCGGGTCGGGGCGGCGGCCCTTGGGGGCGCGGGACTCCGGGACGAAGCGCAGGGTGAGCAGCAGGGCCGCGAGGCCGATCGGCAGGTTGATCCAGAAGATCGCGCGCCAGCTCACGGACTGCACCAGCAGGCCGCCGACCAGCGGGCCGAGCGCCATGGATATGCCGACCACCGCACCCCAGACGCCGATGGCGCGGGCGCGCTCACGGGCGTCGGTGAAGGTGTTGGTGATGATCGACATGGCGACCGGGTTGAGCATCGAGCCGCCGATCGCCTGGACCATGCGGAAGACGACCAGCAGGGACAGGCTGGGGGCGAGCGAGCACAGCACCGAGCCGATGGTGAACACCACCAGGCCGGCCATGAAGACGCGCTTGCGGCCGATCCGGTCGGCGGTGGAGCCGGCCAGCATCAGCAGCGAGGCCAGAACCAGGGTGTAGGCGTCGATGGTCCACTGCAGACCGGAGGTGGTGGCGTGCAGATCGCGCTGCATCGAGGGCAGCGCCACATTCAGCACGGTGTTGTCGAGGCTCACGATCAGCAGGCTCATGCAGCAGATCGCGAGCACGAGCATGCGTCTGCGGGGACTCAACTCTGGCATGCGCGTCATCGTACGCCGACTTCGATAGTGCGTCTAACTAATGACCGTTACACGGGCTCCGGGCACCTCGGCCGGTGAGGGACAATGGTTCCTTGCCCCACGCTGTCCCTGCTGTCTTCGCTGTCCTTCCGTTGTACATCCGTTCCGGAGCCGTCTGATGACCCACCCGCTCTCCATCGGCCCGCACACCGTGACTCCGCCCGTCGTGCTCGCACCCATGGCGGGGATCACGAACGCGCCCTTCCGCACGCTGTGCCGCGAGTTCAGCGGGGGCAAGGGGCTGTACGTCAGCGAGATGATCACCACTCGGGCGCTGGTCGAGCGCAACGAGAAGACCATGCAGCTGATCAGGTTCGACGCGAGCGAGACCCCGCGCTCGATCCAGCTGTACGGCGTCGACCCCGCGACCGTCGGGAAGGCCGTCCGCATGATCGCGGAGGAGGGCCTGGCCGATCACATCGACCTGAACTTCGGCTGCCCGGTCCCCAAGGTGACCCGCAAGGGCGGCGGCTCGGCGCTGCCGTACAAGCGGAACCTGCTGCGGGCGATCCTGCGCGAGGCGGTGTCCGGGGCGGGGGACCTGCCGGTGACGATGAAGATGCGCAAGGGCATCGACGACGACCACATCACCTACCTCGACGCCGGGCGGATCGCGGTCGAGGAGGGCGTGACGGCGATCGCGCTGCACGGCCGTACGGCGGCGCAGCACTACGGCGGCACCGCCGACTGGTCCGCGATCGCGCGGCTGAAGGAGCATGTGCCGGAGATCCCGGTGCTCGGCAACGGGGACATCTGGTCGGCCGGGGACGCGCTGCGGATGGTGCGGGAGACCGGGTGCGACGGTGTGGTCGTGGGCCGCGGCTGCCTGGGCCGCCCCTGGCTGTTCGCCGATCTGGTCGCGGCGTTCGAGGGCCGCGACGACTTCCACCGGCCCGCGCTGCGGGAGGTCGCCGACGTGATGGTCCGGCACGCCCGGCTCCTCGGCGAGTGGCTCGGCGACGAGTCCAAGGGCGTGATCGACTTCCGCAAGCATGTCGCCTGGTACCTGAAGGGCTTCGCGGTCGGCTCCGAGATGCGCAAGCGCCTCGCGATCACCTCGTCGCTGTCCGAACTGCGCGCGGGCCTCGACGAACTCGACCTCTCCCAGCCCTGGCCCACCGGCGCCGACGGCCCCCGCGGCCGTACCTCCGGCAACAACCGGGTCGTCCTCCCGGACGGCTGGCTGAAGGACCCGTACGACTGCGCGGGCGTGACGGAGGACGCGGAACTGGACACGTCGGGCGGCTGAGCCGTTCCCGGGGCTCCGCCCCACCGGGGGCCCCGGACCCGGCCTCGCCCACCCACGACCCGGACTCTCGGCCGACGAGCTGAATCGCCGACGAGCTGAACCACCGGCCCGCTCCCGAAGCTCACGGCCGAAGGGCCGAGCGCGGCACCGGCCCATCACCGGACTTTGGACGGGAGAGCCGATCCGCCGGCCCGGCCCCCGAAGGCCGGCTGGACGGCTCGGGTCCGGAGGCCGGGAACCCGGTTCAGACGGTCATGGCCTCGTCCGGCACCGCGCCCAGGTCGCGCAGGGCCGACTCCGCGAGGAGCGGGTCCTCGTGTTCCAGGCCGGCCCGGGCGTGGGTGCAGCGGGTGGAGAGGTCGGGGCGGCGGGCGATCTCGATCTCCCGGGCCCGGAGCAGGACCCAGCTCTGTACGGGGCTGGGACTGCCACTGGACCGCCTTGGCGAACGCCTCGTCCTTGCCGGACTGCATCTCGGCCAAGCGGCCCGGCGCCACGACGGCGAGCGCGGCACGGAGGGCCTCCGGAGTCGGCTCGGGACGCGGGATCAGCCCGTGCCCGTGGTCGGCCCGAGTGCTCATGGTGTCCTCCAGGGGTGTCCTCCGAGGACATCCGGCGCCGGCACCGGCAGGGCGCTCATACGGGGCATGGTGATGCCTCGGACCGCAGCGCCCTGCCAGGTACCCGGCGCCTCCTCGTCGCCCCCCTACGCTCCCCCCACCGCCGTCAGCAGAGCCAGCGGGGCCGCAGCGGAGCGGGATTCGCGGGTGCAGGCGTGGGGGTAGGGGACCGGCTCGGGGTGGGTGGTGCGGGGGTAGCCGGCCAGGACCTCGGGGAGGCGGTGGGCGGGAGACAGGGACGCCGCGTCGACCAGCGCGTGCGCCACCGCCCGCGCCTCGTCGTGCAGGCCGTAGCGGGCCAGCCCCAGGGCGATCAGCGCGTTGTCGTGGGGCCACACGGAGCCGCGGTGCGGGGAGAGCGGATGGTAGGCGGGCTGCCCGGCGGCCAGCGTGCGCACGCCCCAGCCGGAGAAGAAGTCGGGCTCCAGCAGCCGCCGCCCCACCACCTCGCCGTACTCCTTGTCCAGCAGACCGGTCCACAGCAGATGCCCCGCGTCGGAGGCCAGCGCGTCGATCCCGCGGCCCTCGCCGTCCAGCGCCAGCGCCGGGAAGGACGCCTCCCGCATCCAGAAGTCCCGCTGGAAGCGGTCGCGCAGATCCGCCGCCGCCTGCTCCAGCAGCGCCGCGTACGTCTCGTCGGCCCATACCGTCCGCGCCACCCACGCCGTCCGCCGCAGCGCGTCGTACGCGTAGCCCTGCGCGCCCGCCGCCATCACCGCCCCGCTCGGCCGCGTACCGTCGGCGCGGCAGATCGCGCCGGGCGAGTCCTTCCAGTTCTGGTTGGCGAGACCGCCCTCGTCGGCGCGGTAGACGAGATAGCCGCGCGAGGTCAGCCCGCCGTGGTCCAGCATCCAGCCGACCGCGGCCCGCGCGTGCGCCTCCAGACGGCGGGCCGGCGCCAGGTCACCGGTCTGCTCGGTGTACGCGCCGAGCAGCACGAGGAAGAGCGGGGTCGCGTCGACCGAGCCGTAGTACCGCGCGTACGGCACCTGCCCGAAGTGCGCCAGCTCCCCGTGCCGTACCTCGTGCACGATCTTCCCCGGCTCCGCGCCCCGCGCGCCCCCGGTGCCGGTCGCCTGGGTCGAGGCCAGCGCGAGCAGCGTCGCGGCGGCCGGGCGGGGCCGGTAGGGGAGCGCGAACAGGGAGGTGAGCAGCGCGTCCCGGGCGAGCAGCGTCAGATTCCAGGGGGCGCCCCCGGCCGGCACCCGCAGCTCCTCGCCGTCCGGGCCCGTCGCCGGGACCTGGAGCGCCGCCAGATCCGTGAGCCCCCGCGCACAGGCCGCCGCCAGCTCCGGCCACCCGGTCGGGAAGGCCACGCCCTCCACGAACTCCGCCTCGGACGCGTCGAGTTGGGCCGCCATGGTGGACGGGTCCTTGGGTACCCGCAGCGCGCGCCGGTCGCCGTGCGGGCG
Organism: Streptomyces sp. WP-1; assembly: GCF_030450125.1. Lineage (NCBI taxonomy): Bacteria > Bacillati > Actinomycetota > Actinomycetes > Kitasatosporales > Streptomycetaceae > Streptomyces > Streptomyces sp. WP-1. Next base: position 5,392,213 of record NZ_CP123923.1, read on the forward strand.
CGCCATCACCCGCAGGACCAGCTCGCGCGTCCCGTGCGGCGGCAGCTCCAGCGTCCACACCAGCCGGCGGGCGCCCGTACCGGTCTCCTCCACCGCCTCCGGCGCCGGATCGGCCGTGATCGTCGTGCACGAACGCCATTCCGCGCGCCGGTAGGCGAACTCGATCCCGTCGTCCAGCACGATCCGCGAGCGCAGGGCACCCGCCTTGACGTACGTCCGGTGATCGGGCCGCAGCTCGAACTGGTCGGCGAAGTCCGCGTCCGCGGTGATCGCCAGCCGGATGGTCGTCGGCACCGGACGATTGCTCGTCACCCGGACCGTCTCCACGAACGAGCTGTCCCCGACGGCCTGTTCACGGAAGAGCGTGTGCGCGGGCGGCTCCGGACGCGCCCCGCGCGGTACGAGGACACAGCGCGCGGCGCCGTCGTCCGCGACCGGTGTGAGCACCTCGGGCACCGCGCCGTCCACGGTGAGCTGCCAGCGGCTGAGATGCCGGGCGTCGCGCACGAACAACCCGTCCGGGGAGCCGCCGCCCCGGACCCCGCTGATGTCGCCCCGATCGCCCACGGCGGCGAACGTCGCGCCGTGCACGAGCAGATGATGCCGGTCGGTCATCCCCGGTCCCTTCCCTCGTCACTCCTCATCGAACGTGCCGGTGCCCGCCTTGGACACGCCTCGCGACGGGCGCTTGAGCTCTTCATGCAGGTCGCTTGAGACGCCCTTTAGCCGCCAGAGCCGTCCTTCGTGCGCGGGAGTGGCCCGTCACCCGGGCCGGTCGAGCAGCCTGTGGTGCAGATCGAGCGCGAGCGCCGCCGTCCAGCCGAAGCCCATCGCGCCGCACGCCTCGCCCGTGTACGGATCGACGTACTCGGCGAAGCCGGACGCCTCGGCCAGCTCCAGCATCGCCGCCGCGAGCGCGTCGGCCGGCGCCCGCTCGCCGTGCAGCCGCAGCCCCCGCTCCACCAGCCAACTCGTGTTGAACCAGGCGGGGCCCCGCCAGTACCGGTGCGGATCGAACGCCTCGCCGAGCAGGTCGTAACTGGGCACGAGCCGGGTCGCGCCGCCGAGCCCGAAGTGCGGGCCGGTCAGCGTGCGCACGAGCGTGGTGACCAACTCGCGTGGAAGCATGGGGAGGAGGAGCGGGATCAGGCCGGACACCCCGCGTTCGGGGATCAGTTCGCCGCCGCTCACGTCCCGGCACAGGAACATCCCGGACTCCGCGCTCCACAGCCGCTCCACCAGCGCCGACGTCAGCCGCTCGGCCCGCGCGTGCCGGGCCGCCGGGCTCGCGCCCAACTCGGCCGCGATATGGGCGAGGGCGTGCTCGGAGGCGATGAGCAGGGCGTTGAAGGACGGGTCCTCCACCGCGAACTCCCCGTGCCCGTCCTCGTATCGGCGGTCCCGGTACTCGACGGCCAGCCGTACGTACCGCCCGTAGTCCAGATCCGTCGGCCGGTCCTCCGGCGCGCCGTGGTCCAGGTCGGCCCGGCGGAAGGAGCGGGCCGGCGCCGGGTCGATCCGCGCGAGCGGCGCGTCCCAGCAGGGGCTGTTGTCCATCCCCTGCTCCCAGGGGTGTACGACGGACACCAGACCGCCGCCGCCCAGGTCCCGGTGCCGCAGCAGATAGCGGTGCCAGGCCGCCAGCCTCGGATGGACCCGGGCCAGAAAGCCCCGGGCGTGCGAGAGTCCGGGGTCGGCGCGGTGCACCAGCCAGGCCGCCAGCGCGTGCACCGGTGGCTGCACGATGCCGGACGTCTGTACGGTGCGCGGGGCGCCCGCCGCGCGTCCCGCGGTGGTGGAGCGCCAGAAGTCGGGGCCGGGGAAGTAGGCGTCGAGGGGGACGGAGGGGTTGAAGACGATGTGCGGCACGCGCCCGTCCGCCCACTGGGCGGCCAGCAGCGTCTCCAGCTCGGTCTGCGCGCGCAGCGGCGACAGATGCCGCAGCCCGATCGCGATGAACGCCGAGTCCCAGGACCACTGGTGCGGATACAGGCCCTGGGAGGGGACCGTCGAGGCGCCCGTCCAGTTGGCGTCGAGCACCCGCGCGGCCCGTACCGGCAGGGCGGACGGGGACGCGTACGACAGCGCGTGGGCGGTGAGTTGGGCGGTGCGGTCCACTCGGGGCTCCCCCAAGACGACGACGTCCGGACGCACGGCCGACGCGGTTCGGCATCGGCCGCCGTAGAGTTACGTCTATTTAACACGCAAAACCCACTATGTAATGCACGCTTGGGAAACACAAGGGGGTGCGCATGACCGGACGTCCGGGGAGGACCGGGATGAACTCCAGAAGCGGCAGTCAGGCAGGCGCCGGGGATCTGCTCGAACTGGTGCGCAGCGGACGGGCGGTGACCCGGGGCGCGCTCCAGCAGGCGACCGGGCTGTCCCGGGCGACCGTCGGCCAGCGCCTGGACCGGCTGTTCCGGGCCGGCTGGCTGCGCGAGGGCGCCGGCGGCCCGGTCGAGTCGCCGCTCGGCGGACGCCCTTCCATCACCCTGGAGTTCGACGGCGACCACGCGGTCGTCCTCGCCGCCGACCTCGACACCCGGCACGCGCGCGCCGCCGTGCTCTCCCTGACCGGCGAGATCCTGGCCGAGCACTCCGGCACCCTGGTGATCGAGGAGGGACCGGATCTGGTCCTCGCCGAACTCGGGCGCTGGTTCGGCGAGTTGCTGGAGAAGGCCGGGCAGCGGCCGGGGGAGGTGTGCGGCATCGGGCTCGCGGTCCCGGGCCCGGTGGACAGCGCGACCGGCCGGGTGGTGCAGCCCCCGATGATGCCCGGCTGGGACGGCTACGACGTAACGGGCCGCCTCTCCCGCGCCCTCACCGAACACACCGGGGCGCCACCGGTCCCGGTCCTGGTGGACAACGACGCCAACCTGATGGCGTACGGCGAACAGCGCGCCGGGCACCCGGACTGCGCGGCCTTCGTCCTGGTCAAGGTGTCCACCGGCATAGGCGCGGGAGTCGTGGTCGACGGCTCCATATACCGGGGCATCGACGGCGGCGCGGGCGACATCGGGCACATAAGGGTGGGCGCGGACGCGCTGTGCCGGTGCGGTTCGTACGGCTGTCTCGCCGCCGTCGCCAGCGGTGGCGCGGTGGCCCGGCGGCTGGCGTCCTCCGGGGTGCCGGCCGCCTCCGGCTCGGACGTACGGGACCTGCTGGCGGCGGGGCACCCGGAGGCGGCGGCGCTGGCCCGGGAGGCGGGGCGCAGGGTCGGGGACGTCCTGGCGACCGTCGTCACGCTGCTCAACCCGGGCGTGCTGATGATCGCCGGAGACTTGGCCGGAACTCCCTTCCTCACCGGCGTACGGGAACTGCTCTACCAGCGGGCGCTGCCGCGCTCCACGGCCCACCTGGACGTGGTCACCTCCCGGCTCGGAGAGCGAGCCGCGCTCATCGGAGCGGGGGCGCTCGTGGTGGAACACCTGTATGCGCCGGAGCGGGTGGAGGAGCGGTTGCGGGCGCTGGGGGTGTGAGGGCGCGCCGGAGCGGGGTCCGGATGGTGAAATCCGGGGCTCTGTGACAGCGTGATTCTCGCCACCCCTGATAAGGGTTGCGCTCAGATGAGCGATTGGAGGGTGGCTGCACTTCTCCAAAGGGTGGCACTGGGTGCCACCCTTTGATCGTTCATCGATCGAACTCAGGCGTGGCGCGTGGCGCTCATGTGAGCACTAAATCCACTCATCCGGCGGGTTTGCCTTCAAGAAGTGAACACGTGCTGGCGTGTCGGCTTGCCAAGCTTTGACTTTCGATCCGCTGGCGGACGGGTGGTTACATGCACATGACCCGCAAGTGGACGTACCCATGTGCCTTCGATCTGGGTATGTTCCTGGCCGTCAGGGCAGCCACCGTGGCCTCAAGGAGTCGAGTCCCGTGTCGGAAAACAAAGCACCCCACGTAGCGAAGTTCGTTTACGACTTCACCGAGGGAAACAAGGACCTCAAAGACCTCCTCGGTGGCAAGGGCGCGAACCTCGCCGAGATGACCAACCTGGGTCTTCCGGTTCCTCCCGGTTTCACCATCACCACGGAGGCCTGCAAGGGCTACCTGGAGAACGGCGAGGAGCCGGCGGCACTGCGTGACGAGGTGAGTGCGCACCTCGACGCCCTCGAAGCCCGCATGGGCAAGAAGCTCGGCCAGGCGGACGACCCGCTGCTGGTGTCGGTGCGCTCGGGCGCCAAGTTCTCCATGCCCGGCATGATGGACACGGTCCTCAACATCGGCCTGTCGGACAAGTCGGTCCAGGGCCTGGCCAAGCAGGCCGGCGACGAGCGCTTCGCGTGGGACTCCTACCGCCGCCTCATCCAGATGTTCGGCAAGACCGTCCTCGGCGTCGAGGGCGACCTCTTCGAGGAGGCCCTGGAGAAGGCCAAGGACGCCAAGAAGGTCAAGGTCGACACCGACCTGGAGGCCGCCGACCTCAAGAAGCTGGTCACCGCCTTCAAGAAGATCGTCAAGAAGGAGGCCGGCCGGGACTTCCCGCAGGACCCGCGGGAGCAGATGGACCTCGCCATCAAGGCCGTCTTCGAGTCCTGGAACGGCGACCGCGCCAAGCTCTACCGCCGCCAGGAGCGCATCCCGCACGACCTCGGCACCGCCGTCAACGTCTGCTCGATGGTCTTCGGCAACCTCGGCCCCGACTCCGGCACCGGCGTCGCCTTCACCCGGGACCCCGCCTCCGGCCACCAGGGCGTCTACGGCGACTACCTCCAGAACGCCCAGGGCGAGGACGTGGTGGCGGGCATCCGCAACACCGTCCCGCTGGCGGAGCTGGAGCAGATCGACAAGAAGTCGTACGACCAGCTGATGCAGATCATGGAGACGCTGGAGAACCACTACAAGGACCTCTGCGACATCGAGTTCACGATCGAGCGCGGTCAGCTGTGGATGCTCCAGACCCGGGTCGGCAAGCGCACCGCGGGCGCCGCGTTCCGCATCGCCACCCAGCTGGTCGACCAGGGCCTGATCGACGAGACCGAGGCGCTCCAGCGCGTCACCGGCGCCCAGCTGGCCCAGCTGATGTTCCCGCGCTTCGACGAGAAGGCGAAGGTCGAGCAGGTCGGGCGCGGCATCGCGGCGTCGCCGGGCGCGGCGGTCGGCAAGGCGGTCTTCGACTCGTACACGGCCGTCAAGTGGTCGCGCTCGGGCGAGAAGGTCATCCTGGTCCGCCGGGAGACCAACCCCGACGACCTCGACGGCATGATCGCGGCCGAGGGCATCCTGACCTCGCGCGGCGGCAAGACCTCCCACGCGGCCGTGGTCGCGCGCGGCATGGGCAAGACCTGTGTGTGCGGCGCGGAGGAGCTGGAGGTCGACACCAAGCGGCGCCGTATGACGGTCCCCGGCGGCCATGTGGTCGAGGAGGGCGACGTCATCTCCATCGACGGCTCCACCGGCAAGGTCTACCTGGGCGAGGTCCCGGTGGTCCCCTCCCCGGTCGTGGAGTACTTCGAGGGCCGGATGCACCCGGGCGCGGACGACGCGGACGAGCTGGTCGAGGCCGTGCACCGGATGATGGCCTTTGCCGACCGCAAGCGCCGGCTGCGGGTGCGGGCCAACGCGGACAACGCCGAGGACGCGCTGCGCGCCCGCCGCTTCGGCGCCCAGGGCATCGGCCTGTGCCGCACCGAGCACATGTTCCTCGGTGAGCGCCGCGAGATGGTCGAGAAGCTGATCCTCGCGGACACGGGCGAGGAGCGCGAGGCGGCTCTCACCGAGCTGCTCCCGCTCCAGAAGAAGGACTTCGTCGAACTGTTCGAGGCGATGGACGGCCTGCCCGTCACCGTCCGCCTCCTCGACCCGCCGCTGCACGAGTTCCTGCCCGACATCACGGAGCTCTCGGTCCGCGTGGCCCTCGCCGAGTCCCGCCAGGAGCCGCACGAGAACGACCTGCGCCTGCTCCAGGCCGTGCACCGGCTGCACGAGCAGAACCCCATGCTGGGCCTGCGCGGCGTCCGCCTCGGCCTGGTCATCCCCGGTCTGTTCGCCATGCAGGTCCGCGCGATCGCCGAGGCCGCCGCGGAGCGCAAGTCGGCGAAGGGCGACCCGCGCGCCGAGATCATGATCCCGCTCGTGGGCACGGTCCAGGAGCTGGAGATCGTCCGCGAGGAGGCCGACAAGGTCATCGCGGAGGTCCAGGCGGCGACGGGCACCGAGCTGAAGCTGGCGATCGGCACGATGATCGAACTGCCCCGGGCCGCGCTGACCGCCGGTCAGATCGCGGAGGCGGCGGAGTTCTTCTCCTTCGGCACCAACGACCTCACGCAGACGGTCTGGGGCTTCAGCCGGGACGACGTGGAGGCATCCTTCTTCACGGCCTACCTGGAGAAGGGCATCTTCGGCGTCTCCCCCTTCGAGACGATCGACAAGGACGGCGTGGGCTCCCTGGTGAAGCTGGCCGCGGAGGCCGGCCGCCGCACCCGCCCCGACCTCAAGCTCGGCGTCTGCGGCGAGCACGGCGGCGACCCGGAGTCCGTCCACTTCTTCCACGAGGTCGGCCTGGACTACGTCTCCTGCTCCCCGTTCCGCATCCCGGTCGCCCGCCTCGAAGCGGGCCGCGCGGCCACCCAGTCCACGGGCAGCGACCACCGCTGAACCCCGGGCCCGCCGCCGGTCCCCGACCCTCAACCGACCGACGACGCCCCGGCGCACGAAAGAGGCGGCACCCTGTGCGGGGGTGCCGCCTCTCGGCGCATCATCTGCGAAGCCTGTCCAGTGAGCTGCTGACCAGGAAAAACGACGTTTCCCATCGTTGGTTGGCGTTGAGCTTGTCTGAAGCCGTTGTGCCTCCGGGGCGGCTGTGATCAAGGTCTACACCCACACGTCACTTGGATGAGCAGCGGAAGGCGTTCCGGAGCTGGGGGACATCTCATTTTGACGCGTACTTGAGGCACTGGCGATTCTCTGGCGCCTCGCCGAACCAGCCTTGCGGTTTGAGCCAAGGCGTCCTTCACATGTTGCGTTTGTTTCGACTATTGCGGATACTTCTGATAGTGACACGGTGCTGGTGATCACTATGGAATCCGCCACCAACCAACGATCTCACGACGGAGGAGCCCGATGTCGCCGCCAACGACCACGGGGCCGTTGTCGTCTTCAGCCCGCCACCGCGCCAACGATGGCTGGGCTGCTACTGCCCTAACGAGGGTGGGTCCTGTCGCCGCCGCCATGGCTACCGCACCCGCTCTCGTCGCCAGCCCGCCATCGCGTCAACGGTGGCGGACTCTTACTGGCGCCCGACCTCACAGCTAGGGGCGCGCAAATGACCAAGATTGATCTTCGGCCGGTGAAGCTACCGGCTCACAAGCAGGAGACGGCGAACCACGCCTTGGAGCGGGTTCGGACCTACCTGGCTGAGCACCAGAACGCATCGCAGATTCGAGTCAATGTCCCAGATGGAGGTGAACGTGAGGCCCTTGACCTGCCTCGTGAGGTTGTAGAACTCCTTGCGACGCTCCTGGCGCACCTTGGTGCTGGGCGAGCTGTTTCCGTCGTTCCGTCCGATGCGGAACTGACGACTCAGCAAGCCGCCGACATGCTCAACGTGTCCCGCCCGTTCCTCATCGGCCTACTGGACGCCGGCGAGATCGAGTACAGGACTGTGGGCACGCACCGCAGAATCACCGCGTCGTCTCTGCTGGCGTACCAGCGCAAGGACGACCACCGTCGCCGACTGGTGGCTGATGAGCTCACCCAGCTCGGCCAGGAGATGGGAATGGGCTAGGTCATGGCTTTCATCGCCGTCTACGACGCCAACGTCCTGTACCCGAGCACCTTGCGTGACGTCCTGATCCGCGTTGCTCAGGCTGGCTTGGTGCAGGCGAAGTGGACGGACCAGATCCTCGACGAGACCTTCCGCAATCTGAAGGAGAAGCGACCTGACCTGGACCCGAGCAAGCTGGACCGAACGCGGGAGCTGATGGCTGGCTCGATCAGGGACGTGCTGATCAAGGGTTATGAGCCGCTGGTCGAGGTCCTCGATCTGCCGGACCCAGATGATCGTCATGTCCTCGCAGCCACATCAGGTCGAAGGCGCAGGTCATAGTCACGTTCAACCTGAGGGACTTCCCCGTAGACAAGCTGTCTCCACGGGACGTCGAGGCCGTGCACCCTGATGCATTTATCGAGGCGCAGGTGGGCTTGGCACCCCAGCAGGTGTACGGGGTTCTGACGCAGATAGCCGATGCGTGGAGGACTCCACCCAACGCGGTGGTCGCAGATGTGATCGCCTCGTTGGAGAGCGAAGGTCTGGTGGCGTCGGCCGCGGCGTTGCGCGCCTTGGCCTAAGTGATCGCTAAGATCTTGCGCCCCCGCCGGGCGTTGGCGGGAGCGCTGCCATGCCGGACCGTTTGATCTTCTAGCCCGTTGACGTACCGATCGACGTAGACGGCATGGAAGAGGCTCTCCCCGATCGGGTAACGGAAGAACCCAAGCCCTGGGAGGGCGGGTTTTGGCAGCGGCCGGGGTCGAACCGACCGCACCGGCGATGACCTGCCGGGGCGGAGCTTCTTCCGTCGAGACTGGCCAGTCTGGCCCGCACATGGCCCGCGGGCGCCGGAAAACGGCACCCGCGGCGGCCTCCGGGCTCACTCCCCGAGCACGAGCCGCGAAGTCTTCGACCAAGCTCGCCAAGACTGCCTTCCCCTTGTCCGCCGCAGCGTGGGACGGGAAGCTGATGACGCCGGATTCGGTGTACACCTTCATCCCCTCCGTGAGGAGGAACGGCCGCTCACCGCAGTCATGATCGGCATCCTCGTAGCCGGGCGCAGGAGGGACGGTTCCGCGTGCAGGAGGATCGAGGTTTCAAGTTCGCCCGCGTGCATAGTCTCGTGCGCGTCGGTGACCAGGCCGGCACGGTCGCGGGCTCGATTCCACTTCCGCCCCTGCAGTACGGGGTAGGTCGCCGCGGCTTCCCGCGCGATGATGCTTGCTAGCGCAGCGTCCGTGATGAATGGCAGGTGGGCGCCGTGCTGCTTGAAAGCTCCGATCGGGAGGACTGCGATGTACCGCCTCTCGGCGCGTAGAGCTGCCATCCTTCCTGGCAGGGTGAGGCGCCGCACGCGGGCAGTTCTCCAGCGAAAAGCTCAAGCAGCATCCCGGTTCCATGAACTTCGCATCGGACCGATGGGACCGTAGCTAACTTGAGGCCCTGACTCGCGACAACGGACAGACCCGGCCGGCGCCGACCGGTAGATGCTGGTGCGGATGCGGCCGGCAACCGGCCCCGAGGCATACTTCCGCCAAGGGCACGACAAGATCGCGGAAGCAGCGGTGCTGGTCACGCGCTACGGGAACTCCGTCGTTCGGCTCTTGGCGCACCACGGCTTCAACTCGGACATCTCCGTCGTCGACGAAGCAGAAGCCCAGGGAATATGGGAAGTGTGCCCCGACTGCAAGTATCGGGGCGTGCCCAAGAGCGTTGCCAACCACAGGAAAAAGGCTGACCACTGACCACTACCCGGAGGAGCGGCCCCTTTAGCCTGGCCGCACCTCCTGCGGGGTCAGATGTACAGCGGCCCCGGTCCGTTTCCTTCATCTGTGGGTTCCTGTGGAACCGCTCCCGCTGGGCGACGCCTCACGAGTGACGCGGCTCGTGCAATGTCGAGGGGTACACCACACGGCCAACCTTTGAGGCAACCACTGCTGTCCCCTTCGGAACCTCCGTCTCCGATAGAGCCTTCCAGGCGTCGAGGGTGAGTCGACTGAGCTCCGGTATCCGCTGCGAATGGATGGCACCACGGGAACGGCTCTGCGAAAGGTTCCGCGGCTGCCACTCGCCGGAAGTTCGCCGTCGGCGACTGTTCAGCGGAGGGGCTGTCGCCACCTGGAGCATGTGCTCCAGCGCGAGGCCGCAGACTGCAGAACCCATCGCTTCGACCTCCATCTGCTCGGACACCGGCGCCTCGGAGAGCAGCAGTGGCCATCGGATCACCACCACCCTCTCCCAGACCTCGGGTGGCACGGTGTTGGCCAAGTGGTGGCTCTCGCCCACTGGAAGATCCCTCAGGCGACGCTCCGCTTCCTGCGTCTGCCCTACGTAGCAGAGCCCTGCTCCCGACGCGAACACTCCGTACAGCACCGGGCCCACTGTGACGGAGCTGTCTGCATGTGCCTCCGTCAGGAGGGCCCCCACCCGGTGAGCGAACTGATATCGGCGCTCCTGCCACCGCGCCAGCAGTGAGGTATCCCCAAGTAGAGTCGTCAGGGATGACCGCCAGGCGAGGCAGGCGTCCTCGTATGCTCGGTCGCTCATAGGTTCTCCAGAGAGATCATCCACGTACCGCAGCGTAGACCTCCGCGCCGATGGCCACAGAACTACTAGGAGTCGCCTGGCTTGGAGCGGGCTCCGTCCACCGTCTATGGCTTGCGAATCCTCTTGTGCCTCCAGCAAGCGTCGCGCCGAAGTGCGGGACTTCCGGGGGTGGAGTGCGGTTCGCCGCTCTCTATGAGGGGCGCGGGCGTCAGGTCAGACCTCTCACCCACCGTCCGCGCGCAGTGACACACCGCCGCAACACCCCTTTCGTAATCGCCCCGCATGGTTGATCGTTGGGCCGTGCGTTGAGGACCGATGTCAGGGGGAGTGCATGACGATCAGTCGTAGGACGCTGCTGGGCGCGGGTGCTGGGATCGGGGTCGGGGTGTTGGGTGGGTGTGGGTCCAATACCGGGCGTGGGGGCGGGGGGTCCGGTGGAGTGCGGCTTGCGCAGTGGTATCACCAGTATGGGGAGGCCGGGACCGAGCAGGCGGTGAAGCGGTATGCCGGCGCCTACACGAAAGCGCGGGTCACCGTGCAGTGGCGGCCCGGGAATTACGATCAGCAGACGGCCGCGGCGCTGCTCACCGATTCCGGGCCCGATGTGTTCGAGGTCAACGGGCCCTCGCTGGACCAGATCCAGGGCAAGCAGGTCGAGGATCTGACCGCGTTGCTGGACGGGGTGAAGGACGACTTCAATCCGGCGGTGCTGGCGCCGAAGACGTATCAGGGGAAGGTCTACGGCATTCCGCAGACCATCGACATGCAGATGCTCTACTACCGCAAGAGCATGCTGCGGGACGCGGGGGTGCGGCCGCCCCGGACGCTCGACGAACTCGTCGATGCCGCACAGAAGTTGAGCGACAGCAAGGTCAAGGGGCTGTTCCTCGGGAACGACGGGGGAGCCGGGGTGCTCGGCGGAACGCCCCTGTACGCGGCGGGGCTTCAGCTCGTCACCGAGGACGGGAAGGTCGGGTTCGACGATCCGGCGGCGGCGCGGGCGCTCGGGAAGCTGAGGGAGCTGTACGCCGGCAAGGCGCTGCTCCTCGGCGCGCCCACCGACTGGTCGGATCCCTCGGCCTTCCTCCAGGGGCTCACCGCGATGCAGTGGTCCGGGCTCTGGGCGCTGCCGCAGGTGCAGAAGGAACTCGGCGATGATTTCGGGGTGTTGCCGTTCCCGGGGGACGGGAGCCACGGGAAGCCGACCGTACCCGTCGGGGCGTACGGGGCCGCCGTCAGCGCGCGGAGCAAGGAGAGGGAAGCGGCCAAGGCGTATGTGAGGTGGCTCTGGGTGGAACGGACCGACTACCAGGAGGACTTCGCGCTCGGGTACGGATTCCATATCCCCGCGCGGATCTCGCTCGCGAAGAAGGCCGCCAAGCTGAGGACGGGCGCCGCCGCCGACGCCGTACGGTTCGCCACCGACCACGGGTACGCCCAGCCGTTGCTGTGGACCCCCGCCTCCCAGACCGCCTATCAGGACGCGCTGAGCCGGATCATCAAGGACGGGGCGAACCCGGAGAGCGAACTGCGAGGTGTCGTACGGAAGGTGACCGCCGAACTCGACCGGGTCAAGCACACCTCGTGAGGCGCCGCAGGGCATTCTGGTTCTGGGTCTTCGTCGGACCCTTCGCGGCCGGGCTCGCGCTGTTCACGTACGTCCCGTTGCTGTGGAGCGTCGGCCTGAGCTTCTTCGACGCGCACAACACCGTGACGCCCACGGACTTCGTCGGCCTGGACAACTACACCGCGATGCTGAAGGACAGCGCGTTCACCGGGAGCCTGCGCACCTTCCTCGTGTTCACCGCCTTCATCGTGCCCGTCACCTTCGCCCTCTCCCTGGCCCTCGCGCTGATGGTCAACCGGGTGCGGCGGGCCCAGGCGTTCTTCCGGTCGGTGTTCTTCCTGCCGGCCGCGTGCAGCTATGTCGTGGCCGCCCTGATCTGGAAGATGTCGATCTTCAACGGGGTGCGCTTCGGGCTTGCCAACACCCTGCTCGGCTGGTTCGGCACCGACCCCGTGGCCTGGCTGTCGACCACCCGTCCGCCCTGGTACTGGCTGGTCATCGTGACCGTACGACTGTGGCTCCAGGCCGGGTTCTACATGATCCTGTTCCTCGCCGGACTCCAGCGGATCGACCCGGTGCTGTACGAGGCCGCCGCCGTGGACGGGGCCCGGCCCGGCTGGACGGTGCTGCGGCACATCACCCTGCCCCAGCTGCGCGCCACCTCGGTCGCGGTGCTGCTGCTGCTCGTCATCAACGCCTTCCAGGCCTTCGACGAGTTCTACAACCTCCTCTCGGACGCGCGGGGTTATCCGCCGTACGCCCGCCCGCCGCTCGTCTACCTCTACTACACCGCCCTCGGCCAGGGGCAGAACCTCGGGCTCGGCAGCGCGGGCGCCGTGATCCTCGCGCTGATCATCGCGATCGTCACCGTGGGACAGGCGCGCTGGCTCAGGCTCGGAAGGAGCGAGGAGGAATGAGGAGTGAGGAGTGAGGAGTGAGGAGTGAGGAGTGAGGCCGATGGATGACGCCCTGGTGAGGGCCGGGCGGGCGCTGCGGGCCGTGGTGCTCGTCGTGCTCGCGCTGCTCTTCCTCATCCCCTTCTATCTGCTGCTGCGCAACGGGCTGTCCAGTGAGCGGGACATCACCTCGCCCGAATGGACCTTCTTCCCCACGGAGTTGAGGTGGGGGAACGTACGAGAACTGTTTGACGACCCCTCCGTACCGTTCGCCCGCTCGCTGCTCAACTCCGCCCTGATCGCCGTCGCCACCACCCTCGGCACCCTGCTGCTCGCCTCCCTCGCGGGGTACGGCCTCGCCCGGATCCCCTACCGGCACGCGAACAAGGTGTTCTACGGCATCCTCGGCACCCTCCTGGTCCCGGCCGCCGTCACCTTCGTACCGAGCTTCGTGCTGGTGTCCTCCCTCGGCTGGGTCTCCACGCTGCGCGGGCTGATCGTGCCGACCCTGTTCTCGGCGTTCGCCTGCTTCGTCTTCCGGCAGTACTTCCTGGGATTCCCGGGGGAGTTGGAGGACGCGGCACAGGTCGACGGGCTCGGCCACTGGCGGACGTACTGGCTGGTGGTCGTGCCCAACGCGCGGCCGGTGTTCGCGGCGGTCGGCACCATCGTCTTCCTCGGCGCCTGGAACTCCTTCCTGTGGCCGCTGGTGATCGGGCAGGACCAGAGCGCCTGGACGGTCCAGGTGGCGCTGTCCTCCTTCACCACCGCCCAAGTCGTGCGACTGCACGAGCTGTTCATCGCGGCGGCCATGTCGATCCTGCCGCTGCTGGTGGTGTTCCTGTGCTTCCAGCGGTGGATCGTGGCGGGAGTGGAGCGATCCGGCATCGACTGAGGCCGAGGACAGCACAGGAGGGGAGGGGAGGAGAGGAGGGGAGGAGACGGGGGCTCAGTGGCTGCCGGTCAGATGGGCGAAGACGACCACGTTGCCCTGGTAACCGGTGGTCTTCGAGTAGCCGCCGCCGCAGGTGATCACGCGCAGCTCCGGGCGGGTGGCGGCGCCGTAGACCTTCTGGTCGGGGAAGTCGCTGGCGGCGTAGACCTCGACGGCGTCCACGGTGAACTCGGCCACGGTGCCGTCCCGGCGGTCCACCTCGATCCGCGCGCCCCGCTTGAGCGCGCCCAGATCGTAGAAGACGGCCGGGCCCTCCGTGTTGTCCACGTGCCCGGCGACGATCGCGGTCCCCCGCTCGCCGGGCGCGGTTCCCGCCTCGTACCAGCCGGCCAGGTTCTTGTTCTGCGCGGGCGGCACGTCGAGGCTGCCGGAGGGGGTGAGCGCGAGGCCCATCAGCGGGGCGTTCACGCGGATGGCCGGGATGCGGATGCGCAGCGGCGGGGAGGGCGGCAGGGAGGGCGCGGACAGGCGTTCCTCGCCGGGGTCGGGGCGGCCCTCGGCGGCCGCAGGCTGCGGGGGAGTGTGCGACTGGCCGCCCAGCAGCCAGACCCCCGAGGCGAGGGCCACGGCGGTGACCGCGGCTATCGCGGTGTCCCCGAGCCGCCGCCCGCGGCGCCCCCGGGTCCCGCGGACACGGGTACGGCTCCCGGTCGGACGTGTGCTGCGCATACGAACCCCTCTCCCGGGAGCGGACCCCCGAACTGGACCTGGGGCGGACCCCCTCCCCCTCCGGGCCGCGAGGGGCATCGGACCCGGAGGGGGCGGGACGTGCGGTACCGGCGGACGGACAGCGGAGGGTGTCCGTCAGATCCCGTCGCCTCTCGCCCGGCGATGCAGGAGCCAGGTACCGCCCGCGGCGGCGACGGCCAGCGCCGTCACACCCGCCGCGGTCTGCACGGGGTCGGGACCGAGCGCGCCCCCGACCCCCGTCTTCAGGCTGCCGCGCGGCTGCACCTGCTCGTGCGCCGCGCCGAGGGCCACCACCAGGTCGCCCGTCACCTGTCTGCTGCCCTCCGCGCACTTCGCGACGATCTCGTACGTCCCCGGCTGCGCGCTCGGCGGCACCTGGAACTGTCCGATCGCCTCGCCCTGGTGCGTGGTGGGCGCCAGGGTGAAGACGCCGGCGCCGACCGCGCCCGCGTCCCCGGTCGCGCCGCTCTTGTCCCCGCAGGCGGCGGTGTTCACCGTGACCTGTCCGCCGGGGATCGCGGTGGACGGGTACACCTCCAGGCTGCCCGTGGGGGCGCGCATGGGGCGCGCGGCCGCCGTGCCGCCGTAGGCGGGCGCGGCGGCGAGCGCTGCCGTTCCCACGGCGAGCGCGGTACCGGTCAGCAGACGGGCGGTGCGTCGCATGGTGCTCCCCAGAGCTTGTCGAGCTTGTCCGACTGGTGTGTCCCCTGCCCTTCCGAGGTAAAGGGCTCGCGCCGGGATCCGCTTGCCGAGAGATCGGCCGGACTGCGGTGAACGGGTGGCGGGCGCGGCGGCCATACGGCTGAGCCGTGGCGGAGTCGGGGCAGGTCAGGGGTGGTGTGCCGGGGAGCACGAGAAGAAAGTACGAAGAACACACGAATGGAGCGACGAGGGGCCGTTGAACGGGTGACCGGCCGGGTGACGGGCCGGATGACGGGCCGGGTGACGGGCCGTCATACGGGCCCGGGGGTGCGCCCCCGGGCCCGTACCGCCGACCGATCAGGTCAGTTCACGTCGACACGTCGACCGGCGTCCGCTCAGTTCACGTTGACCGCGCTCCACGCCGCCGCCACCGCGTTGTACTCCGCGCTGCCCGCGCCGTAGAGGTCCTTCGCCGCGTTGAGGGTGGCCGTGCGGGCGCCCGCGTAGTTGGTGGAGGACGTCATGTAGACCGTCAGCGCCCGGTACCAGATCTTGCCGACCTTGTCGTGGCCGATCCCGGTGACCGTCGAGCCGTTGTACGTGGGCGAGTTGTAGCTCACGCCGTTGATGGTCTTGGCGCCGCTGCCCTCCGCGAGGAGGTAGGCGAAGTGGTTGGCGACGCCGGAGGAGTAGTGGACGTCGAGGTTGCCGACCGAGCTGCTCCAGTAGTCGGCCGAACTGCCGTCCCTGGAGGGCTTGTCCATGTAACGCAGCGCGGTCCCCCCGAAGCCGGAGCGGACGATCTGCTCGCCGATGAGGTAGTCACCGGGATCCGAGGGATTGTTCGCGTACCACTCGACCATGGTGCCGAGGATGTCGGAGGTGGCCTCGTTCAGGCCCCCGGACTCGCCCGAGTAGGTCAGACCGGCCGTCTTGGAGGTGACGCCGTGCGACATCTCGTGTCCCGCGACGTCGAGGGCGACCAGCGGTCCGAAGGTGGTCCCGTCACCGTCGCCGTACGTCATGCAGAAGCAACTGTCGTCCCAGAAGGCGTTGTTGTAGTTGCTGCCGTAGTGGACGCGGTTGTACGAGCCCTTGCCGTCGCCCGCGATGCCGTTGCGGCCGTGGACGTTCTTGTAGTAGTCCCAGGTCTCGTCGGTGCCGTACTGGGCGTCGACCGCGGCCGAGGAGCGGTCGGCGGTGGCGCCCGTGCCCCAGTGGTTGTCGGTGTCCGTGAACACGGTCGAGGGCGCCCGGCTGATGCAGATGCCGAAGATGCACAGATCGGTCTTGTTCGCGGCGTCCCCGGTGTAGGTGTTGCCCCGGGTCGGGTCCTTGAGCTGGTACGACGATCCCGACTGGGTCGTCTCCAGCGGCACCGTCCCGCTGTACAGCGACCGGCCGTCACCGGTGGCGGTCTCGATGCTGTCCCAGGCGTCGATCCGGGCGCCGGTGCGGGCGTCGGTCAGCACGGTGCGCGCGACCGGGTTGCCGAGCGGGTCGAGACCGACCGCGTTCGTCCGCCAGGCGAGCCGGGGCGTGCCGTGCAGCGCGTCCACGATCAGCTGCGGCTTGGCCTTGACCTGCCGCAGCCGCTGCCCGGGGTTGGCCGCGCGCAGCGCGTTCGCCGCGAGGTCGGCGGCCTTGGGCGCGGCCACCCCGGGCGTGGTGGAGGGCAGCGCGATCGGGGCGCGGGCGGCCCGGTCGGCGCCCCGGTAGCCGCCGTCGGGGTCCAGATGGACGACGAAGTCGCCGCCCAGTACGGGGAGGCGGTGATAGGTGCGGTCGTAGCGGACGTGCTGGCTGCCGTCCTTGTCCACGATCACGTCCCGGACGCTCGTGGCCTGCGCGGAGTCGAGCCCCAGGCTCGACGCGTGCGCGAGCAGCGCCGACGCCGCGTGCCGCACGGCGGTGGCCCGGGTGGGTCCGGCCGTGGCGTGGGCGGCGGGGGAGAGGGTGGCGGCCAGCAGGGTCGCGCCGCTGACGGCGACACCGGCGGTGGCGAGACGACGGGATCCTCGGACGTGCTGCCGTATTCGGCTCATCTGTCTCCTCGGAAAGGGCGCCATCCAGGCATGGGGGGATGGCGCTGGACGCCCCTGAGATTTAAGTGGGCATGACAACGCGTGTCCATAGGGAACTCACAGGAAGGGGAGAAGGAGGCCCTGCCCGGCCTGTTTCAACTCCTCCCCGGCTACTGCCGGTTGAGGGAACGGGTGACGCCCGCCGCGATCGTCGTCGCCAGCACCCAGCCCATCGCGACCAGCAGGTACGACAGCCACTGGAAGCCGCCGCGCGGGGCGTACGCGGATTCCTGGCCGAAGTCGATGATCGGGAGGAGCAGGTCCAGGGTGTAGAAGAGCGGATTGAAGGCGGGGGCCTCGGACGGCTTGAGGGCGGGCGGGTGGTGCAGGGCGAAGGCGAGGGTGCCCGAGCACAGCAGCAGGAGCAGCCAGAGCGCGGCGCGCATCGGGCGGAAGCCGTAGCCGACGGCGGCGTCCTGGAGATGGCCCCACAGCCGGGCGTACGCCGGCAGGGTGCGGCGGTGCCGGCGCAGCTTGGCCAACTGGACGGTGCGGGCGGCGGCGTCGTCGCCCACCGTGCGGTAGGCGGTGGTCAACTGCTCGTAGGGGTGCGGGAGACAGCCGCCGTCCGGTTCCCGCTCCAGCAGCGGCAGGCGTTGCTCGGCGGGGAGGTGCGGCGTCAGGACGCGGTAGGCGAGACCGTCGAGCTGGACCTGCCCGGGCCATACCTCCGGCGGCACGTGCAGCAGATCGAGCTGGGCGCGGCGCAGATTGACCGTGCCCTCGATCGGCGCGGCCTCGCGCAGCCACAGCTCGCCGACGACCGCGCTGCTGACGCGCAGGGCGTGCCCGCCGGGGTTCGCCAACCGGGCGTACGCCAGGTTGAGTTGGCGCGGGATGCGGGCGCCGCTCAGATTCACCCGGCCCCGCGCGCGCAGCCGCATCGCGTGCAGATCGGTGCCGACGGACAGCACCTCGGCGTGCAGCGCGGTACCGCCGGGGGCGTCGAGCAGCGCGTCGTCGAGGCGCACCTGCCCGCCGACGACGGCCCCGTTCAGCTGCACCATGCCGTGCGCGACCAGCTCCGGTGCCCATACGTCCGCGGCCACCTCGGCGTGGTTGAGCTGGAGCACGGCCGTCTCCGGGTCCTCCCCTGGCCTGCCGAGCCGCGCCCCGTTGGCGAAGAACCCCCCGGCCAGCCTGGCGCCCTGGAGCCGCACCGGGCCCGTGACACGGCAGCAGGTGATCCGCACCACCCCGTCGGCGCGCAGCGTCCCGGCCGTCAGCCCCGGCAGCACCGAGTCGCTGAGGACCAGGGCGCCGATCCGCGCCCCGTACAGGTCGGGCGCCTGCTCGAAGTGGCAGGCGCGCAGCCGGACGGCGCAGGTGACGGTGCCGTACTTCAGGTCGAGCCGCCCGGTGACCCGCGCGCCGCGTACCTTCAGCCCCGCCGTACGCCCCTCCCGGACCGGCCCCGCCAGCAGCAACTCCCGCAGGAATTCCCCCCGTACGGTGCGTTCCGCGCCCCAGTCGGCGCCCCGCTCGGGACCGTCCTCGTCGCCCTCCTGGAAGTCGACCCCCTCGCCGAGCGGGAAGGCGTCCAGGACCCGGCGTTCGGCGGGCGTCAGGTCGGCGAGGTCCACGCGCTCAGCCCTTTCCGCGCCGGGCGGGGCTCCCCGCTCCGGCGAGCGCCTCGGCGACCCCCTTGTCCCGGGGGCCCAGGAATTTCGGGTCCGGGCGGAAGACCGTGTCCAGCAGCGCCTTGCCCGCCGCGAACACCTCGCGGGTGCCGCCGTAGTACCAGGTGGCGTCGTGCGGCTCGTCGACCCCGACGCCGTACGAGTCGATGCCCGCCGCCTCGCACAGCGCGACCGCCCGCCGGATGTGGAAACCCTGGCTGACCAGCAGCGCGCGGTCCACACCGAAGATCTTCCTGGCCCGTACGCAGGAGTCCCAGGTGTCGAAACCGGCATAGTCCCGCACGATCCTGCCACCCGGCACCCCGTGCTTGGTGAGGTACGTGCGCATGGCGTCCGGCTCGTCGTAGTCCTCGCGGCTGTTGTCGCCGGTGACGAGGACGACCTTGACCCGGCCCGCACGGTACAGCGCCGCCGACGCGTCCAGGCGGCGGGCGAGGTACGGCGACGGCTCCCCGTTCCACAGCCCGGCCCCGAACACCACCGCGACCGGCGCCGGCGGCGCGTCCGCGACCGTGCGCAGCCGGTCCGCCGTGGACGTGAACAGCCAGGCCCCCGGCAGCAGCGCCAGCACGCAGACGGCCACCACGGCCCGCACCAGCCGCCGCTGCCCGGCGCGGGTGCGCGGCAACCGCGGTCCACGGATCCTCATGTGCTGCTCCCCCTCGGTACGGAACCCGGACCCGGACCCGGAACCCGGACCCGGACCCGGAACCCGGACCCGGAACCCGGACCCGGACCCGGAACCCGGACCCGGAACCCGGAACCCGGACCCGGAACCCAGACCCGGAACCCGGTGCCGGTTCCGACCATGGAGGACGCCACCGGGGGCCGTCCGGTTCGCCTCGGTGTGCGAATCCACCCCGCCGGGACGGCCGGATTCCCGCTCCCGCCGTACGACTGGGCCACCCGGCACCCCCATTCGTCACCCCTTGCGTCTACTGTCGAATCATGGAAGGCAGCGCACCCCCCGGCCCCTGGGGCCCCGATCCCTACAGCCCCGCGGACCTGGAGCGCTGGGCGCCCGAGCCCGACAAACGCCCCGGCCGCACCGCCTTCCAGCGCGACCGCGCCCGGATCCTGCACTCCGCCGCGCTGCGCCGCCTCGCGGGCAAGACGCAGGTCGTCACGCCGGGCAGCCACAGCCAGGTCTGGGACGCCAGCCCCCGCACCCGGCTCACCCACTCCCTGGAATGCGCCCAGGTCGGCCGGGAACTGGGCGCGGCCCTCGGCTGCGACCCCGACCTCGTGGAAGCCGCCTGCCTCTCCCACGACCTGGGCCACCCGCCCTTCGGCCACAACGGCGAACAGGCGCTGAACGCGTTCGCGGACGACTGCGGCGGCTTCGAGGGCAACGCCCAGTCGCTGCGGCTGCTCACCCGCATCGAACCCAAGCGGTTCACCGAGCAGGGCTCCGTCGGCCTCAACCTCACCCGCGCCGCCCTCGACGCCGCCACCAAGTACCCCTGGCCGCGCGGCGCCCACCCCACCGACCCCGCCTCGGTGAAGTTCGGCGTGTACGAGGACGACCGCCCGGTGTTCGACTGGGCCAGGGCCGGCGCCCCCGGCACCCGCACCTGCTTCGAGGCCCAGGTCATGGACTGGTCCGACGACGTGGCCTACTCGGTGCACGACGTGGAGGACGGCCTGCACGCCGGCCACATCGACCCCAACTGCCTGCACGCCGAGCCCGAACGGCAGACCGTGTTCGAGGTGGCCATCGGCCGCTACGTCCCCGCCGGCACCGAACCGGCCGAACTCGCGGACGCCCTCGACCGCCTCCAGGACGCCGAGTGGTGGCCGCACGGCTACGACGGCAGCGCGGTCGCCCAGGCCCGCCTGAAGGACGCCACCAGTCAGCTCATCGGACGGTTCTGCCTGGCCGCCGAGGGCGCCACCCGCGCCGCCTACGGACACGGCCGGCTCACCCGCTACGACGCGCGTCTCGTCGTACCCCGCGAGGCCCGGATGGAGTGCGCGGTGCTCAAGGCGGTCGCCGACCGGTACGTGATGCAGCGCGCCGAGCAGGAGCGGCTGCGGGCCGATCAGCGGGTGATCGTGGCGGAGCTGGCCGAGGCGCTCACCGCCCGCGCGCCGGACGGCCTGGATCCGCAGTTTCGCGCCCTGTTCGACGGGGCATCCGACGACCACGCGCGCAAGCGGGTGATCGTCGACCAGATCGCATCCCTCACCGACGCCTCCGCGCTCTCGCTGCACGCGAGACTGACCGGGCATATGTGAGAGGAACGTGCACCGGGTGGCCTGATCGGGTCACTCCCCCTTCCCGCGGCCCGCCGGGTGCGGGACGCTCGCGGGTGGCGGCACCCTTACGAGGAGGCATACAAGTGGTCGACGCGGATCAGACATTCGTCATCGTCGGAGGCGGCCTCGCCGGTGCGAAGGCGGCGGAGACGCTCCGCGCGGAGGGCTTCACCGGCAGGGTGATACTGATCTGCGACGAACGCGACCACCCGTACGAGCGACCGCCGCTGTCCAAGGGCTTCCTGCTCGGCAAGGAGGAGCGCGAGGGCGTCTTCGTGCACGAGCCCGCCTGGTACGCGCGCAACGACATCGAGCTGCACCTCGGCCAGAGCGTCGACCGCGTCGACCGTACGGCCAAGACCGTGCGCTACGGCGACGACGGCACCCTCGTCCGGTACGACAAGCTGCTGCTGTGCACCGGCGCCGAACCGCGCCGCCTGGACATCCCCGGCACCGACCTCGCCGGCGTCCACCATCTGCGCCGGCTCGCGCACGCCGAGCGGCTCAAGGGCGTGCTGGCCTCCCTCGGCCGGGACAACGGACACCTGGTGATCGCCGGCGCCGGCTGGATCGGCCTGGAGGTCGCGGCGGCGGCGCGCGAGTACGGCGCGGAGGTCACCGTGATCGAGCCGGAGCCGACCCCGCTGCACGGCGTGCTCGGCCCCGAACTGGGCAATGTCTTCGCCCAGCTGCACAGCGGGCACGGGGTGCGCTTCCAGTTCGGGCGGCGGCTCACCGAGATCATCGGCCAGGACGGCATGGTCCTCGCGGTACGCACCGACGACGGCGAGGAGCACCCGGCGCACGACGTCCTCGCGGCGATCGGCGCGGTGCCGCGGGCCGCGCTCGCGGAGGCGGCGGGCCTGGAGATCGCCGACCGGGCGCACGGCGGCGGGATCGTGGTGGACGAGCGGCTGCGGACGTCCGACCCCGACATCTACGCCGCCGGTGACGTGGCCGCGTTCCCGCTGGAGCTGTTCGGCACCCGGATCCGGGTCGAGCACTGGGCCAACGCGCTCAACGGGGGACCGGCGGCGGCGCGCTCGATGCTCGGACAGGACGCCGTGTACGACCGGGTGCCGTACTTCTTCACCGACCAGTACGACCTGGGGATGGAGTACAGCGGGTGGGCGCCGCCGGGGTCGTACGACCAGGTGGTCGTCCGGGGCGACATGGGCAAGCGGGAGTTCATCGCGTTCTGGGTCGGCGAGGGGAGGGTGCTCGCGGGCATGAACGTGAATGTGTGGAACGTCACGGAACAGATCCAGCGGCTCATCCGCTCCCGGGCCCAGGTGGAGACGGACGCGCTGGCCGACCCGCACGTGCCCCTGGAACAGCTCGTCCCCTGACCCCCGGGAGCCCCGAAGGCCCCGTCCGCCACCGTAGAATTCATCCGTGGCAGGACGGATCAACGACGAGGACGTGAAGGCGGTACGGGACGCGGTCCCGATCGACGCCGTGGTCTCCGAGTACCTCCAGCTGCGCAACGCGGGCGGCGGCAACCTCAAGGGGCTGTGCCCGTTCCACGACGAGAAGTCGCCGTCCTTCCAGGTCAGCCCCGGCAAGGGACTCTTCCACTGCTTCGGGTGCCAGGAGGGCGGCGACACCATCACCTTCGTGATGAAGGTGGACCACCTCTCCTTCTCGGAGGCGGTGGAGCGGCTCGCCGCCCAGGCCGGGATCACGCTGCGGTACGAGGAGGGCGGGTACAACCCGGCCCACCAGCGCGGCGAGCGCATCCGGCTGGTCGAGGCGCACAAGATCGCCGCGCAGTGGTACGCCGAGCAGCTGGCGGACAGCCCGGAGGCGGAGACCGGCCGGGTCTTCCTCGCCGAGCGCGGCTTCGACCAGGGCGCGGCGGAGCACTTCGGCGTCGGCTACAGCCCCCAGGGCTGGGACCACCTCACCCGCTATCTGCGCGGCAAGGGCTTCAGCGACAAGGAACTGGTCCTCTCCGGCCTCTCCCAGGAGGGCCGGCGCGGACCGATCGACCGCTTCCGGGGCCGGCTGATGTGGCCGATCCGGGACATCGGCGGCGAGGTCGTCGGCTTCGGCGCGCGCAAGCTGTACGAGTCCGACAACGGGCCCAAGTACCTCAACACCCCCGAGACCGCGATCTACAAGAAGTCGCAGGTCCTCTACGGCATCGACCTGGCCAAGAAGGAGATCGCGAAGTCCAGCCGGGCGGTCGTGGTCGAGGGCTACACCGATGTCATGGCCTGCCATCTCGCCGGGGTGAGGACGGCCATCGCGACCTGCGGTACGGCCTTCGGCGGCGAGCACATCAAGATCCTGCGCCGGCTGCTGATGGACAACGGCTCGGCCCGGGTGATCTTCACCTTCGACGGCGACGCGGCGGGCCAGAAGGCGGCGCTGCGGGCGTTCGAGGACGACCAGAAGTTCGCCGCCGAGACGTACATCGCGATCGCGCCGGACGGCATGGACCCGTGCGAGCTGCGGCTCGCCAAGGGCGACGAGGCGGTGGCCGACCTGGCCGAACCCCGCACCCCGCTCTTCGAGTTCGCGCTGCGGCAGGTCGTCAGCCGGTACGACCTGGACACCTCGGGGGGCCGTGCCGCCGCCCTGGACGAGGCCGCGCCGATCGTGGCCCGGATCAAGAACAGCGGCGCGCAGCACGAGGTCGCGGTCGAACTGGCCGGGCTGCTCGGCATCCTGGACACGCAGTTCGTGGTGCGCAGGGTGGCCCAGCTGGCCCGCTGGGCGCGGGACCGGGGCGGCCGGGGACCGGCGCAGGACCGGCCGCGCGGCGGCGAACAGCAGTGGGCGGGGGCCCCGCGCACCGCGAACTCAGGACCCGCCCTCACCCTGCGCAACCCGGTGTACGCCGCCGAACGCGAACTCCTCAAACTCGCCCTCCAGCGGCCCGAGTTGGTCTCGCCCGCCTTCGACGCGTACGGGGTGGACGAGTTCACCGCCCCGCCCTACGCCGCCGTACGGCAGACCATCGCGGAGGCGGGCGGCGCGGAGTTCGGCGTGTCCGACCCGCAGGAGTACCTGGTCCGGGTCCGCGAGGCCGCACCGGACGACACCACGCGCGCCATGGTCACCGAGCTGGCCGTCGAACCGATCATGCGCCGCACCGTCGACGAGACCTACGCCGGCACCGTCCTGGTCCAGATCCGCCGCCGCGCGGTCGAACGCCGCATCCGCGACATCGAGTTCCAGATGACCCGCCTCTCCTCCGGCGGCGACCCGAGCCAACTGGCCGCCGTCCAGAACGAGATGTGGATCCTCCAGCAGTACGACCAATCCCTGCGCGAGAGGGGCGCGGGGGCGCTCTAGGGGCCCTTCGGGCGGGCGCCGTCAGCAGCGGGTCACGGATCGGACGCAAAAAGTCACCGCACACCCCTCGTGGCGGCGATGTGTCGTACTCCACACTGTGGGGGATGCCGAGTCCGGCGTACATCCTGGAGGTCGCCCTCGTGCAGACCCAGACCCTCACCCCTACCGCCCAGAGCACCGGTGCCGGCGTGGACGAGACGGACGCGGAGCCCGACGGCGGCGCGGCCGTGCCGCCGCAGGGGCGTGCCCCCCTGCATCCGGAGGCGGCCGCCGAGGAGGCACCGGCCGCGGCGCGCACCGAGAGCGCCGGGCCGTCCGCCGACCTGTTCCGGCAGTACCTGCGCGAGATCGGCCGCATCCCGCTGCTCACCGCCGCCGAGGAGGTCGAGCTGGCCCGCCGGGTCGAGGCCGGGCTGTTCGCGGAGGAGAAGTTGAGCAACACCCCTGATCTCGACGGCGAGTTGGCGCACGACCTGGACCGGCTCGTGGTGATGGGGAGGGTGGCCAAGAGAAGGCTGATCGAGGCCAACCTGCGGCTCGTCGTCTCCGTCGCCAAGCGGTACGTCGGGCGCGGCCTCACCATGCTCGACCTCGTCCAGGAGGGCAACCTCGGGCTGATCCGCGCCGTGGAGAAGTTCGACTACGCGCGCGGCTACAAGTTCTCCACGTACGCCACCTGGTGGATCCGGCAGGCCATGTCCCGCGCCCTCGCCGACCAGGCCCGCACCATCCGCGTCCCGGTGCACGTCGTGGAGCTGATCAACCGCGTCGTCCGCGTACAGCGCCGCATGCTCCAGGAACGTGGGTACGAGCCGACCCCCGAGGAGGTCGCCGCCCATCTCGACCTCCCGCCCGAGCGGGTCGGCGAGGTGCTGCGGCTCGCCCAGGAACCCATCTCGCTGCACGCCCCCGTCGGCGAGGAGGACGATGTGGCGCTCGGCGACCTCATCGAGGACGGCGACGCCGCGAGCCCCGTGGAGTCCGCCGCCTTCCTGCTGCTCAAGCAGCACCTGGACGCCGTGCTGTCCACGCTGGGCGAGCGCGAGCGCAAGGTCGTACAACTGCGCTACGGCCTCCTCGACGGCCGCCCCCGCACCCTGGAGGAGATCGGCCGCCTCTTCGGCGTCACCCGCGAACGGATCCGCCAGATCGAGTCCAAGACGCTGAACAAGCTCCGGGACCACGCGTACGCGGACCAGCTGAGGGGCTACCTGGACTGAGGACGGAGAACGGAAAAGGGGGGCCGCCCGGACAGTCCGCAAGCGGCCCCCTCTCCCTCCCGCCTAGTCCACCTCCGCCACCGCCTGCGCGAACTGCGCCTTGTACAGCCGGGCGTACGCGCCGTCCGCCGCCAACAGCTCGGTGTGCGCGCCCTGTTCGACGATGGAGCCGTTCTCCATGACGAGGATCGTGTCCGCGTCCCGGATGGTCGACAGCCGGTGCGCGATCACGAACGACGTACGTCCGGCGGCGAGTTTGGCCATGCCCTTCTGGATCAGCACCTCGGTCCGCGTGTCCACGGAACTCGTCGCCTCGTCCAGGACCAGGATCACCGGGTCGGACAGGAACGCCCGCGCGATGGTGATGAGCTGCTTCTCACCGGCGCTCACCCCCGAGCCCTCGTCGTCGATCACGGTGTCGTAACCCTCGGGCAGCGTCCGGATGAACCGGTCCGCGTGCGCGGCCCGCGCGGCCTCCTCGATCTCGCCCCGGGTGACCTCCCGCGAGGCGCCGTACGCGATGTTCTCCGCGATGGTGCCGCCGAACAGCCAGGTGTCCTGGAGCACCATGCCGATCCCGGACCGCAGTTCGTCCCGGGTCATCCTCCGTACGTCCACCCCGTCCAGGGTGATCCGCCCGCCGGAGACGTCGTAGAACCGCATCAGCAGGTTGACCAGCGTGGTCTTGCCCGCGCCCGTGGGGCCGACGATGGCCACCGTGTGACCGGGCTCCACCGTGAGCGAGAGATCCTCGATCAGCGGCTTCTCCGGGTCGTACCGGAAGGACACATGCTCAAGACGCACCCGCCCGCGCAGCTCCGCGGGCCGCTCGCCCGGCACCGGGTCCGCCTCCTGCTCCTCGGCGTCGAGGAGTTCGAAGACCCGCTCCGCCGAGGCCACCCCGGACTGCACCAGGTTCGCCATGGAGGCCACCTGCGTCAGCGGCATGGAGAACTGCCGCGAGTACTGGATGAACGCCTGCACATCACCGATGGACAGCGCGCCGGACGCCACCCGCAGCCCGCCGACGACCGCCACCAGCACATAGTTCAGGTTCGACACGAACATCATCAGCGGCTGCATCACACCGCTGTTGAACTGCGCCTTGAACGCGGCCTCGTACAGAGCCTCGTTCTGCTCAGCGAACTGCTTCGCCGACTCCTCCTGCCGCCCGAACACCTTCACCAGCGTGTGCCCGGTGTACATCTCCTCCACATGGGCGTTGAGCTTGCCCGTGGAGCGCCACTGCTGCACGAAGTGCGGCTGCGAACGCTTGCCGACCCGGGTGGCGACGAAGAACGACAGCGGCACCGTGACCAGCGCGACCAGCGCGAGGATCCAGGAGACCCAGAACATCATCGCCAGCACACCGACGATGGTCAGCACCGAGTTGATCAGCTGGCCCATCGACTGCTGGAGCGTCTGCCCGATGTTGTCGATGTCGTTCGTCGCCCGCGAGAGCACCTCGCCGCGCTGGCGCTTGTCGAAGTACGACAGCGGCAGCCGCGACAGCTTCGTCTGCACGGACTCGCGCAGCCGGTACATCGTGCGGTTCACCGACCGGTTGACCAGCCGTGTCGCCACCGCCATCAGCAGCCCGGCGACCAGGAAGGTGACGAGCGCGAGCAGCAGTACGTCGCCGACCGCGCCGAAGTCGATGCCCTTGCCCGGGGTGAAGTCGGTGCTCTGGAGCATGTCCGCGACGGCGCCCTTGCCGTGCGCCCGCATCTGCGCCAGCACCTGCGCCTTGGTGGTCCCGGCGGGCAGCTGCCGGCCGATGATGCCGGAGAAGACCAGGTCGGTGGCGCGGCCGAGGATCTTCGGGCCGATCACGCTGAGGGCCACGCTGACCACCACGCAGACCAGCAGGCCGTACACGGTCAGCCGTTCGGGCCTGAACTGGCCGAGCAGTCGTCTGCCCGACCCCTTGAAGTCCATCGACCG
Source organism: Streptomyces sp. WP-1 (assembly GCF_030450125.1). Taxonomy (NCBI): domain Bacteria; kingdom Bacillati; phylum Actinomycetota; class Actinomycetes; order Kitasatosporales; family Streptomycetaceae; genus Streptomyces; species Streptomyces sp. WP-1. The sequence continues at coordinate 5,419,671 of NZ_CP123923.1, forward strand.
CTGGTCGGGGCCGCCCCCGGCCATCATGCGTCCCATGGGCCCGGACATCAGGCGGCCTCCGCTTCCGTCAGCTGGGAGAGCACGATCTCCCGGTAGGTGTCGTTGCCCGCCATCAGCTCCTGGTGCCGGCCGGAGCCGACCACCCGGCCCTCGTCGAGGACGATGATCCGGTCGGCGTCCCGGATGGTCGCCACCCGCTGGGCGACGATGACGACGGTCGCCTCGGCGGTCTCCTGCGCCAGCGCGGCGCGCAGGGCCGCGTCGGTGGCGTAGTCGAGCGCGGAGAAGGAGTCGTCGAACAGGTAGATCTCCGGGCGCTGCACGAGCGTGCGCGCGATCGCGAGCCGCTGGCGCTGGCCGCCCGACACATTGGTGCCGCCCTGGGCGATCGGCGCGTCCAGGCCGCCTTCCAGCCTGGTCACGAACTCCTCGGCCTGCGCCACCTCAAGCGCGTGCCACAGCTCCTCGTCGGTGGCGTCCGGATTGCCGTAGCGCAGGTTCGTGGCGACGGTGCCCGCGAAGAGGTACGGCTTCTGCGGCACGAGTCCGACCGTCCGTGCCAGCAGCGCCGGGTCGACCTCGCGGACGTCCACGCCGTTCACCAGGACCTCGCCCTCGGTGGCGTCGAACAAGCGCGGGACCAGCCCGAGCAGGGTGGACTTGCCGCTGCCGGTGGACCCGATCACGGCCGTGGTCTCGCCGGGCCGCGCCTCCAGCTGCACGGAGCGCAGCACCGGCTCCTCGGCGCCCGGATAGCGGAAGCCGGCCCCGCGGATCTCCAGATGCCCGTGCCGGCGCAGCTCGGTGACCGGCGCGAGCGGCGGCAGCACGCTGGAGCCGGTGTCCATGACCTCCTGGACACGCTCGGCGCACACCTCGGCGCGCGGCACCATCATGAACATGAAGGTGGCCATCATGACGGACATCACGATCTGCATCAGATAGGCGAGGAACGCCGTCAGGTCGCCGATCTGCATCCCGCCGCTGTCGATGCGGTGCGCGCCGAACCACACCACCGCGATGGAGGACACGTTCACCACGGTCATCACCATCGGGAACATCAGCGACAGCAGCCGCCCGGTGGCCAGCTGCATCTCGGTCAGCTCGCCGTTGACCCGGCCGAAGCGGGCCTGCTCGTACTCGTCGCGGACGAAGGCGCGGATCACCCGGTTGCCGGTGATCTGCTCGCGCAGCACCCGGTTCACCTTGTCCAGGCGGGTCTGCATGGTGCGGAACAGCGGCCGCAGCCTGCGCACGATCAGCGTCACGCAGACGGCCAGCACCGGGACGACCGCGATCAGCACCCCGGACAGCGGCACGTCCAGGCCGAGCGCCAGCACGATGCCGCCGACGCACATGATGGGCGCCGACACCATCAGCGTGAACGTCATCAGGACCAGCATCTGGATCTGCTGGACGTCGTTCGTGGTGCGCGTGATGAGCGAGGGCGCGCCGAAGTGACCCACCTCACGGGAGGAGAAGGACTGCACCCGGTCGAAGACGGCGGCGCGCATGTCCCGGCCGAGCGCCGAGGCGGTGCGGGCGCCCAGGTAGACGGCGCCGATGTTGCACACGACCTGCACCAGCGAGATGCCGATCATCAGGGCGCCGAAGGACAGGATGTAGCCCGTGTCGCCCTTCACGACGCCGTTGTCGATGATGTGGGCGTTCAGGGTGGGCAGGTACAGGGTGGCGCAGGTCTGCAGGAACTGGAGCAGCACCTGAAGAGTGATGGGTTTCTTGTAGGGCCTGAGATAGGTCCGTAGAAGTCGTATGAGCACGCTACGTCTCTCGGAGTGGGCGGCAGGGGCAGGTCGGTCTGCCCTTGGCCCCTATCGTCGGACACTCCACCCGTGTTACCTCAACCGATTAACCCAACAGCGGATTTCCGTACGGCCTTCCGAGTGCCGGGGGGTACGGGGTGGTTTGCGGCGTTTCGCGCGGCTTACTGGAACGCTCCGGGGTGAGTCTGCTCCCGCACCGCCGTGAACTGCTGCCGTACCGCCTGCCCCGCGGCCAGCTCCTCGCCCGGCTCCAGGACCTGCGCCGCGGCCCCCTGCCAGGCCGGCGGGGTGCGCGGGTCCAGCGTGCCCTGCGAGACCCCCAGCGCCCAGGCCGCCTGCCGGGCCGCGCCGATCGCCGTGTAGTCCGCGGGCTGCGGTACGACGACCTGCGCGCCGAACAGGGAGGGCGCGGCGGCCTGCACGGCGGGCAGCTCGGCGGCCGGGCCCAGCAGGAAGATCCGCCGCACCTCCACGCCCCGCCCGCGCAGCACGTCCAGCGCGTCGGCGAGCCCGCACAGCATGCCCTCGAACGCGGCCCGCGCCAGGTGCTCCGGCTTCATCGACTCGCGCCGCAGCCCGGTGAGGGTGCCCGCGGCGTGCGGCAGGTTCGGGGTGCGCTCGCCCTCCAGGTAGGGGAGCAGGACGAGGCCGTGCGCGCCCGGCGTCGACTTCATCGCCAGCTCGGACAGGCCCTCCAGATCGGGCAGCCCGAGGAGTTCGGCGGTGCCGCGCAGGGTGCGTACGGCGTTCAGGGTCGTGACGACCGGCAGGTGCATGCCGGTGGCGTCGGCGAGCGAGGTGATCATCCCGGACTGGTCGGCCAGCGGCTCGGGGTGCACGGCCATCACCGAGCCGGACGCGCCGAGGGACACCACCGCGTCCCCGAGCCCGATGCCGAGCCCGAACGCGGCCGCCATGGTCTCCCCGGTGCCGGCCGAGATCAGCAGCCCCTCGGGGGTCGTACCGGCCGCCTCGGCGGGGCCGATCACCTCCGGCAGCATCGCCTGGTGGCCGAGCGCCAGCTCGACCAGGTCGGGGCGGTAGACCCCGGTGGCCGCCGACCAGTACCCGGTGCCGGAGGCCCCGCCGCGGTCGGTGGTACGGCGCGCCGGGCGCCCCAGCAGCTGCCAGACCAGCCAGTCGTGGGCCTGGAGCAGGGCGGCGGTGCGCTGGGCGTTCTCGGGCTCGTTCCTGGCGAGCCAGCGCAGCTTGGTGACCGGCTGCGCGGCCCCCGGCACACAGCCGACGGCGTGCGCCCAGGCCTCCCGGGAGCCGAGGGCGTCCACGAGATCGGCGGCGGCGACCTGCGCGCGCCGGTCACCGCCGACCAGGGCCGGGCGCACCGTGTTGCCGTGGGCGTCCAGGGGGATCAGCGCGTGCTGCTGGGCGGAGACGCCGATGGCCTGGACGCCCTCCAGCAGACCGCCGCCGGCCGCCTCCCCGAGGGAGAGCAGCCAGGCCTGCGGGTCGATGTCGCTCGGGCGGCCACCCTCCGGGGAGTCGACCGGATGGGGGGCGTACCCCTGCCTGAGTACGGCACCGCTGTCTGTGTCGCAGACCACGATGCGGGTGAAATCAGGTGAGCTGTCCAAACCGGCGACTATCCCCATGCGGAGAATATTGCCGCATGCGAGGGGCTAGGTGTTGCTGGTGCCCCAGTCGTCGCCCGCGGAGCCGCCCGCCGAGCGGTCGCGCAGGGAGCGGACCCGCTCGGCCATGGAGGAGGGCACATGGTCGCCCACCTTGTCCGCGACCGTGTGGACGGCCTTGCCGGCGTAGGTGCGGCCCTGTTGGGCCGCGGTCTCGGCGGTGTTGCGGACGGCCGGGTTCTGGGCGAACTGACGAGCGGCCTTCTTCAGCTGCTCGTAGCGCTCGCGTCCGGCCCGTGTGCCGAGTACGTAACCGAGGGCCACTCCGGCGATGAACGTGAGCCGGTAGCGCATGGCTGCCACCCTTCCCGTGTGTAGGTGTCTGGTGCGGCGCAGGATCCGGAGGGTACCGATTGGCGGAGCACCCCCCTGCTTGCGCTAATGTATGTGTCGCAGCGAGCAACCGCCCCCCGGCGAATACCCCGGGAGCCGCGTTCGATGCAATCGAGGCGATCCTCCGTAGCTCAATTGGCAGAGCAGCCGGCTGTTAACCGGCAGGTTACTGGTTCGAGTCCAGTCGGGGGAGCTTCGGTCCTCCGTAGCTCAATTGGCAGAGCAGCCGGCTGTTAACCGGCAGGTTACTGGTTCGAGTCCAGTCGGGGGAGCACGCTGAACGAGGGCCCCTCAGGGGTCCTTTTTCATGTCCGCGGGAACCGCTGAGCCTGCACGGATGTCCTCATCGTCGTGAGCAGAGCGGAAGCCGACCATCCGAAGCAGGAGATCGTATGAGCGGCTATGCTGCGGCAGACGGCGCGCACACTTGTACGCGACACGCCGCTATGGGGCGGTAGCTCAGCCGGTTAGAGCAGCGGACTCATAATCCGTCGGCCGTGGGTTCGAGTCCCACCCGCCCCACCGCCGCACGCTGCCGCAGGACCGTTTCTACCTGCGGGAGCGCGGGAACGGGGGCCGCCACTCCAGGGTGGCGGCCCCCGTTTCATTCCTTCAGAGCAAGATCCAGGGACCGCGCGGGGGGCCTGGGCGTCGGCATCCGGATCCTGCCCCTCGACGGACTCCGGAAGCGCGCGGTGGCGGCCCCTGTCCGCCGCCAAGATCCGGAAGCGGCCCTTCACACCGACGCTCCGGGCGCCTTCGCGGTCGGCGATGACGGTGACGTGGATCAGAGCTTCAGCTCTGAGCGCGATCGCCGTCCACTCGCGGCGATCGTCCCCTTCCTCCCTCTGTTCTCTCGTTCCTGCGGATTCGTGCGCGCTTGGCCAACTTGGCCCTCTTTCCGGACATGTCCGACGTGGAGCACTGGATGGCCATGCCCGGCAGGAGGAGCGATGGCGCTTTTCCGACCCCGAGCAACTCCCATGCTCTTGAAGGAGGTCGATGCTCGGACGGCGGCGACAGCCGGTGCGGTGTGGCGCTCGACTCAGGCAGCCGGGCGGGCGCCCGGGCCGCGGCGGGTCGGAAGGTCTCGCCTTCCCGGAGCCGGCCAGGACGTGAGCCCGCCGTACGAGTTGTGGCGGCTGGCCGTGCACGAGGTGCCCGTGGCGTACGGCACCGACCGGGACGGGCGGTCAGCGGTCGCCGGCGGCGGGAGCCGCGACCGGAGGGGCAACGTGATCGCATACTTCTGATTTTGGTATCGGATTCTGATCGTGATTGCACGGGAGCGAGGTGGCATTCACTCGATCAGGGAGTGGTGTTGTTCGATTTCTGAGGTGAATGATTCAACTCGCCCGCTCCAAGAATTCCCGTACGGGATTTCCTGGACGCACGACCAGGGGCTTTCTCTATAAGTATGACTATCGAGAGAGCGGGCACGAAAATCGGACACCGGAGGTAGGCGATCATGAGCCAGTACTTCAACGGCATGCAGGCGGACGTGATTCAGGCGAGCGGGGGCTGGCAGAAGGCCCGGGCCAGTCAGGGGACCGGCGCCTGCGTCGAGATGAGGAAGCTGAACGACGGTCAGGTGGCCGTGCGGAACAGCCGTTTCCCGGACGGGCCGGCCCTGGTCTTCACCGCGCTGGAGGTCGAGGCGCTCCTGTCCGGGGCCAAGGGCGGCGAATTCGACCACATGGCGATTTGAGACGTAGATTAAACGCCGTTCTCTAGCGGCGTGGCGTGACCGCGGTGCCCCCTTTGTGTGATGCTTGACCCGACCGTTCGGGTGATTCGAGTTTTGCCCAAGGGGGCCCTGTGGCCATGGAAGATCGTGTAGTCCAGTTCGGACGGCCGGCAGCCGACCCTCCGGGCTCCTGGGGCGTGCCCGCTCTGCTGCTGGGCGCCGAGATGAGGCGCGAACGCGGCAGCCTGACGCAGCGCCAGGTGACGGAGAAGTCCAGGATCAGGGTATCCGCGTCGGTCTACAGCCGCATCGAGAACGGCGAGACGCGGATCGACAAGCCCGCCGTGGTCGAGGCCCTGCTGGAGGCTCTCGGAGTTCCCCCCGGACCGCGGCGGCAGGACCTTCTCCGGCTCGCCCACGACGCCTCCGCGGAGGGCTGGGCCAGCACCGTCCGCTCCCGGGCCGGCGCCGCGTACCGCGAGGCGGTGCCGGACTCGATGCTCCGTCTCACGAGCCTGGAGGAGTGGACCGAGCGGCAGATCGTCATCGACACCAATGTGATCTCGGGAGTGCTCCAGACTCCGAGGTACCGCCAGGTGGTCACGGCCAAGACGCTGCTCGCCGGCCAGCGGAGGCTGGCCGACCGGATCATCGATGTCCGGCGCCGGCGCGCCGAGCAGTTCGTGGTCAGCCAGCCGAGGTCCACCTTCTTCATTTATTGCGGCGCCCTTTACGCCGACTTCGGCGAAACCGAGATGATGATCGAGCAGCTGACGCTCTTGCTGCGCTACGCAAACGACGAGAAGTCTCCGGTCGCCATCCGTGTCATCGAGGCGGTGAACCCACTCGCGATCCAGGTCACGGCCTTGATCCGACTCAGCTTCGCCAAGGGCGCGTTCGCCGCGCCGGATGTCATCTACACCGAGGCCGGCGCGCGGGCCGAATTTCACCGGGGTCCGCTCGCAGGTGAAGAAGCGGACTCGGACTATCTCGACTACCAGGATCTCAGTGACACGGTCATCAAACAGGCCCCCGGACTGCTGAGGAGCCGCGAGCTGATCACCAATGCGCTCGAGTGGCACCGCGAGCGTCTCCGATCCCGCTCAAGCGCACCCCGCGATTGATGCCCCTCCCCGAAGGCGGATAAGAGGGGCATCCGTCCCCGCGTTCTCAGTCGACCGTGGCCAAGCCTCCGTACTCGATCCATTCCTGGGTCTTCTGACGGCGGACCAGATCGGTGTCCGGCCGCCAGTCGGTGACGTCACGCAACCCGAACTCTTCGTCGATACGCAGGCGGGGAACGGTGAAGAAGTCGTCCACCTCGGCCCTCGTCCGTACACGACCCCAGCGGTCGCCGGTCTGCTCCCGCATCAGCTCCGTCACCTCGTCGCGGATGCGGGCGTCCTCGCTCACCAGCTGGCAGATCACCACGACGCTGCCGGGGGCCAGCAGACGTACCGTGTCCTCGATCATCCTGCGCGGATTGCCCAGGCCGTCGTCGGGGATGCAGTGCAGCACCGAGACGAACAGGGCTGCCACGGGCAGGGTGAAGTCGATGATCTGTGCGGCGTCGGCCGCGATCTTCCTGGTGTCCCGCATGTCCGACGGCAGGATGAGGACGTTCTTGTTCTCCTCCAGGAACGCGCGGCCGTAGCCAAGGACCATCGGGTCGTTGTCGACGTAGACCACTCGGCAGCCCGGATCGACGCTCTGCGCGACCTGGTGCACATTGCTCTGGGTGGGAAGGCCCGACCCGTGGTCGATGAACTGCTTGATGTCGTAGTGCCTGGCGATGTGCCTCACCACGCGTACGAGGAAGGCCCTGTTGTTGACCGCGAGTTCCCGGGTGCTGGGCGCGGTCGTCAGTAGTTGGTCGCAGGCGCTCCTGTCGGACGGGTAGTTATAGTGTCCGCCGAGGAGATAGTCGTACATCCTCGCCGCGCTCGGCGTGTGCATGTCAATCTGATCGTGCGAGTCGGCTGTTCCGTCGTCCACGTCGTCCCCTACGTTCGCCGAAAGCTCTTGCCAGCACGCAATTGTGATGGCCAGGGATGGGCTGGGTTCCAGGACTCTCGGTTGAAACTACCCCGACGGGTGAACCTGTAACACGGCATGCCAAAACAGTGGCGCACGTGCGCCCCTGGGAGCGCCCGTATGCGCCACGCTGAAGGCGGCGTTCGAGGGGGTGGGGTGTCAGGCGGCTCCTTACCGGCCGTGGCCGGGGCCGGCCAGCATCCTGCGGGCGGCCTGGAACTGCATGTGCAGTTCGGGCTCTTCCAGGCCCATGAGGGCCGCCGCGGCCTTGGTGTCCATGCCGAGCTTCTCGCGCAGGAGCACGGCGTCGGCGGCCTGGTCGGGGAGGGCGCGGTGCAGGCCGTCGGTTCGGGATTCGTGCGTCTCGGTTCGCGCCGTCGTGACCGAGTCGCGAAGCGCCCGCCAGGTGAGGGCGAGCGGGTTCTCGCGGAGCATCAGCGTGTTCCAGCTCAGTTCGGCCCTGCGCAGGACGTCCGCTACGACCGACATGGCCAGCTTGCTGTCGCCCAGGCGGGCGCCGGCGTACATCTCGTAGTCGCGGCGGTGGAGTTGGACGAACGCCGCGTAGCCGAGGAGGCCCGTCGAGGGCCTGTGCGAACCGGGCATCATGCCTCCTGTGCGACGTCGGGCCGTAGGTGTGCGAAGAACGATCAGGCGTGGGAGGGGCGCGAGAACGCAGAGGGTTCGGTTCGCCCGGAGAGGGCGGTTCCGGAACGCGTGCACTGCTCAGATGAGTGCGAACACCGTGCGCACGGTGGCGAGTTGAGCCCGAACGGGGGTGGCGCGCAGGTGGCGAAATCCCGTGAAGGTGCTGCCGCCCCTGCTAGCGTGAGGAGTCACCGGGGGCAGGCTTGCCTGCTTCAGGGAGGGTCGGTCATGCATGGATGCGCCTCATCTTCCGTGATCGACCCGCTCGCTCCGCCCGATGTCCTACCACCGGGCGGGGCAACCCCGTTACGGGGAAGGGCCGTTGAGCAGAACCGTACAGCGTTCTGGGTCTTGCATCTGGCCGTCGAACGCCTGCGCAATCCCCCGGTTAATAGCGGTCGGATACGGTCAATTTGGCGTTGGCGTTTGAAAGAACTCGACATCTGCCGGCTCCTGCTCGGTCTGTTCGCGGTCGTCCGGCTGGTGACGCCCCTCGTGACGGACGGCGCCGGATGAGCGGTGGGTGCCGTGTACCCATGCTTGAAGAGGGCCCCGGGTGGGCACGGACCTCCTACCGATGTCGGCAGGAGGAGGCGTCATGGACCGTCGGATCCGGGTACGTGTCAGCCGGCGGCCCATCGCGCCGCGGGAGCAGGAGATCGATCGCAGGACGCCGTCGGGGCGCGTGCTGCCGTACTGAAGTCGTCACCGCCTCACGGGAGGTGACGGGCCACCGCCGTGCGCAGGGCGCGGCGCAGGGGTTCCGGCGGGGGTGGGCCGCCGGGGGTCGCGCTCGCGGTGACGGCGGCGGCGATGCGGTGGAGTTTGGTGTTGGAGTGCTGGGACGCCTCCCGCAGGATCTCCCAGGCCTGGTCGGGGGTGCAGCCGTGGGCGGCCATCAGGACGCCGCGGGCCTGGTCGATCACCGGGCGGGAGTCCAGGGCCTGCCGCAGCTGCGCTATCTCCAGGCGCAGCAGGTCCAGCTGCTCGGCGCGTTCCCGGGCGACCGCGGAGGCGGTGCGGACCGGGAGGTCGGCGCATCCGCCGGTCCCGTCGCGCAGGGGGTCCGCCGTGTCCAGGCCCACGAGTTCGAGGACGCGGCGCGGCTGGCCCTGCCAGCCGTGTGTGGTGACCCGTACGCCGTGCCGCCCGCCGTACTCGCTCAGCAGATCCAGGCAGGCGAGCCCCGTCGTGTCCAGGAAGGACACCCCGGCCATGTCCAGTTCGAGCGCGGTGATGCCCGGCGGGAGGGCGGCCAGGGCGTTCCCCAGGGTGGCCGTGCCGCCGTGGACCAGCTCGCCACGGGCCGTCAGAAGAGCGCGCACGCCCTCCCACCGGGCATCGATCACCAGGGCGTTCAGTCGCACGGTGTGAGCTGCGAGTCCCGCTGAGGTCATGTCTCCCCTCCCGCTCGGTCCTTGGGCACCAGCAGGTCGCCTGCCCTGCGTATGGATGCCTACACCCCCCGTGGTCGAAAGCCCTTCGGCCGCGCCGCGCTGTCCGCCGGTACGACGGCCCGTTGCCGGCTCGGCGCGTGGGGCGCCTCAGCGCATGAGCCCGATCCCCGTCAGGACCACCGCCCCCGCCACCAGCCGCAGCCGTCCGAACGGCTCCCGGAACAGCAGCGTCGCGATGATCGCGGCGACCAGGATGCCCGTCTCCCGCAGCGCCGCGACCGCCGCGACCTCCCCGTGCGCCTGGGCCCGGACGACCAGGCCGTACGCCGTCATGGACAGCACCCCGCCGAGCAGCCCGGTGCCGAGGACCGGACGCAGCTGGGCGAACAGCTCGCCGCGGCGCCTGGCCAGCGCGATCAGCGGCATGAGCGGGCCCTGGAGCAGGAAGAGCCAGGCGGTGTAGGCGAGGGTGTCGGGCGAGTGCCGTACGCCCAGGCTGTCGACCAGGGTGTACGACGCGATGATCGTGCCCGAGCCGAGCGCGGCGCCGAGGGCCGGCAGCTGGGCGCGGCGGATGCGGCCGGAGGCGAGGGCGAGGGCGGCGAGGCCCCCGGAGACCAGCAGTACGCCCGCCGCCTGGAGCGCGGTGAGCGCGCCGCCGAGCAGGGTCACCGAGGCGATGGCCACGAGCAGCGGGGCGACGCCGCGGGCCAGCGGGTACATCTGCCCGAAGTCGCCCAGCTGGTAGGCGCGCAGCAGGAACAGCTGCGAGGCGACCTGGAGCACGGCCGAGGCCGCGAGGAACGGCCAGGCGCCCGCCGGGGGCAGCGGGGTGAGGCAGACCAGGACGGCCGCGCAGCCGGTGCACGCGACGCTGATCAGCGTGAATCCGATGAGCTTGTCCGGTATCCGGTGGGCGATCGAGTTCCAGACGGCGTGCAGCACCGCGGCCGTCAGGACGGCGGCGAGCACGGGGGCGGGCATGGTTCCTGGCATGGCGGAGCGACTCCTGGCGGAGAGGTGCGAGCGGGCGGGGGAGGGAGCGGGGGCCGGGGTCGTGGAATTGAATTCCACGGTACGCTAACTCCATGGAACAGAATTCCACCAGTGGTCCCGGGGACGCCGACGGCCCCCGGGGCTCCCTCGCCGCCCGGATCCGCGCCCGGCTGCCCGAGCTGCGCGACACCGAGGCCCGGGTGGCGCGGGTGGTGCTCGATCAGGGCGCCGCGCTGGTCCACCTCAGTGTCAGCGATGTGGCCGCGCTGGCCGGGACCGCGTCCTCCTCCGTCGTGCGCACCTGCCAGCGGCTCGGCTTCCGGGGCTTCCAGGAGCTGAAGCTGGAGGCCGCACGGCAGGTGCCCGCGCCGCCCCCGCCGCCGGTGGACGAGCCCGCCGCGCACGCGCTCGCCGCCACCCTGCACGCCTCCCGCGACGCCCTGGACGGCGTCGCCGCGACCCTCGACCCCGGCGCCCTCACCGCCGCGGCCGAGGCCCTGCACACGGCGTCACGGGTCGTCGTCGTGGGCGCGGGGCTCTCCGGCGCGGTCGCCCTCGACGTGGCCTACCGGCTGCGTGCCCTCGGCTGCCAGGTCGACGCCCCGCCCGACCCCCTCACCGCACAGCTCGCCGCCGCCCAACTCCCGCCGGACGGAGTCTGTTTCGCGATCAGCCACACCGGGGCCACCCGCACCACGGTCGACACCGCCCGGCGCGCCCGAAAGGCCGGGGCCACCGTCGTCACGCTCACCAGTTACGCCCGTTCACCGCTGAGCGAGACCAGCAGCCAGGTGCTCGTCGCCGGCGGCCAGGACCTCGTGTTCGGCCTGGAGACCTCCGCCAGCCGGATCGCCCATCTCGCCGCGGTGGACGCCCTGACCCATCTCCTGATGGGCCTGCGCCCCGAGACCGCGCGCCGCCACCTCGACCTGTCGGCGGACATCACGGCCGACCACGCCTACTGAACCCCGCTGGAAAGAAGGGGAGTTCATGCCGCCAGCGGGTCCAGGACCAGCGGTTCGATCCGGCCCTCCAGCATCTCGCCGAGCCCCCGGGCCGCGCACACGTCCGGGCGCTCGGCGATGAACACCGGCATCCCGGTGGCCTCGCGCACCATCTGGTCCAGGCCGGGCAGCAGCGCCGAGCCGCCGACCATGATGATCCCGCGGTCGGCGAGATCGGCCACCAGGTCCGGCGGGCACTCGCGCAGCACCTTGCCGATGCCGTCCAGGACGGCCGTCAGCGGGGTCTGGATCGCCTCCCGCACCGCCGAGGTGTCCACCCGTACGGTGCGCGGCAGCCCGGTGGCCACGTCCCGGCCGTTGATCTCGGTCTGCGGCGGACCCTGCGGGGTGAGCCCGTTGCCGGACAGGGCCAGTTGCAGCGGCCGTACCGACTGGCTCGGCAGCAGCAGCTCATGCGTGTGCCGCAGGTACTGCACGACCGCGTTGTCCACGGCCTCCCCGCCCACCGGGATCCGCTGGGCCGTGACGATCGAGCCCAGCGACAGCACCGCCACCTGCGTCGCCGCCGCCCCGCACACCATGATCATGGTGGCCTCGGGCCGCTCCACCGGCAGCCCGCAGCCCACCGCCGCCGCGATCAGCGTGTCCACCAGCTCCACCCGGCGCGCGCCGAGCCCGAGCAGCGTCTCGATCGTCGCCCGCTGGGCCAGCGGATCGGCGTCGTGCGGGGTGCACGCGGCCGCCCGCAGCCGGGCCTTGCGGCGCAGCGCCCGGCGCAACTTGTCGCCCATCAGATGCCGCAGCATCCGCTGGGCCATGTCGATGTCGACCACCGTGCCACCGGAGATGGGCCGGACGACCCTGATGTAGTCGGGGGTGCGGCCGGTCATCTGCTCCGCGAAGTCGCCCACCGCGATCAGCGAGCCGGAACGGACGTTCACCGCCGCGACCGAGGGCTGGTCCACGACGAGCCCCACGCCCTTCACATACACCCGGGTACGGGCCGCGCCCAGGTCGACGGCGAAGTGACAGCGGCGCAACTGCTCCAGGCTGACGGACACGGCAGCTCCTTCCGGGCGCGGGATTCGGCTCTTCCTGCTCTCCGTATCCTGCGCGGCACACGGCCCGGACCGCCTTTTGTGGGGGGCCGGGCGGGGCGCCGCCGAACGGGGGTAATCGCCGGGGGCGTCGGAGTGTCGCCGGGTCAACCGGCGTGCACGGCCTCCAGCAGCGGTTCGAGTGTGGAGACCACGGCCTCCGCCCCGGCGTCATGGAACAGTTGGCGCGCGTCGGTGGCCGGTGCGAACCCGATGAAGGGCAGACCGAGCCGTTGGGCCGCGGTCAGTTCGGCCACCGAGGAGCCGAGCAGGACCCCGGTGCGGGCCGGGGTGGCGAGATGCTCCAGGGCCCGCAGCAGACAGTGGGGATCCGGCGTCAGCAGACCGAGATCCTCGCGCCGCCCGTGCACCCCCGCGAGCGGCAGCCGGTACGACTGCACGCCCCGCTGCACCGCCCGGGAACTCACGTCCGACACCACGCTCACCCGCCGCCCGGACCTGTGCAGCGCCCGCACCAGCGCGAGCGAACGATGCGTCATGGGCGCGTCCGGTACGGCCGCCAGCTCCAGCTCCTCCAGCCGGTCCCGCAGCAGCGGCCCGAGCGGGTCCCGGGCGAACGCGCGCAGCAGATCCAGCGGGTGCGGGAACGGACTCCTGGCCGTGGACCACGTGGCCGCCGACAGCGGCAGTCCCGCCAAGGCGCTCTCGGGGTCGCGGTTCTCCGCCACGACCTCCAGCAGGGCGAGGACGGCCGTCCGCGCGCGATGCGCCGCGAACAGCCGGGTGAGGGGGCCGTCGAAGCCGATCAGCACATGTCCGGCGCCCATGAGCGCGTCCACCGCCCGGCGCCGCGAGGTCACCGACGATCGGGGGGAAGGGGCGGGCTCGGGCTCGCGCCACGATCCCAGCCGGACGGTGTACGTCACCGCGAGCCCCGGCACCGGCCAGTCGCGCACCCCGTCGTTGACCGCGCGTTCGGCGGCGCCCGTCCGGCGTACCGGATGCCGAGCTGTGATCTGCGCCGCGGCCGCACGCAGATGCTCCAGCAGCAGGACGGAGACCCCGGTGGCGCCGGACCGCACGAAGGCGACCGGGTCACCGACCCGCCAGGTCAGCTCGGCCGAGGCGGTGAAGTCGGCCTTCCCGGAGCTGGGCAGGGACAGTTGGTGCCGCGCCTGCCGCACGGTGAGGTCCACCGTGTAGTACGTCTCCGCGCGCGGCGCCCGCCCGCCGTACGGCCGGATCGGGTCGAGCACGGTCAGCGGTCCGTCGGCACGGGTGTGCACGACGGCCGCACGGCCCGGGGTGGGCACGCCCAGCTCGCGCAGATCCTGGGTGATGAACGGGCCCTGGACCAGATCGCGGCGGGGATGCCCGGTGGTGAGCGGGCAGTACCAGGCCAGCGGCGGCGCGTCCGGGGCGTCGTCGGCGTACAGCGGCTCGAAGGGCGGGGCGTCCCGGGCGGCCGAGCTGGCGGTGAACTCGTCGTAGAGCGCGGGCGGTACGAGGACGTCGACGCCGGTGGCGGACTCCGGCAGCCGGACCGCCCGCTGCCCGAACGCCACCCGCAGCCGGGTGCGCTCGGCCGGCCGGGGCAGGGCGAAGGGGAGTTCCCGCAGCACGGCGACCAGGACGGGCAGCAGATAGGTGCCGGGTTCGACGTCCACCCGGTAGCCGTCCGGACGGACCCGCACCTGGAACCGGCCCGGGGGCAGCGAGCGGGTGAGGATCTCGTGCACGGCGGCTTCGAGGGAGATCCGGGTCTCGGGGCGGCCGGTGAGGTCGTCGGTGGTGAAGAGGATCCGGGTGGTGTCCGGGTGTGTGCTCAGGGGTTCGGGGGCGAGATTGGCGAGGAGTTCCGTGACCGTCCGCAGGGCCTCGGCGCGGCTGCCGGGCACGATCGGCGCGGCGTCCAGGCAGGTCAGGACCGGCCCGCGCGGGGAGAGGACCACACAGCGGGCGTTCAGCTCGCCGCGCGGCCCCTCCACCGCATGCAGGGCGAGGACCGCCTCGCGCAGCCGCAGCCTCAGTTCGCGCACCTCGGCCTCGGGCAGGTCCGGGGAACCGTCGGCCAGGCGCTCGTGCAGCGTCGGACCCTCCGCGAACTCCCGTACCAGGTAAGGCTTTCCCTCGGCAAAGCCATGATCGAGAACCCGCGCGACGCCCGGGTGGGTCACCTCCGCGAGGTGCTGGCAGAGCGTGCCGAAGGGCTCCTGGTACTCGCCCGGCGCATACCGGCACACGACGACCCGCGCGCCCCCGTCCCACACGTCCTCGGCGACCCAACCCCCGACCCCCGCCGTCGACTTGCGCAGCAGCCGGTACCGCCCCGCCAGCAGCCCCCCGCCGCCGGCCGGTGCCAGCCTGCGCACGCTCTCCTCGCTGAGCATGGCGACCGGCTGCCGCTCCACCGGCGTCGGCGCACCACCCGAGGACGGCACCACCGCCCGGAACCCGCCCGGCGCCCGCCCGGCCAGCTCGTCGATGAACTCGCCCATACGGTCGAGGAGTTCGACCGTGCGGTTGCGCTCGGTGCGGGGCAGCCCGAGCAGCAGCAGTTCCCGTACGCCCTCCCGGAACGCGTACGAGCCGGCCGGTGCCCCCGGCAGCGCGGTGAGCATGCCGCTGAGCACCACCTCGGCCAGGTGCCGGGGCCGCGGATCCGGCTCCACCGCGGCCTGCACCAGCCGCATCACCGGCAGGTCGGGCCGCCCCACCGCGAGATGCCCGGCCAGCCGGAACGCCTCCGGGGACGCCGTCGCCCGGAACCGCAGCACCAACTCCTCGGCGGACAACCGGCCGACGTCCGTACGGTCCTGCGCGTCGAACGGCAGCGGACGCGTCAACCGGGCCGCGGCGGCCGGGAACCGGGTGCCGCCGGGCGTGCTGATCAGCCCGGCCCAGTTCGCCAGCCAGCGCGGCTCGGGCTCCAGTACCGGGAGCACCACCGCGCCCGCCTCGTCGTCGCACTCCGGTTCGTCGTACGGCGTGAAGGTGAGCGCGGCCGAGGGCGCCACGGGATGCGGGGCCGAGAGCCGGCCCGGGGAGGCGGGCAACGCCGATTCCCGCCAAAGGTGTTCGGGCAGCGGCTGTACGACGGCCAGCGGCATCCGGCGCGCCCAGCGGTGCAGGGTGGCGTACCACAGGGTGCCGGCCGGGCCCTCGCGCCACTGCGGGCCCATGCAGTCGCTGATCAGCAGGGTGACGGTACGGCCGTCGGCGGGGGGCTGCCCGTCGGGGCCGCGGACCGTGCCGTCGGCGGCGGCGCGGTACAGGGCGACCGTGCGGAAGGCGCCCGACTGGGCCAGCGCGGTGTGCAGTTCATCGATCAGGGGCCGCCACACCGGCATCGTGGGACCGGCGTCGTACACCAGGTTCAGGCTCAGCCAGCGCTCCCGGGCGGGCCGCAGCACCGGGAGCCAGCGGTCGGGGGCGGCGCCGAGGCGGGCGATGCGGTCGGCGGTCGCCCGCTCGTCCAGCTCCTGGCCCACGGGCGCGTCGACCCGGCGCCGCAGGGGGCGCAGCGCGCGCTGGAGGGCGAGCGGGTGGCGCAGCATCGGGGGCGCGGGGGCCGTCAGGGCGGTGTGGGGCGCGCGGTCGAGGGCGGGGGAGGGGGAGGGGAGGTGCAGCGGGACCCGGGAGGGGGTGCCGGGGCGCGGCCGGTGGGTCTCCCGCTCGGGCGGCCGGGGGTCGTGGGCGGGACCGGGGCCGGGCGGGGGTTCCGGCTCCGTGGTTCTGTCCTCGCCGTCGCCGTCGCCCGAGTCCTCGGGGTTCCTGACGCTCCTGTCGTCCCCGGCGGTGTCCGCGGTGTCCGCCGTGTCCTCGGCGCCCATGTGCCCGGTCAGCCACAGCAGTTCGGCCAGTTCACGCGGTGTCGGGGGCTCGCCCTGGGCCGCCTCGGCCAGTACGGCGGCGAGGCGGGCCAGGGCGTCCGGGGTCTCCGGGGTGTCAGAAGACATCGGTCTGCGTGCTCTGTCCCAGGTGGGGCATCAGCCGCTCGGCCAGCTGGTCGAGGGAACCGGTGTCCAGGTTGCTGGTGCGGGCCAGGTAGATCGCGTTCAGGAGCTGGTCGGTGGCCAGGTCGCCGGCGCCGGTGCGGTCCAGGAAGCGGCCGATCAACTCCCGCGCGTAGGCGTCCGGTTCGCCCAGATGGGCGCGGACGATGTCGGCGAGGTGCCGGTCGTCCGGCCGGCGCAGCCGCAGCGTGACGCAGCGGCGCAGGAAGGCGGGCGGGAACTCGCGCTCGCCGTTGCTGGTGAGCACGACGAACGGGAAGGCGCGGCAGCGGACCTGGCCGCGCACCACCGGGACCGGTTCGCCGGTGCCGTCGGCCGGGACCCGGGCGGTGCCGTCCGGGGTGAGCCGGGTCGCGCGCACCAGCTCGGGGATCTGGTACTGGCCCTCCTCCAGCACGTTCAGCAGATCGTTGGGCAGGTCGAGGTCGCTCTTGTCGATCTCGTCGATGAGCAGCGCGCGGGGCCGGGCGTAGGGCAGCAGGGCGGTGCCGAGCGGGCCGAGGCGCAGATGGTCCTCGATGCCCGTCTCGTCCGGCACCCCGGGCCGCTCGTCCGGCGCTCCGGTCCCGGCCTCCTGGTGCGCGGCCTGCTGCCGGGCCGCGTACAGCCGGGACAGGGGGTCGTAACTGTAGAGCCCGTCGTGGAGCGTGCTGCGGCTGGTGATGTTCCAGCGCAGCACCGGGCCGAGCCGCAGCTCGCGCGCGACGGCGTACACCAGGGAGGACTTGCCGGTGCCGGGCGGACCGGTGACCAGCAGCGGGCGGCGCAGATACAGGGCCGCGTTGACCAGTTGCACCGTGTCCTCGGTGGCCCGGTACGTCTCGGCGCGGTGCACCCGGTCGGGGGAGACGGCCGAGCGGTCGGCGGCCGCGTCCGGGGGATCCAGTACGGGGCCGCCGTCGAAGGCGCGCCAGGGCGGCGGCGGGGGCAGCCGCTCGATGCCGTCGTGCGGCGCGTTCGTACCGGTGTAGACGGGCCACAGGGGCATGGCTTCTTCTTCTCCGTGGTGGGGGTGCGGGCGGTCAGTCGACGGGGGAGCGCAGGCTGGCGGCGGGCTCGGGGAAGCAGCGGGGGTCGTCCCAGAGCAGCTGGAGGTCCCGGGCCCAGTGCCGGTCGGGTTCGTCGGCGGCGTCCGCGGTCATCCGTAACGACAGGATGTGGCGTGGGAGTTCGGCGGGTGTCACCTCGGCGACGGCGGCGGCGAGCTGGTCCAGGAAGGCGGTGCCGGGGCAGGGGGCCCCGGCCTCGGCGCGGGGCCGGGCGGCGGTCGCGGTGCCGGCCGTCTCCCCGGGGCCGTGACAGGCCCGGCGCGGATCCTCGTACCCGTCACGGCCGTGTCCCGGCGTCCCCGCGTACCGTGCCTCGCGGTGTTCCCCGGCCGGGCAGCCCGTACGGGACCACAGCAGGACCGGGACCGGGACGGTGAGGCCGATCTCGAAGTGCTCCCGGGCCGCCGTGGGCGGGACCGCGAACCCGGCGAGCCCCGCGTCGCCGTCCCACAGCCGCTTGCGCAGGCTCGGCGGCCGCTCCTGGCTGCCGCACTCCACCCGGTGCACCGGCACCGGCTGCCCGGCGTCCAGCCTCTGCCACTTCTTGCGCAGCTGGTGCCGCAGCCGGTTGCTGCGGTGCCGGGCGCGGTCGGTCACCACGAGGGGGTAGGCGCAGCCGAGCGGTGTGCTGTCGTCCGCGCCGCACTCCCAGTGCGCCACCGCCTCGTTGAGCCACTCGCGCGGCAGCACGAAGGTCACCAGTTCCTCGGCGTCCGGGTCGAGATGGGCGACGGCCTCGTCGATGCGGTGCTGGACGTACGACCGCACGCCCGAGCGCGGCAGCCGGCACGCGCCCACCGGGCGGCGCTGCCCGTCGCGGTACGCCGACACCTCCACGGTCACCTGGTCGGGCCCGGCACCGCTGTGGTCGATCTCCACGACGACCGGCGCCCAGAGCGGTGACACCTGCGTGCCCTGGGCGCCCTCCGGACCGTGCGTGCCCGGGGCGCCCTCCGGACCGTGCGTGACCTGCGCGATCTCCGAGCCGTGCGTGACCTGCGCGGGCTTTGAACCGCGCGCGCTCTGCGCGGCCTTCGCGATCTGCGGGGCGGATGCGACCGCCGACCCCGCGTCCGCCGACCCCGCGCCCATCAGTTCCCGCAGCCGCTCCGTGAACCGGTCCACCGCCGCCGGATCGGGCACCTCCCACTGCACATACGCGGCGGCCGCCCCGAGCGTCGGGAACCCGCCCTCGGGCAATCGCGGCCCGAAGGCGCCCACCGCGTCCACGTACAGCCGGTCGGGATCGCACTCCCGGGCGCCCGGCGCGCTCCGCAGCAGCGCGTACAACTCCCGCAGCACGTCGGCGCGATGGCCCGGGGTCGGCACCAGCTCGCCCAACTCCGGCCAGTACCGGGCCAGTACGTCCAGTGGCAGCATCCGGCCCTTGCGTACGTCCGGCGCGTCCGAGGCGGAGGTGACCATGCCGACCACCCGGCCGTCCGGCAGGGTCGCCGCCGCGCCGCTGAACCCGGCCTCGATCGGCTGTCCGTGCCCCTGCCAGGCCACCAGCTCCAGCCACTCGCCCGCGATCAACTGCCCGGACAGGGCGCGGTATTCGGCGAGCGTGCCCTCGTCGTATCCCACCGGGAAACCGTAGGCGAGCAGCCGGGGCTGCGGCTCGGTGTAGGCGGCCTCCGGTGGTGCGAAGCCGGCCGGTGCGAGGGGGACCTCCCGGTCGAGTTCGAGCACGGCCACGTCACCGGGGTCGGTGAGGCCGCCCGCCCAGCCGCCGTGCGCGACGACCGACGCGGACACCTCGCCCAGCTCCCTGGCGTGCGGGAACACCACGGTCACCGCGTCCGGTCCGGCGGCGCGCACGACATGCGCGCAGGTGAGCACCCGGCGGGCGCTGATCAGGAATCCCGCGCCCACCTCGGGGCCGCAGTGGATCCGGGCATGCCAGGCGGCACTGGTCATGGGCGTTCGGCGGACTCCGGCCCGGCGGCGGCCTGGCCCGGTACGGCGGGCAGCGTGGCGCCCGCCGAACTCCCCGGTGTCCAGTGGAGCTTGACGACCAGCTGGCCCTCCGCGGAGCCCTTGGCGATGATCGCGCCGGCCTCGGCGGACATCTTCACACCGAACTCGATCTCCACCGCGTCGGGCCGCAGGGCGCCGTCCCGGAAGACCCGCAGCGCGGCCTCCGCCGCCGCCCGTACGCCGTCCAGCGCGCCCTCGAAGGTGCGTGCCGCCCGCACCACCTCGTCGCCGCGCGAGACCAGCCGGGTGCCGGGCCGGGGGGTGCCGGCGGCGCCCTCCACCACGACGAGCGCGCCGTCCTCGGTCGTGAACTCCACCAGCTGGTCCATGCCGCCGCTCGCTCCCCCTCGTCGCCGACCTGTGGGCAACCCCCATGGTACGGACGGCGCTTCGCCCGTCCCACTCATTACGCCCCGGCGGGTCGATCGGTGCGGCGTGGCGAGAATCCGCCACGATGACAACCCGCCATGCCCGGCCCGCTGTGCGCTCCCGGCGCGCGCACCACACTCTTCCCGACCGCGCACATCATGCACACGACATTTCCGTCGGGCTGTCCCGGCTGGCGATCCGGACGTGGACGAGCACGCGAAGAGCACCTGGACGAGCACGCGAAGAGCACCTGGACGGGCACGCGAAGAGCACCTGGAAGAGGGCGTGGATGAGCAGAGGACCAGTCGGACGCCGGACGGCGCTGCTGTCGGCGGGGCTCGTGCTGGCCGCGGTGCCGGTACCCGGGTCGGCCGCCGCGCAGGGGGTGACGCCGGTGGTGAAGGCCGCGCCGGGGAAGCAGGCCGGGGCCGCCCCGAGGACCGTCACCCTGGTCACCGGCGACAAGGTGACCGTCGCCGACCTCGGACACGGCAGGAAGACCGTCACCGTCGAGCGGCCGCGCGGCGCCACGGGGGCCGTACGGACGCAGACGAGCGACGGCGACGTGACCGTCGTACCGGACGAGGCGCTGCCGTACCTGCGCTCCGGGAGGCTGGACCGGCGGCTGTTCGACGTGAGCGCGCTGATCCGGCAGGGCCTCACCGGCACCCGGGCCGACTCCCTGCCCCTGATCGTCGGTTACGGCGAGGGCACCCGCGTCCCCGCCGCCGCCCCGGCCGGCACCTCCCGCACCCGGAGCCTGCCCAGCGTGCGCGGCGCGGCCGTCGAGGCGGGCAAGGGCCGTACGTTCTGGCGGTCGTTCACGCGCGGTGACGGCGTCGACAAGGTGTGGCTGGACGGGCGGGTCGAGGCCGACATGGCCGAGAGCAACGCCCAGATCGGCACGCGGACCGCGTGGGAGGCCGGGCTGACCGGCAAGGGCGTCACCGTCGCCGTGCTCGACTCCGGCGCCGACCTGACCCACCCCGACCTGGCCGGCCGGATCAGCGAGTCGAAGAGCTTCATCGACGGCGAGGAGGTCGCCGACCGCGACGGGCACGGCACCCATGTCACCTCCACCGTCGGCGGCAGCGGCGCCGCCTCCGACGGCAAGGAGAAGGGCGTGGCGCCGGACGCCACCCTCGCGGTCGGCAAGGTGCTCAGCGACGCGGGCTCGGGCAGCGAGTCGCAGATCATCGCCGGGATGGAGTGGGCCGCGCGGGACGTGCACGCCCGGATCGTCTCGATGAGCCTCGGCTCCAGCGACCCGAGCGACGGCACCGACCCGATGTCCCAGGCGGTCGACAGCCTCTCCCAGGAGACCGGCGCGCTCTTCGTCGTGGCCGCCGGGAACACCGGCGCCCCCTCCTCCATCAGCTCGCCCGGCGCCGCCGACGCCGCCCTGACCGTCGGCGCGGTCGACTCCGCCGACCAGCCCGCCTCCTTCACCAGCGCGGGCCCCCGCGCGGGCGACGACGCCCTCAAGCCCGACCTGTCCGCCCCCGGCGTCGACATCCTCGCCGCCCGCTCCCAACTCACCGACGGCAGCGGCTACTACACGACCATGAGCGGTACGTCGATGGCGACCCCGCACGTCGCCGGGGTGGCCGCGCTGCTCGCGCAGGAGCATCCCGACTGGACCGGTGCCCAGGTGAAGGACGCGCTGATGTCGACCTCCGGGCAACTCGGCGGCTCCGCCTACACGGTGGGCGCCGGACGGGTGAGCGTCCCGGCCGCCGTACAGGCCACGGTGACCGCCACCGGCAGCGCCGACCTCGGCTTCTACCGCTGGCCCTACCCCGCGAACAAGCCGGTCACCCGCACCCTGACCTACACCAACTCGGCCGACCGTCCCGTCCACTTGACCCTCTCGGCGCAGGACGCCCCGGACGGCGTCGCCACCCTCGCCGACTCCGCCCTCACCGTCCCCGCGCACGGCACCGCCACCACCACCGTCACCGGCGACGGCTCCAAGGCGCCGGTCGGCACCACCAGCGGACAGATCGTGGCCACCGACGACACCGGCGCGGTCCGCGCGCACACCGTGTTCGGGCTGGTCAAGGAGGACGAGCGGTACACCCTCACGGTCCACGTCAAGGACCGCGCGGGCGCCCCCACGGCCGCCGACCTCACCGTGCAGCAGCTCGCCCCGGACGCGGACCCCGAGCCGGACCACGTCGGCGACTCCGGCACGCTCAAGCTCCGTCTGAAACCGGGCACATACGCCCTCACCTCCTTCCTCGACGTGCACGGCGGCCACGGCGCCGACTCGCTCGGCCTCGGCTTCCTCGCCGCGCCCGAGGTCACCCTCGACCACGACAGCGAAGTCACCCTCGACGGCACCACGTTGCGCGAGATCAGGGCGGCGGTCCCACGACGCACCGAGACCCACCAGCTCCTCATGGAGTACGACCGCGCCGCGAACGGCGCCCACCTGTCCGGCGCGGTCCAGGTGCCCCTCACCTACGACAGCGTCCTCGCCGCCCCCACACCCCGGGTGACCCGGGGCAGCTTCGAGTACCGCACGGTGTGGCGGCTGGCGAAGCCGCAGCTGGAGGTCAAGGGGATCGGCGAGGCGACCGTCCAGCCGGGCGGCACCCTGACCGCCGGGCGGCGGAGACTCCCGCTGCTGGACGTCGGCGACGGTCCCGTGCCCGCCGCCGCCTCCGGCAAGGCGGTGCTGGCCCACCTCGCCGACGGCGCGGACCCGCGGGCGCTCGCCCGGGCCGCACAGGACGCGGGCGCCGAGGCGCTGTTCGTCACGGACGACGCGCCGGGGCGGCTGATGGACTGGTGGGGCAACGACGACAACACCGACCGCCCGCTGCTGATCGCCACGGTGAACCAGGCGGACGCGGCCCGGCTGCGGGCGTCCTCGACGGCCGACATGACCGGCACGCCCGACTCTCCCTACGTGTACGACCTTTCCGAGGGCCACCCGGGTTCGATCCCCGACCACGACCTCACCTACCGGCCCTCCCCACGCCGACTCGCCGCCCTGCACGTCTCGTTCCACGCGGCACGGCCGGCGAGCGGCGGCGAGTTCCGCTACTCCCTCACCGGCACCTTCCCCGTCGGCATCGGCTTCCAGGAGAACATCGACCTGCCCGCCGAGCGCACCGACTACGTCTCCACCGCCCCCGGCCAGCTGTGGACCGAGTCCGTCACGACCGGCGCGGGCACCCTGGAGGAGCGCGGCGGACCGGTCCACCACCAGGGCGGCAGCCGGACACAGCTGCACTGGTTCCAGCCGGTCTGGCACCCCTGGCTCGGCACCGGGCTCGGCTGGGGCGAGCAGCGCACCGGGAACCAGATCGAGCTGAACACGCCCGGCTGGGGCGACTCCGGCCCCGACCACACCGGGTTCGGCGATGTCTGGGGCGACAGCGGCATGACCCAGACCACGTCCGTCTATCAGGACGGCACCCTCGCCGACAGCGAGTCCGGCTCGACCGCGTTCGTCCGGGACGCGCCGGCCGACGCGCACACGTACCGGGTGGTGACCGACACCGCCCTCGACGCGGAGCACTGGAAGCTCACGACCCAGGGGCACACCGAGTGGACGTTCCGGTCGGCGCGGACACCGGACGACCACGCGACGACGCTGCCGCTGATCAACCTCTCCTGCACCCTCGCCACCGACCTCGCGGGCACGGTGCCCGGCGGGCGACGGCTGCCGGTGACCCTGGGCGCCGGCTATATGGCGGGCGCCACGGGGACGGGCACGCTCGGCGGGGGGCGGCTGGAGGTCTCGTACGACGAGGGCGCGAACTGGAAGCCGGTGACCCTCCGGGGCGCCGGTGCCTCTTGGCACGGCACGCTGGAGGTGCCGGGCGCGGCCACGTCCGTTTCCCTGCGGGCGTCGGCCCGGGACGACCGGGGCGGGTCGGTCGCGCAGGAGATCGTCAGGGCGGTGGGGGTGAGGCGGCCGTAGGGGCGCTCCCGGGCCCGGAGCTTCGAGCGATGCCCCTGATGATCCCCAGCTCCACCAGGTCCTGTGGGCGGATGCGGAGTTGGTCGGCGGTGTTCTCGGTCTCCTCCTGCGGGCGTTTGAGGATGGCCGCCGCCAGTTCCGGGGCGATCACCGAGAAGTAGCTGTCCGGTGTGGCCCAGGTGTTGTCCGGGGCGGCCAAGGCGAGGGCGCCGCCGGAGCCGCCCTCGCCGATCACCAGGGTGGTCACCGGGACCCGCGCCCCGGCCACCGCGCCGAACACCTCGGCGATGGCCGCGCCGGTGCCCTGCCGTTCGGCCTCCGCGTCGTTCGCGGCGCCGGGGGTGTCCACCAGCGTCAGCACCGGCACCCCGAGCCGGTCCGCCAGGCGGATCAGCCGTGCCGCCGTCCGGTACCCGGCGGGCCGCGTCCCCGTCCCGGCCTGCGCGGCGAACGCGACGGTACGGCCGTGATGCTCACCGAACCCGCAGAGGATGCCGTCGGGGTCCATACCGCCGCACCGGTCGCCGCTGACGGGGACGCGGACGGTGAAGTACGCGTCCAAGTAGGCGTGCGCGCGGGGGCGTTCGGGGGAGCGGGCGCGCTGGACGGCGGCCCAGCCGGTGGCGGGCAGGCCGGTGGCGGCGAGAGCCGCGGGGACGGGTGCGGGCGGGGGCCGGCCGTCCGTCGCGGACAGCAGCCGCAGCCACAGCCCCAGGGTCTCCTTCAGGTCCTCCGGCCGTACGACCGCGTCCGCCGCCCCCGCCGCCACCTGGGCCTCGGCCGTGTACGCGGCCGGGTCGGCGTCGGGCGGGCGGACGCGGGAGCCCGCGAAGCCCACCTGGGCGCCGGGGAGGGCGAGGACGACATCCGCGCCGGCGCCCAGGGTGGCCCAGCCGCCGCCGGTGGTGGGGTCGCGCAGGACGGCGATCTGGGGCAGGCCCGCCGCCCGGGTGAGCGCCGCCTGGCGGGCGACCCGCTGGAGCTGGGTCAGCGCGACCATGCCCTCCTGCATCCGGCTGCCCCCGGTCGCGATCAACGGCACGACGGGCAGGCGGTGTTCACGGGCGTGCGCGTAGGCCCCCTCCAGCCGGTCCCCGGTGCGCTCGCCCAGGGAGCCGCCGAGGAAGCCGAACTCGAAGGCGATCAGGACGGCACGGGTGCCCCCGACGGCCGCGGTGCCGCAGACGACGGACTCCTCCTCGCCGGTGCGTTCGGCGGCGCGGGCGCGCGAGGCGTCGTACCCCTGCCAGGAGAGCGGGCCGTCGGGCCGGGACTCCCGTACCGGAGGCGGGAGTTCGGTGAAGGTGCCGTCGTCCGAGACGAGGGCCAGCACCTCGCGCGCGGTGCGCCGCTGATCAGGCATCGGTATCGGTACCGGCCTCGGTGAGGGACCGCTTCATGATCTTGCCCATGTCGTTGCGGGGCAGGACCGCCAGGTGGCGGACGACGCGGGGCCGCTTGTGCGGGGCGAGCCGGCGGGCCACATGGCCGGCCAACTCCTCGACCCCCGGCGGGCTTTCCGGATCCGCCGGGACGATCCAGGCGACGATCCGCTCGCCCAAATCCGCGTCCGGCTCCCCGGTGACCGCCGCCTCCCGGACGCCCGGGTGTTCCAGCAGCGCGTTCTCGATCTCGCCCGCGCCGATCTTGTAACCGCCGCTCTTGATGAGGTCGGTGGCCTTGCGCCCGACGATCCGCACATAGCCGTCCGGCTCGCGCACGGCCATGTCACCGGTGCGGAACCAGCCGTCGGCGGTGAACGCGGCGGCGGTGGCGTCGGGCCGGTTCAGGTACTCGGTGAACAGGTTGGGCCCGCGGACCTGGATCTCCCCGACGCTCTCCCCGTCACGGGCGCCGATCTCGCTCCCGTCCTCCTCCACGAGCCGCAGCTCCACGCCGGGCAACGGCACGCCGACCGTCCCCGCGCGGGCCTCCCCGTCCGCGCGGACGCTGGTGTTCATCAGGGTCTCGGTCATGCCGTACCGCTCGATGACCCGGCGTCCGGTGGCCGCCGCGATCCGCTCGTGGTCGTGGACCGGCAGCGCGGCCGAACCGGAGACCAGCAGCCGGGCCCCGCCGAGTGCCTTGGCCAGTGCGGGGTCGCCGGGGAGGGTCTCGGCGATGCGGTGGTACATCGTCGGCACCCCGAACAGCATGGTCGCGCCGCCGGACAGGGCGCGGGCCACGCCGTCGGTGGAGAACCGTCCCAGGTGCCGCACGGAGCCGCCGCGGCGCAGCGGGCCGAGCATGCCGAGCACGAGCCCGTGCACATGGAAGAGCGGCAGCCCGTGCACCAGCACATCGGCCTCGGTCCACTGCCAGGCGTCGGCGAGCGCGTCGAGGGTGGAGGTGAGGGCGCGGCGGGGGAGCACGGCGCCCTTGGGCGGGCCGGTGGTGCCGGAGGTGTAGACGACGAGGGCGGGGGCGTCGTCGGGGAGTTCGGGGTGCGGGAAGTCGGCGTGGGCGTCGGCGTCGACGTCGGCGCGTTCCAAGTCCCCGAGAGCGACAAGCAGTTGGGTGCCCGGAGCGGCGAGCACGAGGGAGGGGGCGCTGTCGGAGACGATATGGGCCAGCTCCTTCTCCCCGGACTTGGGGTTGAGCGGCACGGCGGCGGCACCGGCGAGCAGCACGCCGACGACGGCGACCACGGTCTCCAGCTCGGGCGTCGCCCAGACGGCCACGCGGTCGCCCCGGCGGACCCGCCGGGCCACCGCCCCGGCGGCGTCCGCGAGCCCGCCGTACGTCAACGACCGCTCGCCGAACGCCACCGCGGCCCGCTCCCGCGACCCACCGACAAGCCCAGGAAAAAGTGACGACACCCCACGCACCCCTTCACGCTCGCGACCATTCAGCCCCTTCCTACACCAGGATCGGCCGGATGCGAGGGCGGCGCCGTCCCTGATGGCCCACCTCACATCCGAGCGAGCCGGGCGGGTGGGCCGGTGGGCCGGTGGGCGGGAGAAGGGCCGGGGCAGCGCCGGGTGCCGATGCGGAGGACGACCCCCTCTCACCCCGTCGCGACGGCCACGTCCGCGACGACGCACGTCACGTTGTCCGGCGCGCCCGCCGCCAGCGCCGCCGACACCAGCTCCTCCGGGCCCGCCGCCGACGCCAGCAGCTCCCTGATCCGCGCGTCCGGGACCGCCTCCGTGAGGCCGTCGGAGCACAGCAGATACCGGTCGCCCGGCAGCGGCTCCTGGAGGCGCAGGTCCGGCACGGGATCCGTGCCGCCGGTCAGCGCCCTGTACAGCAGCAGATCCCGGGGCGAGACCCGGTGGTCCTGCGTGATCCGGTACAGCTCCCCGCCCCGCAGCAGATACGCCCGCGAATCCCCGATGTGCGCGAGCGCCAGCCGGGACCCGGTCCACAGCAGCGCCGTGAGCGTGGTGCCGGCCTCGTCCGTACCGCCCGCGAGGTCCGCCACCGCCAGCCCCGCGGACCGTACCGCGTCCTCCAGCGCCCCGAGCACGCCCAGCTCTCCCAGCTCCCCGTCCACGGGCAGCGCCGCCTCGTCCAGGTGCCGCAGCGCCGCCACCGCCGCCCCGCTCGCCGCGAGCCCCGCGGGCCCGAACCCGTCGGCGACGGCGAGCAGCCTGCGGCCCGCGTAGTGGGTGTCCTGGTTGGCGGGGCGGACGAGCCCGCGGTCGGTGCGCGCGGCGTGCCTCAGCTCCAGCGTCGTCATGGGTTCCCTTCCCGATGCGTCGGTCGTGCCGGTCAGCTGGTCGACGAGGAACGCCGCGAGATCCCGCCGCATCGCCGTCCGCGCCTCGACCCGCGCCCAGTACGCGCCGATCTCCCGGGCGGCCTCGGCCGGTTCCAGCGCGCACACGGCGCGTATCCCGGCGAGCGGCATCCCGAGCCGTCGCAGCCAGGCCACGAGCCGTGCCCGCCCCAACTGCCCGGTGGCGTAGTACCGGTAGCCGGTCTCGGGGTCGACCCGGGCGGGCCGCAGCAGCGCCAGCTCGTCGTACAGCCGAAGCGCCTTCGGCGACAGCCGGCTCACCCTCGCGAACGCCCCGATCGTCAGCAGTTCCATCGCGTCCCCGTTCCTCGTCGTCCACCACCGATGCTGGGGCTTCACCGAAGGGGAAGGTCAAACCCCCTGTACCGGTTCCGGGCCGCTTGTTAGCCTCGCGAGTGTTCGAACGCCGTACGACAGGGAGTCCCGCCGTGCCCCGCATAGCCCTCGCCACCTACGACCCCGGCACCGCCCCGAGCAGGGACGCGGACCTGCCGGTGCTGGTGCGGGCGCTGGACGAGGCCGGTGCGCGGGCGGACGCCCCCTACTGGGACGACCCCGACATCGACTGGTCGGCGTACGACCTGGTCGTCGTCCGCTCCACCTGGGACTACAGCTGGCGCGCGGCGGAGTTCACGGCCTGGCTGGAGCGGGTGGCCCGGGTGACCCGGATCGCCAACCCCGTCGAGGTCATCCGCTGGAACCTCGACAAGCGCTATCTGGGCGAACTGGCCGCGGCCGGTGTCCCCACCGTCCCCACGAGCTATGTCGCCCCAGGTGAGGACGGTGCCCCGGCTCTGCCCACGGACCACGAGTACGTCATCAAGCCGACCTCCGGCGCGGGCGCCCGCTTCGCCGCCCGCTACCCGCCCGCCGAGCACGAGACGGCCGTACGACACCTCGCGCGGATGCACGCCGAGGGCTTCACCGCGATGGTGCAGCCCTACCTCAAGGCCATCGACGTCACCGGCGAACGCGCCCTCCAGTTCTTCGGCGGACGCCTGCTGCACGCGAGCCGCAAGGGCGCCGTCCTTTCCCCGGGCACCCCGTACGACGCCGACAAGGTCGCCCACCCCGACCTCACCCCCTGGCAGCCGACGGACGCCGAACTCACCGTGGCGGAAAAGGCGTTGGCGGCCGTCCCCGGCTCCACCGCGCCCCTCCTCTACGCCCGCGTGGACCTCGCCGACGGCCCGGACGGCGCACCCCGTCTGATGGAACTCGAACTGGTCGAACCGAACCTCTTCCTCTTCCTGCACCCGGACTCCCTGCCCCGGACGGTGGCCGCGATCCTCGCCGAGGCGACGGTCTAGGACCCCCGAGGGCGGACGGCTCCGGTGCGCTGGAGCAGGCCCCAGGTGAACTCGGCGACCATGTCGTGGGGTACGCCCTCCCGGTCGGGCGCGGTGAAGGCGAGGCCCCAGCGGGTGGGGGCGGTGCCCTCCAGGGGGCGGGCCGGGGGGAAGGCGCGGGCGACTTCGTCCACGGTGCGGGACCAGGGGGCGAGGTCCTCCAGGGTGCGCGGGGCGGGGGGTGCGGCGCCGGGTGCTCGTACGAGCCATTCGTTCCATACGGCGCCGTCGGGGCCCACCAGCACCTCGAACCGCAGGTCGGGCCAGAGGGGGAGTGCCCAGCGGCGGGCCTCGCACTCGGCGTCGCCGAGCTCGCGGGGTACGACGCTCTCGGGTTCCCCGAGGACCGACCGGTACCGCGCGGCGGCGCCGCGTGCCCTCGGCGAGCGGACCATCGCCTGCCAGCGCTTGTTGGCCTCCCGCATCTCCCCGATCGACACGCCCAGCGTCCTGCGGGCCTCGGCCACGAGTTCCGGATTGTGATCGGCCATGCGGCGCAGCAGCACCAGCTGAAAATCGAGAGTCACGGTATCCATGGTGCCCGGTGAGTGCCCCGTGAGGGGCGCGGGGAACTGCGTGACGAGCCATGACGCGGTCGGAGCCGGACGACGGGCGGAACCACCCCCTGCGGGCCCCCGTTACTCCGGGACCGTGACGCTCGGCGGAGCCGGGGTCGTCGCTGACACCGCACGGACCGCCGCCAAGTCCTTCGGGTGCCGCAGGGCGGAGGAGATGGCCGCGATGTCCCGGAGGAGCACCGTGGGGTCGGCGTCCCCCCGCACCGCCCGCCCGCCGTTCTCGATCGCGTCCAGGATGCCCACCGCCGCCGATTCCGCACGGGCCCGCGCCTCCGGACGGCCCGCCGCGATCGCCGCCGCGTACGCCCGCTCCGTGAGGTCCGTGTCCATGTGACGGGCGAGCGGCAGCAGGGCGTCGCGGATGTACGTCTCCCGGCGGATCAGCCGAAGCTCCCCCGTGGCCCGCAGCGAGAACCGCGGCCCCGCCCCCGCCCCCGCCGCCGCCCGCAGCACCCGGTACAGCGGCCCCAGCCGGTGGTACGCCAGCCGGACCCGGCACCGGTCGTGCAGGGCCTGCCCGGCGTGCGGGAGGATGAAGCCGGTCGCCAGCAGGATCGCGGACAGCGAGGCCACCGGCGGTGCCAGGTTCGTGCTGAGCCAGTCCGGGTCCCGGCCCGCCCACCGCGCGACCACCGCCGTCACCTTGGCCGCGTCGTACAGCAGGCTCAGCGCGTACCCCCCGCCCAGCAGCCGCAGCCCCCACCGCAGCCACGCGTCCAGCCCCCGGTCCCGTACCCAGTCCCAGATCACCCGGGAACTCAGCGCGCAGGCGAGGGTGTGGGCCAGCAGATAGAGCAGGATCTCCTCGCGCATGAACGGCGTACGGGCGTAGTACGTGTCCAGGTCCCGCACCCGCTCCACCGGCACGTCGGCCAGCAGGAACAGCACCCACAGCGCGACCACCACCAGGGTGTACCCCGACACGATCCACCAGGTCGCCCGCCGGGTGCGCGCCGGCCGCCCGGCCCGCCCGGCGCGGCCGTTGCGCCAGGTGACGATGAACAGCAGCCCCGCCCCGGAGTTCGCGGTGATCAGCGAATAGCACCAGGGCGCCGCGAAGTTGGGCACCCCGGTGAGCACGTTCATCCGGTGGATCATCGACGGCACGCAGAACACGAACACCGTGCAGGCGAACAGGAGCACCCCGCCGACCGCGCGCAGCAGTGGGTCCCGCCACAGCCGGATGATCGTGGGCAGCTTCAGCAGCAGCGCGACGGTCAGCAGCGCCGCCGGGATCCAGAAGGAGATGTACAAGCGGCCGAGCAGCACCGAAGGGTCCAGTGCCAGCGTGCTCACCGCGCCGCTCCGCCCCGCCCGCGATAGCCGAGGGCACGCTGCAAGGGGTCCTGCGGGGT
The DNA here is from genome assembly GCF_030450125.1 of Streptomyces sp. WP-1. Classification (NCBI taxonomy): domain Bacteria; kingdom Bacillati; phylum Actinomycetota; class Actinomycetes; order Kitasatosporales; family Streptomycetaceae; genus Streptomyces; species Streptomyces sp. WP-1. Next base: position 5,450,594 of record NZ_CP123923.1, read on the forward strand.
GTCCCCGGACCCGCTGAGCCGGGCCCGGAACAGGGTGGCGAGCCGGTGGCCGAAGTCGTCCGCCTCGGCCTCGTCCGTCTCCCGGGACCCGTTGCGCGCGGCCACCGTGAGCGCCGTGTCCGGCCAGCCGGGCGCGTCCGCGAAGGCGCGGGCCGCCGCGTCACCGGCGAGGTGGTGGTGCCGGTGCCCGGCGTGCAGATGCCACAGCTCATGGCCGAGAATGACCAGTTGCTGCACGTCCTCGGCCCGGTCCTCCACGATGACCAGGTCGAAGTCGGCGAACTCCACCCACAGCCCGGTCACTTCGATCTCGTCCGGGAAGCGCTCGAAGCGCAGCTCCAGCGGCCGTCCGCCGCGCAGCGCGCTCATCTCCTCGCACAGCGCCCGGCACAACCCCCGTACGTCCTGCGGTGCTTCGGGCCGGGCGCGGACCGCCGCGGCCAGTTCCCCGGCGAGGGAACGCATGGCCGTGCCGGAGCCGCCGGGGCGTCGCAGTCGTGCGGTCAGTTGCGCCGCCCGCTGTCGCGCGCCCGCGATGCCCATCCGTTCCCCTTCTTGGCGTCCTTCGCCGCCTCTCGCCGCCGCAGCCCTACGAGCGTACGCGCCGGGATATGCCCTCGTCACGCGATCTCAGGGGCGTGGTTCAAGACACAACCAACCCTCCGGCGGCCTTCCCCAGCAGTGTCAGCCGGACCTCGCCCGGACCCGACAGCGTGGTGAACTCGGACAGCACGGCCAGCGCGAGCGTGTTCTCGCCGCGTGTCCGCAGCACCCCGTTGGGCAGCGCGAACGTGTGCTGCGGGCCCACGTTGTTGATGTACTGCCCCATGTTCCAGCCGTTGAGGAAGATCTGCGCCCGGTAGGCCCGGTACGGGTCGTCCTGGAGCGTCAGCCCGATCGAGGCGTCCACATCGCCGGGCACGGCCAGCCGGAAGGCCGTCCGGTACCAGGTCACCCCCTGGTACCGCTCGGCGCGCGGGAGGGCCACGGACTCCCAGTCGCCGTCCTGGAACCCCGGCAGGTGCCAGCCCGAACGCTCCCCGTGCAGCCCGCCGTTGTTCAGCGGCCCGCGCACCGGGTCGGGGCGGCCCTCGCCCTGGATGCGCCAGCTCACCTTCGGCGACGCTCCCTTGAAGACCGCCGCCGTGAGACCCCGCGCCGCCTTGTGGGTGTCGTCCGACTTGCCGTCCTGGTCGTGCTGCATCCGCCGGACGAGGACGGACAGCACATGCCGGCCGGGGGAGCGCAGCGCGTCGCGCACCGGGAAGGCGGCCGTGTCCGACCAGGTCCCCTTGCGGATCGTGGCGGCGTCCGGCACCGGCATCCGGTGCGTGCCCAGCGGCTCGCCGTCCAGCCACGCCATCAACAGGCCCTGGGTGCCGGTGCTGTAGCCGAGCGCGACCTCGGAGATGCCGCTGGAGTCGTCGAAGACGCCCCGGTACCAGACGTCCCCGTAGTGGAACCCGTAGTCGTCGGCGAACAGCACCGGCTGCCCGTCCGGGACGGCCGAAGTGCTGTACGAGGTCTTCTTGTCCGCCCTCTTCCACTTCGAGTCGTCGTAGCCCGGCCCCACTTCGGGGTTCTCGCGGCGCATCCGCCACTTGCCGAGTGCGGGCAGCCGGACGTCCGGCACGGCGGGCAGCATCGCGGTGGTCATCAGGCTGCCGGACATCGTCACCCGGGTGGCGAGCCTGCGCCCGTTCCACACCAGGCCGGAGATGCCGCGCGGCCCCCACACCTCCACGCTCGTCGGGTCGGTGATGTCACCGGTCAAGTGGACCTCGGAGCCGCGCAGTTCGACGTGGCGCAGCAGCTGGGGGCCGTAGACCAGCAGGGACCCGGACGGGGTGTCGTAGGGGAACAGCCGTACGGAGGTGGCGTCGTCCGCGAAGAGGAGCAGCAGCGGGGTGTCGGCGTCGCCCTTCTCCACCAGCACGCGGATCAGGCCGCTCTGCCCGAGGGGGGCGTTCACATGCAGGCCCGAGTCGTCCACGCCCCAGGCGGCCTCCGGGTCGAGCCGCATGACGTCCGGGTCGGTGTCGCAGGCCAGCACCAGCTCGGCCATCTCGCCCTTGCGGCCGGTGAACACGGCGACGTCCTGCCGCCCGGCGGTCAGGCACATGGTCGGCTGCACGGTCGCGTACTTCAGCTTCCGCCTGCCCAGCGACAGGCCGGTGGCCAGCAGCTTGGCGTCCTTGCCCGGCACGGTGATCCGCACGCGCCCCTCGGCGGTGGGCAGATCGGCGGCCACCGGCTCGGCCGCGTCGTTGCGCGCGATGTACACATGGGCGCCGGTGTCCGGGTTGGTCAGGTGGTAGACCTTCAGCCCCTCGGCGTGCACATCCGCCGCGCGGTCCAGCTTGGCGAAGTCCGGGACGCGTTGCAGCAGATGCCCGAGCTGGTGCATCGGGGCGATCTTCGCGGTGACGTTGCGGGCCTCGTCGATCGCGGCGCCGTAGTCGTACGACGTGTAGACGACCGGCGCGGGCAGCCAGCCCCAGGAGGTGCCGCCGAAGGTCATGTAGACGTTGTGCAGCGTGATGCCGTTGGCGAGGTTGGTCAGGTAGAAGCGGCGCTCGTAGGCGGAGTCCCGGGTGCGGCGGGCCTCGGCGTAGCCCTTGCCGTCGTAGAAGGAACCGCCCCACGGGTCGAACCAGCCGCCGCCGAACTCGGGCACGAACCCGGGCGTGGTCGGCGAGGCACTGGCGCCGCCCTTCGCCCCGCCGGGCCCGAACGTCCCCCAGTCCGGCGGGGTCTGGGACGGCGAGGGGTAGCCGTCGAAGCCGTACAGCCAACCGCCGCGCTCACCACCGGTGTCGAAGGAGCCGGGGGTCCAGTACCCGTTGCGTCCCTTGTCGTTGTGGAAGAGGGGGACGTCGATGCCGTCGGCGCGGACCTTCTTGTACAGGTGGGACATGTAGGCGCGGCTGTCCGCCGAGTCCACGCGCGCGTCGTACTCGTTCTCGATCTGGTAGAGCAGCACGGTGCCCCTGCCCTGCGTGAACAGGTGCTCGCGGGCGATCCGGTTCACGTGTGTCAGCCACTCGTCCACGTGGCCGAGGTACGTCGGGTCGGCGGAGCGGGCCCGGCCCTTCGTCGCGGTCAGCCAGCCGGGGAAACCGCCGCCGTCCACCTCGGCGTTGATGTACGGGCCCGGGCGCAGGATGACGTAGAGCCCGGTCTCGGCGGCCGTGCGCAGGAACAGGTCCAGGTCGCGGACGCCGGAGAAGTCGTACGTGCCCGGGGCGGGGGAGTGGTAGTTCCAGGCGACGTAGACGCTCACCGCGTTGTAGCCGTGCGCGCGCATCTTCTGGAGCACGTCCCGCCACAGGGCGGGGCTCGGCAGCCGGAAGGGGTGCAGTTCGCCCGACCACACGACCAGCCGTCTGCCGTCCACCAGCAGGGAGTAGCGGTCGTACCCGATGGTGTGGTGCTCGCCGTCCGCGCGCGGCGGGGCGGGCGTCGGGCCGGTCGGCACGCTGCGGGCCGCGTACGCCGAGGGCGCCCCGGTCCCGCCGCTGCCGCCCAGGGCGAGGCCGAGCGCGGCCGAGCCGGACAGGGCACTGAAGGTACGTCTGCTGAGCGCCAAGGTGGATCCTCCCGGCGATCTTACGGGGCGCGGGTTCCGGCCATTCTCCACGCGAGGACGTCCCACAATGGATCCATGAGGATCTCGGCACGGGCGGATTACGCGGTACGGGCGGTACTGGAGCTGGCCGTACGGCAGGGTAACGGCCCGGTGAAGGCAGAGGAAATCGCGGCCGCGCAGGGGATCCCGCACAAGTTCCTGGAGGGGATCCTCGGCGATCTGCGGCGCGCCGGGATCGTGGACAGCCGGCGCGGCGGGGGCGGCGGTTACCGGCTTGCCCGCGAGGCCGCGGCGATCACCGTGGCCGACGTCGTCCGGGGCGTGGACGGCCCGATCGTCTCCGTGCGCGGCGAACGCCCGACGGGCCTCACCTACACCGGCACCGCCGAACCCCTGCTCCCGCTGTGGATCGCCCTGCGCGCGGGCGTCCGCCGCATCCTGGAGGGTGTGACGGTCGCGGACCTGGCGTCGGGCACGCTGCCGGACCCGGTCCGGACGCTGGCGGCGGAACCGGCGGCGTGGGAGAACCCGTAGACCGCCGACCGATGCACGGAGCCCGTCCGGTCATGTCCCCTTTGAGCCGCGGGGCCGCTCACCGCGGCCCGTGCCCCTCGGGCGGACGTAGGGCCCCGGGGCCGGTGTGAGACGCCCCCCGGTGATGAGGGAACCGGCCTGCTTCAGGCCGCGGACGCGGATGCTCACCTCATAGCCGACGATGTCCGGGATCGACGCGATCTGCCGGGTCAGGAAGCGGTAGAGGTCGTCGGTGTCACGGCAGATGGCGATGGCCATGATGTTGTGCGGTCCGCTGATGGCACCGGCGAAGGCGATCTGGTCGTGCCGGGCGATCTCCTCGCCGACCGCCTCCAGCCGGTGCGGCGGGACCCGGAGCCAGAGCGTGGCGTGGAGATGGTGCCCGAGCGGTTCGGAGAGCAGGTCCACGTCGTAGGCGAGGGTGCCGGACTCCTCCAGCGCCGCCAAGCGGCGCAGGACCCGGCCCTTGCTCCAGCCCGTCTCGGCGGCCAGCCGGGCATGGGTGGCGCGGCCGTCCTCGGCGAGCGCGGCGAGCAGCGGCCGGTCCTCGTCCGTGATCTCCCGGTACGGCCCCGACGGGGGCGCGGTGCCGGCGGTCAGCAGCGCCTGCTGCTCCGCCGTCAGACGGCCGCCGTAGCCGTTCCATTCGGCGGACAGCCCGGTGCCGAAGTCGTGCAGGATCATGTCGATGTGCAGGTTCAGCACGGCCGAGGTGCGGGGGAGTTCCTTCAGGAGAACGGTGTCCCCGGAGTCGCCCGCCGAGGAGCGCAGCAGGCAGATGATCTCCGAGCCGCCCGAGGCGAGCCGTGCGAACGACACCTCGGGGCGGCGGACCAGGGCCTCGGCCAGCGCCCCCACCCGGTCGGGCCGGCAGGCGATCCGGGCGACCCACTCGACCTGCCCGTACGAGGCGGGCACGACCCGGCCGTGGACGCGGACCACACCGCTGCGCACCAGCGCCTGGTAGCGGCGGGCGACGGTCTGCTCCGAAGCGCCCACGGCCTCGGCGATCCGGGCGAAAGGGGCGCGCGCCGAGCACTGGAGGGCGCGGATGATCTGTCGGTCCAGGGCGTCGGGCATGAGTGGATCGTCCCATGGACGGGTGAGGTATGGAGGTTTTGGACCGGGCGGAGGGGTCCGTTTGGAGCACGGTCCGGCGGTCGCCGAGGGTGAGGGGCGTACCAATGGAAAGGACGCGTGTTCCCATGCGTAAGTGGCTGCCCCTCCTGGCGGTCTGTCTCGGCTCGTTCATGCTGCTGATCGACGTCACCATCGTGAATGTCGCCCTCCCCGACATGTCCCTCGCCCTGCACAGCACGTTCGCCTCGCTGCAATGGGTGATCGACGCCTACGCCCTGGCCCTCGCCGTGGTGCTGCTCGGCGTGGGAGCGCTCGCCGACCTGACCGGGCACCGGCGCGTCTACCTGGGCGGCCTCGTGGCCTTCGCGCTCGCCTCCGCGGTGTGCGGCGCGGCGCCGAACCCGGGCCTGCTGATCGCGGCCCGTGCCGTGCAGGGGCTCGGGGGCGCGGCGATGTTCGCGACCGCCTTCCCGCTCCTGAACGCCTCCTACCAGGGGCGCGACCGGGGCACCGCGTACGGCGTGTGGGGCGCGGTCTCCGGCGCCGCCGCCGCGGTCGGCCCCGTCCTCGGCGGTCTGCTCACCGAGGCCGTCGACTGGCGGTGGATCTTCTACGTCAACATCCCGATCAGTGTGGTGGCGGTCCTGCTGGCCGTGAAGGCCCTGTCCGCGGACCGGCCCACGTCCGGGCGCCGCCCCGACTGGACGGGAACCGTGCTGTTCACCGTGGCCGCCGCGGCCCTCGTCCTCGGGGTGATCCGCGCCCAGGAGCACGGCTGGACCTCCGGCGCGGTCCTGGGCCTGTTCGCCCTCGCCGTCGTCGCCTTCGTCGTCTTCCTGGTCGTCCAGGCCCGCTCGCCGCACGCGATGCTCGACCTGTCCCTGTTCCGCAGCCGCTCGTTCACCGGGATCATGATCGCGTCGCTGACGGTGAACGTCGCGGCGTTCGCGATGCTCGCCTACACGTCGATCTGGCTGCAGTCCCTGCTCGGCCTGACGCCGCTGGAGGCGGGCCTGACCGGACTGCCGCTGTCCGTGGCCTCGTTCTTCACCTCGCTGGTCGTCGGCCGCTTCCTGCACGGCGTCCGCCCGCAGCTGCTGATAGGCGTGGGCATGGTGCTGATCGGCGCCGGCGCGCTGGCCGAGAGCCTGCTGATCGGCGCGGGCTCCGACTGGACGGCACTGATCGTCGGCTACGCGGTGATCGGCGTCGGGGTCGGCGCCACGCTGCCCACGCTGGGCTCCTCGGCGACCGCGGCGGTGGGCTGGCAGCGGGCGGGCATGGCCGCGGGCGCGACCAACAGCGCGCGCCAGCTGGGCCACGCCATCGGCATCGCCGTCCTCGGCAGCGTCTTCGCGTCCTCGTCGGCCGCGTGGCTCACCGACCACCACGTCCGGGGCGGCGCCGCCCTCGGCCGGGCCCTCTCCGGGGGCGGCGCGGGCCACGTCCTGGCCGCGACCCCGCCCGCGGGGCGCGCCGAGCTGGCCGACGCCCTGCACGGCGCCGCGGCCCACGCCCTGCGGGCCGGCTTCACCGTCGCCGGGGTGGTGGGCCTGGCCGCCGGACTCCTGGCCCTGCTCCTGATGCGCCCCCAGCGGGTCGCCCCGGCGGTGGAACAACCCCCGGTCCCCGCCCACGCCTGACCGGGCCGGTACACGGCGTACCGCCCGACTCGTCTGCCCCCAGGCACCTGACCTGCGATATCGCAGGTCAGGTGCCTTTTCTCGCGGAATCGTGGGCGTCGCCTCACTCCTGTGCGGTCCTCGAATGCCTGCCGATCCGGGGGCCGAGCTCCGGTGACGCCTCAGGAGTGGCGACAGTTCGGCGCGGGGAAACAGGAGCGGTTCGCCGTCCGTGTCCGGAGCGCAGTGGGTCAGGCGATCCGGTGCTCCCAGCGCAGGGAGGGGGCCTGGTCGATCCAGTACCGGTGGGACGCGGGCGTCACGCGGAGCCGTACGGAGTCGATCTCCGGAGCCCCGGCGTCCCGCCAGGCGACGAGGGAACGTTCCACGTCGTCCCACAGGGCCATCGGGCCGCCTTGGCGGACGGCCCAGTTCTCGCCGTCGAGGAAGAACTCGGCGAACGACTCCCTCTCCGGATCGAACAGGTACCGCAAGGGCGACCCGTCACCGTCCGTCGCGCGGACGAACTGAGCGCCCGGCGCCGCCAACTGCGCAAGGAAGGCGGGCATCCACTCCTCCAGGACAAGAGGAGGCACCCGAGTGCGCCGCTCGCTGTCCGCGTACGCGGTCCGGGCGGAGAGATCGCCGGCCACGGGGGCCACTGCCTGGGCTCGCGCCTGCATGAAGGAGGAGCGCCCGACGATCGAGCCCTCGGCGGTGCCGTCATCGCCGACGGCCAGTTTCGCGAGGCCGGTTCCCCACGGCCACGAGCCGACCGTGCCGAGGACGACGCCTCCGGGTCTCGTCTGCCTGATCCACGCGTACGGGATGCGGCGGACCGCGCAGGTGGCGATGACCCGGTCGTAGGGTGCCCGGTACGGGTGGCCGAGCAGCCCGTCGCCCGTCACCGTCCACGTCGAGAAGCCGGCGGCTTCGAGAGCGGCATCGGCGCGCGCGGCCACCTGTGCGTCGACCTCGACCGTGGCGACGTTGTCCTCGCCGAGGTAGTGGCACAGCAGGGCCGTGGAGTAGCCGGTGCCTGTGCCGATCTCCAGGACTCGGTGGCCCGTCGCGAGGTCCAGGTTCTCGATCATGCCGACGACGGTGGCCGGGTCGGTCGAGGAGGACGTGGGCACGCCTATGACGGGTCCGTCGGCCTGGTCGGCGGTGAGGTGGCCGTCGAGCTGGGTGGTGAGGGTGTCGACGCTGTACGCGGTCTTCACCCACTCGTCCGGGTCCGTGTCGGCGGCGGTGACGGGCCGCCAGGTCCGCCCCTCGTCCAGGAAGACTCCGGGGCGGAGGAACCGCTCACGGGAGACGGCCTCGACGGCCGCACGCAGCCATGGGGATTTCAGGACACCTTCGTCCATGAGCACGGTCACCATGCGACGCCGCTCGGATGCCGGGTCGGTCATCGGCGGTCTCCTTGTACGAGTAGGTCGGCGAAGGCGCTGGACATCGGAAGGCCGGTCTCGGTCTCCAGCCACCCCCACTGTCCGTTGGGATTCAGCTCCAGCCACCAGTAGTCCCCCGCGCGGTCGACCGCGAGGTCGAAGCTTCCCGATACCAGATCCAGTCGGTCCAGGTAGGCGTGCAGCGCCTTGGCCACACGGTCGGGAAGGTGCTCCACGGTGTAGGTCAGCGCGCTGTAGTCCTTGCGCCAGTCCAAGAGGTCGGAGTCGATGCGTACGGCGAACGTATGCCGGCCTACGAGCAGCACGCGGACATCGGCGACCTTGTCTACACGGGCTTGGAACAAATGGGGGGCGAACCGGACGCTGTCGTCGATCTCGTCGGCGGTGACTGGGTCCGCCCAGCCAGTCACCGGCACGCGGTCACGCGTGTAGGGGGTCCATCGCAGTGTCTTGAAGATCGACTGCTCCTGAGCGCGGACGAACTCGCGCGCTTCGTCCGGGTCGTTGGTGACAAGGGTGGGCGGGATGGTGAAGCCGAGTTGCTGGGCGAGAACGAGCTGCGCGGGTTTGTAGTCGGCTGCGGCGACGCGCAGGGGGTGGTTGACCCAGAGCGGGCCGCTCAGGGCGTAGAGGGTGCCACCGAGTCCGTAGCGGACCTGCGCTGCCGCGAACCGGGAGTCGTCAGGGGACAGGTGGGGAAACGTGGGCCATTCCGGGCGGCGCCAGTACACCGAGCGGACTTGGGTCACATCAGCGGTTCTCGACGGGGTGCGCACCTGCCCAACCACCGGTGTCGGGCAGGTGCCGAACCGAGCCGAGACCGTGAGGTCCTCGCCGATGTCGGCGAGGTTGAACCGGACCACCGGCACATCGCGCCGGTTGAGTTCGGTGATCACCATGTCGGCGGTGATGTCGTCCGCCTCGGTGGCCACCAGAACCGGCTTCTCCTCGGTCATGGCCATCAGTCCTGATTGCTGTCCTGGTCGTGCCCTTGGTCGTTCTTCGAGTCCGAGTTCGTCGTCGTGGAGGTCTCGGTACCGGAGCTGGTGCCGTGCTTGCCCATCTCGACCACCTGCCCGACGCGGTCGCGGAACACCCCGAGCTGCGTTGAGGGGTCGATGGCGACCGTGGCGTGGGGTCGGCGGATGACCGTCGGGTAGGGCGCGAGTCGGCCCGCACCCCACGGCCTCGTGGGGGAGGGAAGTGCGACAGAGGTGGTCATGAGACTCCTTGGGGTGAAGGGTGTGGTGCGGGAAACCGTCTCCGTCGGTGTGTGACGGAGCCCGGCTCGGCGCACCCCACTGGGGTTGTACGTCCGGCCACTGGCGCCAGGGTCCTGCGGGGGAGTCCGGAGGGGGCCTTCGGCCTCCGAGTGGCGTGTGACCAGTGAACGACGATCCGTTACCTTCCCCCAGAGCGAACCTCGCGCAATACCCGGGCGTTTTCCAGGCGTTGGCGGGTGGCGAGCATGAGTGCGTGAAAGGGTTCTCGTGAGGGGAGACCTAGAGACCTATGACGTCGCGGCGTAAGCACTTGGCGGAACGGCGCGCGGCCCGAGGTTACTCGCAGGAGGAATTCGCAGAAGCGCTCTTGGTGGCCGCGTCCACCGTGGTCCGTTGGGAAAGCGGTCGTGCCACCCCGCGTCCCCATCAACGGCCCAAGATCGCAGAGTTGTTGGGAGTGGCCCTCCCCGAGCTGGAAGCCCTTTTCTCCGACGAACAGCCGGCCGAGACAGCCGGGCTCTCCGCCGCTCCCCCCCTCCTCCATGGTGATGATGACGACATGAAGCGCCGCGAAGTCCTGGGTCTGCTCGCCGTCACGGGTGCGCTGGTCGCTCTTCCCGATTCCGGTGAGACCTCCCGAGGGCGGGCGGCGTCGACACTCTTGGAGACGGGGGACGCCCTGCATCGCAGCCTCTGGCAGGTCTACGCGCTGTCGGACTCCAAGCAGGTTGTGTTCCCCGCGGTGCGCGCACAACTCGATGTGATGGCGAAGGGACTGACCGAGACCCGTACCGCTGTGGATCGGTCCCGACTGTGTCGGATGACGGCCGACCTCTACCAGCTCGTCGGTGAGCTGTTCTTCGACACCAACCGTTACACCGACGCCGCGCAGTGCTACACGCTGGCCGCCAACGCGGCCTACGCCGGTGGCGACCACGATTTGTGGGCCTGTGCCATGACCCGCCACGCGTACGTCGAGCTGTACGCGCGCCGCGCGCACGCTGCCCAACCCCTGCTCGCGGCGGCGCTCCGCGTTGCTCGGAGGGGCGACGGCACTCTTTCCACCCGGCACTGGATCGCGGCCGTCCAGGCACAGGTGTACGCGGCCGTGGGCGATCTCGACGCGTGCAGAAGGGCTCTGGATGAAGCGGGGAAGGTGCAAGGTCTCGACGGCGCTCACTCCCACAACGGGGGCTGGCTCCGCTTCGACGGCTCCCGCCTGGCCGAGGAGAGAGGGGCCTGCTACCTCCAGCTGGGCCGCCCTGATCTCGCCGAGGAAGCGCTCACCGCGGCCCTTGCCCAGCCTCTGTCCCTGCGTCGCCGCGCCGCTGTTCTGAGCGACCTCGCCGTGCTCGGGGCGCACAGGCGGGACGTCGACCAGGTCGTGCACTACGCGGAGCAAGCACTCGGACTGGCCGACCGGTCGAATTCGGGATTCATCGGCAAGAAGCTGGACGGGCTTCGGGGGCGTCTTGCCCCGCTCATGTCCGATGACCGAGTCTCGACTCTTGATCACCGAATCGCGGCGCTTCCGCGCACCGCATGACGAGAGGGACACGTGCATGAATGACGGCCGGATCTTCCGCGAGGCGTGGATCGACGGTGTGAACAAGCACTATCCCGGCGATCCGAAGCCCGGCTATGTCACGCCGTGGGACGAGACGCCCGCGTGGGAGCGCGAAGCCGCCACCGCCGTGTACGGGCAGGTGCGCGACTTCATCAAGGTCAGTGGCGGGCATGCGGCCCGGCTCTCCCGCGAGCAGAAGGGCCGGTTCGTCGCGATCTGCTGGACCGCTCAGATGTTCAGGCACTTCGAAGACCCGAAGCCTGGGTATGTTGCCGACTGGTCCGACCTGCCGGTCTGGCAGCGGGAGACGGACGCGGACATCTTCGAACGCATCGAGGGGACCGTCTGATCTCAGGAACGACGACGTCCCCGTCCGGGGCGATCCGGGCGGGGACGTCTTGTCACAGGTCATAGCGTTGCGTTGCCCGTTCCCGGCGGACGACCTTTTCGCCCGCGCCGACGCACTAACTCCGCGCCCCGGCGTAGGCGACGAACGCCGACCAGGTGGTGGGGGTGAGGGCGAGTTGGGGGCCCTGTTTGGCTTTGGAGTCGCGGATGTGGATGGTGGCGGGGGTGGTGGCGACTTCGATGCAGTTGTCGCCGGACGCGCTGCTGTAGCTGGACTTGCGCCAGTTCAGGGCGACTTCGACGCAGTCGCCGTCGCCGCTGCTGCTGTAACTGCTCTTGAACCAGTTCATGGGTTCCCTCGCATCCGCTGCAACAGGCTCCGTGAGTATTCCGGGGAGAGAGCCTGCGAACGCATCCTGGCATACCGTTGGTGAAGGATGCTGATCTCCTTGGCGTCCGATACGAGGATCCCGCCACGCTGCCCTTCGCAGTAGGCGAACCACTTGTGCTTCGGGGTCTCCAGCAACTGCATGGGACCGGCGAGACCGGCGTGCGATGCGCGGGCAGTCGGCATGATCTGGATCTCGACGTTCCGTAGCTCGCTGACCTCCAGGATGTGGTCGATGACTTCCCGGGTGACGTCCGGCCCGCCCGTGCCCCGATGGAAGACATGCTCCTCCAGGATGAAGTTGAACGCCGTGTTCGGGCGCTCCCACAGCAACTGCTGGCGCTTGGCGCGGGCGAGCCACTGCTCTTCGATCTGGCTGTCGCTCAGCGGCGGAAGCTGCTCGGTGAACAACACCCGCGCATACCGCTCCGTCTGCAAGAGCCCCGGCACCATCCTGGACTCGTACGTGTAGAGCGTGATGGCCACTTGCTCCAGCATCGCCCAGCGGCGGAACCAGGAAGCCAGTCCAGGCTCGCGCTCAAGATGCTCGGCGGCTCGTCGGAAGGCGCCCGTGTTGCCGAGCGCCGCCTCCGCCGCCTCGATGAAGTCGGGGTCGGGCATACGCCTGCCCAACTCGATCGAGGCGATCGTGTGCTTGGAGTACCCCACGAGTTCCCCAAGTTCCTCTCGGGTGAGCCCGTGATACTCGCGGAGCGCTTGAAGCACCGCTCCGAACGTGCGCAGACTTACCGACGACTCCGGCTCACCGCCGCTTCCCGTAGCCATGCGACCGATGGTCACGCCCCGTCATGAGTACTGTCCAGTCCGTGACCGCGTACGCCCCCGCAGCGTACACGCGTCACCCCTGGTGAACCCCCCTCCCCGCGCCCCACATTGGGCGCATGACAGCACTCCCGGTCATCACCCCCACACTCGTCCAACGCCTCAGCTCCACCCCCCGCGGCGCACGCCTCGCGCGGCGGCTCGCCGTGGCGCAGTTGGATGCCTGGGGGTTCGCCCATGACAGTCGGACCACCGAGGCCGTCGCCCTGGTCGTCGCCGAACTCGCCGCCAACGCCGTCACCCACGGCCGCGTGCCGGGGCGGGACTTCGAGCTGCGGCTCGCCCGGGACGCGGACGGTATCCGGATCGAGGTGAGCGACACCCGGTCGGAGCGTCAGCCGCCCGGCCCCGAAAACGTGACCTCACCCTCCCCGCTCGCCGAGTCCGGGCGCGGGCTGCTGCTCGTGGACGCGGTGGCGCGGCGGTGGGAGGTGGTGGACCGGGAGCCGCCGCCCGGCAAGACCGTGCGGGCCGTCGTCGCCGTACCGGCGCCTTTCGAGAATGCTTTCGATCCCGCATCGAACATTCACAGCGGTGCCTAGGAACGTGACGCGCGTCGACCCTGGTCTTCCCGGCGTCATGGACTACTGCCTCCCGTGCCGACGGCACCTCAACGGCGCCCTGGTCTGCCCGGGGTGCGGAACACCGGCCGACCGAATACCCGGTCCGGTGGCGGTGGAGCCGGAACGCGGGGAGCCCGAACAACGTCCGGTGGAAGGGCGCCCGGAAGGGGAGCCCGCAGGGGGAAGGGCGGAGCGGCGGGGGCGTAGGGCCGCCGCGCACCGGCGGCGGCGTCGCCGTACCGTCCTCCTCGCCGCCGGCTTCCTGCTCGCGGCCGGCGGCCTCGGCTTCGCCGGACTCGGCACGGACGCGCCGCTGCCCTTCACCGGCGGCGGCACGGCCACCGTCAAGGACACCTCGACCGGCGACCACGACGGCGACAGCTCCAGCCCCTCGGGCCGTACGACCGCCCCGCCCCGGGGCACCGACGTCTCGGCGACCTCCGGGGCGACGGCCTCCGCGAGCGGGTCCCCCTCCGCGGGGGCCACCGGCTCCGGCTCCCCCTCCGCCACCGGTACGACGAAGCCGCCACCCCCCGCCACCACCGCCCCCGGCTCACCCGTCACCGCCCCCACCGCCCCGCCCACGACGCGGCCGACCGCCGCCCCCCCCACCACCGCCCCCGCGACCTCCGCACCGCCCCCGGCTCCGTCCCCGACCCGCACCTGCGACCGCTTCCTGTGGTGGTGCGCCTGATCAGGGCCGCCGGAATTGCGCCTCTCCCATGCCATCGGCCGTTCGGGGCATCGATGACACCGAAGGGCCTTCAGGGCGGTTGAGTCGTTACAGGGACAGGTTCTGAAGGAGAACGGATGACGCAGGACATCGCCGTGCACGGCACGGTCGCCGAGGGGTTCGAGGCGGTACACGAGGAATTCGCCGGGTTAGTCGCCGGCGAACGGGACGACTACGAGGGCCAGTTGTGCGCCTATGTGCGCGGGCGATGCGTGGTGGACCTGTGGGCGGGGGAGACCGGCACCGGTGACGCGCTGTACGGCGTGTTCTCGGCCACCAAGGGCGCGGCCCACCTGGTCACGGCGCTGCTGGTGCAGGACGGCACGCTGGAACTGGACCGCAAAGTCACGTACTACTGGCCCGAGTTCGGGGCCGAGGGCAAGGGCGAGCTGACCCTGCGGGACCTGCTCGCGCACCGGGCCGGACTCGTCGGCACCGACGCCGGGTTCACCCGCGCCGAACTGGCGGACGACCGTGCGATCGCCGAACACCTCGCCGACCAGCGCCCGTTCTGGCGCCCGGGAGCCGCGTTCGGCTACCACGCCCTGGTCATCGGCGCGTTGACGGGCGAGGTGGTGCGCCGGGCGACCGGCCGTACGATCCAGGACCTGTACGAGGACCGGGTCCGCGCCCCCTACGGGCTGGACTTCTACCTGGGCCTCCCCGCCACCGCAGACCCCCGCTTCCGCGCCGCCCAGCCGCTGCTCCCCGCCCCCGGGCAGCAGGCGCTCATCGACGCCTCCCCGCGCGGCCCGCACACCCTGGAGGCGATCGCCTTCAACCGGCACGGCGCCGAACCGACCGACCTGGAGCGGCTGTACGAGGACCCGCTGATCCGCGCCAAGGGCCCCGCCTCGGCGGGCGGCATCGCCTCCGCGCGGGGGCTCGCGCGGATGTACGCGGCGATGATCGGGGAGGTCGACGGCAAGGCGCCGCTGCTGAAGGCGGACACCGTCGCCGAGTTCGGCCGGATCCACTCCGCCGGCTACGACCTCGTGACCCGCGACCACCGTTCCTTCGGCCTCGGCTTCCAGGCCACCGCCGACCTCTGGCACCCCTTCCTGGGCGCCGGTTCCGTGGGCCACAGCGGCGCCAACGGCACCCAGGCGTTCGCCGACCCGCACGCCGCCCTGGCGTACGGGTACACCCGGCGACGGTTCACCTTCCCGCACGGGGCGGCGCCGGAGAACGACCGGCTGGTGCGGGCGGTGCATCGGGCGGCGACGGCCGCCGGGTGACGGCCCCACCGGGTGGGGACACGCCTCCCCACCCAGCGGCCCGGCGCGCCGGGGGCTACGGCTTGACGACCATCTTCCCCGTGTTGTCACCGCGCAGCAGTCCCAGGAACGCCTCCACGGTGTTCTCGATGCCGTCCACCACGGTCTCGCGGTGCTTCAGCCGCCCCGAGGCCACCCACGGCCCGACCTCCCGCACGAACTGCGGCTGGAGATCGCGGTGGTCGTTGACGAGGAAGCCCTCGATCCGGCCCCGCGTCTGGATCAGCCGCGCCAGGTTGCGCGGGCCGGGCGCGGGCTCGGTGTCGTTGTAGACCGAGATCATGCCGCAGACGGCGATCCGGCCGCCCTCCCGCAGCGAGCCGATCGCCGCCTCCAGGTGGTCCCCGCCGACGTTGTCGAAGTACACGTCGATCCCGTCGGGCGCGGCCTCGCGCAGCTGCTTCGACACCGGGCCGTTCTTGTAGTTGAAGGCCGCGTCGAAGCCGTACTCCTCCACCAGCAGCCGCACCTTCTCGTCCGACCCGGCCGAGCCGATCACCCGCGAGGCCCCCTTGAGCTTCGCGATCTGCCCCACCTGGCTGCCGACGGCCCCCGCGGCGCCGGACACGAACACGATGTCGCCCTCCTTGAAGGAGGCGGTGCGCAGCAGGCCCGCGTACGCGGTCAGGCCGGTCATGCCGAGCACGCCGAGGTACGCCGACAGGGGCGCCGCCTCCGGGTCGACCTTGACGGCGTGCCGCGCGTCCAGCACGGCGTACTCGCGCCAGCCGAGGAAGTGCAGCACATGGTCGCCGGCGGCGATCCCCTCGGCGCGGGACTCGATCACCTCGCCGACCGCGCCGCCCTGCATGACCTTGCCCAGCTCGAACGGGTCTACGTACGACTTCGCGGCACTCATCCGGCCCCGCATGTACGGGTCCACGGAGAGGTACGTGTTCCGTACCAGGATCTGGCCCTCGCCCGGGGTCGGGACGGGCGTCTCCACGAGCGCGAAGTCCTCGGGCTTCGGCCAGCCGACGGGGCGGCTGAGCAGGTGCCATTCGCGGTTGATCTCGGTCGTCATCGCGGCGGTGCCTTTCATTTATTTCATCACCTGAAACAATGGTTAGGCTGAATATTTCAGGTTGTCAAGTAACAGGGTAGGCTGGACGGCATGGCACCACCGCATCCCCGCCGTCCGGACCAGCTGACCATGGACGTCGTCGAACTGATCGCCGAGGTCGTGGCGCGCTACCACGCGGACTACGACGAGGCGGCGGCCGAGCACGCGCTGACCGGCGCGCAGGCCAAGCTCCTCAGCCTGCTGTCCCTCGGGCCGCTGCCCATGCGCAAGCTCGCGCAGAAGCTGAAGTGCGAGCCGTCGAACGTGACGGGGATCGTGGACCGCCTGGAGGCCCGGGGCCTGGCCGAGCGCCGCCCGGACCCCGCCGACCGCCGGATCAAGATGGCCGCGGCCACGGAGGAGGGGCTGCGGGTGGCCCGGGACCTGCGGGAGGGGCTGCACTTCGCGCGGGAGCCGCTGGCGGGGCTGTCGGCGGACGAGCGGGCGACCCTGCGGGATCTGCTGCGGCGCATGCTCGGCACGTAAGGTTTCCGCCATGCGTGATCTGGGGGCGGGATTCAAGTACCTGGTCGAGGGCCAGCGGTGGGTGGCCCGGCACGGCCGGCAGTACGGCGTCGCCCTGCTGCCCGGCCTGATAGCACTGGTCCTCTATGTGGCCGCGCTGGTCGCGCTGGCGATATGGGGCGAGGACGCGGTGACGTGGGCCACGCCCTTCGCGGACCGCTGGTCGAGCCCCTGGGGCGCGCTGTTCCGGGGCTTCCTGACGGCCGTGCTGTTCGCCCTGGGACTGCTCCTCGCGGTGCTCACGTTCACCGCCGTGACCCTGGTGATCGGGCAGCCGTTCTACGACAGCCTCTCCGAGCGGGTCGACGCCTGCGAGTCGCCCGACGGTACGGCCCCCCGATCCGGGCTCACCTTCTGGCGGGAGCTGTGGCTGTCGGCCCGCGACAGCGTCCGCGTCCTGATCCGGGCGACGCTGTGGGGCGTCCTGCTCTTCGCGCTCGGCCTGCTGCCGTTCGTCGGCCAGACGGTGATCCCGGTGCTGGGCTTCTTCGTGACGGGCTTCTTCCTCGCCGAGGAGCTGACCTCCATCCCCTTGCAGCGCCGGGGCCTCGACCTGCGCACCCGCCTCACCCTGCTGCGCTCCCGCCGCCTGCTGGTCTGGGGCTACGGCACCCCGCTCGGCCTCGCCTTCCTGGTCCCCTTCGTCGCCGTCTTCCTGATGCCGGGCGCGGTGGCCGGCGCGACCCTGCTGGCGCGGGACCTGCTGGGGGAGGAGTCCGGGCCGGCGGAACCCGAGCCCGCCGCCCAGGAACGGACACCGGACCGCTGACCCCACCCGCACGTCCGCACGTCCCGCGGCGGACCGACGGGCCACGAGCGCGAGCGAGACCGTGCGGTGCACGACCCGAACCGGCCCGCCGCACAAGGGACTTCAGGCGGGTGTCGTCCGGAAGCGGCGGCGGTATTCCGTCGGGGTGGTGTCGAGCCGGCGGCGGAAGGACCGGACGAGCGTGTCCAGGGTGCCGAACCCGCAGGCCGCGGCGACGCGTTCGAGGGTGGCGTCGGTGGACTCCAGCTGATGGCGGGCGCGTTCGACGCGTACCGACTCGATGTAGGCGTGCGGGGTCGTGCCCAGCTCGTTCTTGAAGATCCGGGTCAGCTGCCGGTCGCTGATGTGGGCGTGCTCGGCGAGCTGGGTGACGGTCAGCGGCTCGGCGATATGGCGCAGGATGTAGTGGCGCAGGTCCTCGATCCGCCGGGTCGTGGACGTCTGCTCCAGCGGCACGCTGAACTGGCTCTGCCCGCTGGGCCGTTTCAGGTACATCACCAGCTGCCGGGCGACCCGTAGCGCGACGGCCTCGCCGAGGTCGTCGGCGATCAGCGCGAGCGACAGGTCCAGGCAGGCGCTGATACCGGCGCCGGTCCACACATCGCCCTGGCGGATGAAGATCGGGTCGGCGTCGACCTCGACGTCCGGATGGTCGGCGGCGAGCTGCTGCGCGGTCGACCAGTGCGTGGTGGCCCGCTTGCCGTCGAGGAGCCCGGCGGCGGCGAGGATGTGCGCCCCGACGCACACCGAGGTCATCCTCCGGGTGCGCGCGGCGAGCTGCCGTACGCGCCGTACGACCACCGGGTCCACCGTCGGCCGCAGCCGGCCGCCGCCGTCGGCCGCGACGGCTCCCGGCACGATCACGGTGTCGATGCTCCGGGACGCCAGCGCGTCGAAGGTGACATCGGGCAGCACCCGGACCCCGGCGGCCGTGACCACCGGGTCCATGGTCTCGGCCGCGAGCACGACGTCGTACGCCGCGGCCTCCTCCGACTCCCGGCGGGCGAGATGGAAGACCTCCGGCGGTCCCGTGACATCGAGCAGGTCCACCTGGTCGAAGAGGACGATCACGATCAGCTGGTCGACGGTGTGCACAGGCCCCCCGGGCAACGGAATACGACGGTGTCGGTTTCTGCATGCTAGACGTCATTGCCGACGTATGGGGCGGGGCCATAACGTCAAGGCACAGGCCGCCGCACCGGCGCGCCGCCTCCCAACTCCCGATCCCCCCCCAGGTGGTTTGCCATGCCCAGAACGACTCTGCGTCAGCTCAACGGCTTCGACGAGACGCCCCCGAAGCTCGCCGACTCCACGCTGGTCCTGATCGACTACCAGAACACCTACACCACCGGTGTGATGGAGCTGGACGGCTGGCAGCCCGCCCTGGACGCGGCCGCCCGGCTGCTGGAGCGGGCCCGCCGGGAAGGCGCCCGGGTCATCCACGTCGTCAACGACGGCGGCGAGGGCACCCCCTACGACATCCGCGCCGAGATCGGGCAGATCCACCCGAGCGTCGCCCCGGCCGACGGCGAGTCCGTCGTCGTCAAGCAGGCCCCCGACGCCTTCCACGGCACCGACCTGGGCCGGCTGGTGGACGAGGCCGGCCGCGGTGACCTGGTCGTCGCCGGCTTCATGACCCACATGTGCGTCGCCTTCACCGCCCAGGGCGCCTTCCTGCGCGGCAACCGCCCCACCGTGGTCGCCGACGCCTGCGCCACCCGCGCGCTGCCGGTCGCGGGCAAGGAGGTGGACGCCCACGGCGTGCACCTCAGCGCCCTGGCCACCATCGCCGACCTGTACGGGGTCGTCGTAGCCGGTCAGGAGGACATCGGCTGATGAACGCGACCCGCCGTACCGCCGCGCTCGGCATCGCCGCCCTCCTGACGGCCACGCTCGCCGCCTGCGGCTCCGACTCGGACTCCGCCTCCCCCAAGAAGGAGTCCGCCGCGCCCGCCGCCCACGCGAACGTGGCCAAGGACACCACGACGCTGCGCAAGCTCAACGGCCTCGGTGAGACCCCGGCCACGCTCTCCGACGCGACGCTCATCCTGGTCGACTACCAGAACACCTACACCGACGGTGTGATGGAACTCGACGGCTGGAAGCCGGCCCTGGCCAACGCCAAGGCCCTGCTGAACCGGGCCCGCGCGGCGGGCACACCGGTCATCCACATCGTGGACAAGGGCTACGACCTCAAGTCCAGGGCCGGGCAGATCGTCCCGGAGCTCAAGCCCGCCAAGGGCGAGCCGGTGGTCGAGAAGAGCGTCCCCGACGGCTTCCACGGCACCGACCTCGCCCAGAAGGTGAAGCAGGCCGGGCGCAAGAACGTCATCGTCGCCGGCTTCATGACCAACATGTGCGTCCTGTTCACCACCCAGGGCGCGTTCCTCGCCGGCTACCACCCGACCGTCGTCGCCGACGCCTCGGCCACCCGGCCGCTGCCGCTGAAGGGCGACCCCGAGGGCATCCCCGCGCGACAGGTCCACGAGGCCGCCCTCGCCACGGTCCAGGACCTCTACGGGGTCGTCGTACCCACGCAGAAGTCCCTGACCTGAGCCGACCCGGCCTGCACCGGGCCGCTGAGGCCCGGTCCGGTCCGACCCGGTGAGGCATCCGCAGCCGGGGCCGCGGCGACGCCCATGGCCCCGGCGACTCCCCTCTCGCCGGCGCACCACCCCCCGAGAACTCCCCCCACATCTTTCCCCCCACCCCACAGGAGCACCACCACTCATCACGGAAAGACGGGGCATGACCACTCGCAGAGGATTTCTGGGGACCGTTTCCGCAGTAGGCGCAGCCACCCTCCTCATGGAGACCCAGGCGGCCGCCGGCGCGTCGGCCGCGACCGGCGCGGCCGGTGCGACCGACGAGAAGGCCGCACGGGACGCGATACGCAATGTCAACGCCGGGATGCGTGCCAACTACGCGTCCCTCAAGTCCGAACTGACCAAGCACCTCAGCCCGGTCGTCGTCGTGCAGAACAACGCCGTCGGCGGGCGCTTCACCCTGATCGACAAGGGGGTGCAGGTCGAGACGGTGGACCCGGTGCCGGAGTACTTCGAACTGGCCAAGTCCATCGCCCACGTACCCCTCGGCGTCTACTCGGTCATCGCCGCCTATCTCAGCGACAAGGTGCCGAACATCGCCAACTCCGAGCGCATCGACCCGCACGACCTGGACATGGTCGCCTTCAAGCCCGCGGGCGACACCGGCTGGATCACCCCGCTGACCGCCTTCCGCGCCACGCTCGGCACGGCCCGCACCAAGCTGCCGACGGCCAACCTCCCCGCCGACCTGACGGCCTCCAGCAACAAGATCCTCACCGAGGCCATCAAGTTCATCGACACCGCCGTCGGCGCCAAGTCCTTCGACATGGTGGCCTTCAACCGGTTCGCCGCCACCGTGTACCCGTCCATCCGCGTCAACATGACCGCCGCGGCCACCGCGCAGATCACCGGGATCGAGGCGCTGATGAAGCGCTGGCGGGCGCGGATCGGCGAGCAGGCGTGGAGCGACCTGTACGTCATGGTGCTGTCGATCTGGACCACCGCCGAACTCAACCAGGCGTCCATCATCATCCGGCGCACCATGAACCAGGCCAAGGTGAACACCCACCTCATCGACCTGCCGACCGCACAGACCCCCGCCGACCCGATCGGCGTGGCCCTGGAGAACCTGGCCCGCATCGTCCAGGACAACGTGGCCGCCGAGATGGTCTTCAACGCCGCCCTCGACGTCGCGGACGCGCTCAAGGGCAAGGAGGACCTGCTCTCGAAGGAGATCCTCCAGCAGATCGGCGGCACGGCACCCGCGCACACCGCCGCCTTCGGCGCCGCCGCGGCCGGAACCTGCCCGATCACCGGGCGGACCGCCACGGCGTGAGCACCGGTGTCCCCCGGCCCGCGCCGGCCGGGGGACACCCGTGGCACCGTCAGCGCGCGGAGAAGCCGTACACCGTCTGCGAGCGGTACACCTCGCCGGGGCGCAGCACCGTGGACGGGAAGTCCGGGTGGTTCGGGGAGTCCGGGAAGTGCTGGGTCTCCAGGGCGATCCCGTCGCAGGGGGCGAAGGGCGCGGGCAGGTGGTCGCCGGTGTAGAGCTGGAGACCGGGTTCGGTCGTGGAGACGGTGAGGGTACGGCCGGACGACGGGTCGTGCAGCTCGGCGACCTCCTCGGGCGCGGTCGTGACCCCCTTGTCGAGCACGAAGTTGTGGTCGTAGCCCGTGCCCACCTTGCGCGCGCCGCGGAAGTCGAAGCGCGAGCCGGCCACCTCGCGCAGCTCGCCCGTGGGGATCAGGTCCTCGCCGGTCGGCGTCAACCGGGAGGCGGCGAGCCGCAGTTCGTGCCCGGCCGCCGAACCCGTCCCGG